>SHZQ01000088.1 GCA_009695535.1 Methyloglobulus sp.
CGTAGCTAAAGTAAATCAAAAAACCCATCAACATGCTGCCATAGATGCCGCCTCTGGGGGATATTTTGGACAGTGGTGCGGCAATAAAACCGAGCAGTAGAATGCCCAAAGGTACGGCGAGTCGGTCTTGTAGTTCTGCAATCTCCCTTGTACCTTTGGATTTCCACAAGGTATCGCTGGAAGCCGCTTTGAGTGTAGCGTTCAGGGGAAGTGTCGATTCTTCTATTTTAACGGCGTATTCTTTAAATTTTTCAATGGTATAGTCGAAATCCCCCGGTTTTCCTTGTATGCGTTCACCGTTTTCAAAAAACATATAACGACCACCCGGTAATTCTTCGAAGTGCCCTAGTTCTGCGCTTATGGTGCTCGATTTGTTTTCTTTCCTGGTGCGCACAAAAACAGAGTGCATTTTATTGTCCGACGTTATGTTTTCGACATAAAAAACCAAGTCGCCTCGGCTATATTCGCTGAATTTACCTGCTGCGATGCCGCGAATACCAGAGGTTTGTTCGTCTTGGTGCATTATTTCTTGTGTTCTATTTTCAGCCCACGGCGAAACAAAAACAGATAAGCCAAGGCTAGTAATGCTTAAAGGAAACACCAGCAAAAAAACCGCTCGATAGATCGTTCCTGCACCGCCTCCAGCCGTCGCAATTGCCGACATTTCCTGATCTTTGTACAATCTGCCCAAGACCATCAAAAGTGCCATAAAGGTGGCGGCAGGTAATAGGGAGATGCTGGAAGTCACGGTTTTTAAGCCTAAGATAGTCAATAAAGTATCGCTAGAAACATGCCCTTCAACCGCTTTATCGAGAATTCTGATGAATTTACGGCTCACGACAATGACCACTATGACCGCCCATACCGACAGCAGTGTTTTCAGCAAGTCCAGGGCTATCATTCTGTCTAAGACTGAAATCAACGGTCGCCGTGCCATTTTATAGCCTTTAGGCCAATTCGCTTCCAAGCCTATCTCCTCAAATAAAACGATAATTGTGTTGTATAATCAAAACAGATTTAAGGGGGCAATTGCTGTCCACACTAAACCTTTCCCACTAGAAACAGCATAAATCAAGATGGACTATTCTATAGAAACTGCGCCCATAGAAACACTGGCGCATGATTGTATCATTATCGGCCTTTATCAGAACCAGCATCAAAATCAGCAACTGATTCCTTCGGGAGCAGCGCTTTCTGATAAGCTGCAAAGCCTAATAGCAAAAGTGGTTAGCCGTGGCGATATTAGCGGTAAGATTGGCGAAGCCGTCCTGATGAATGTGATTCCCGATAGTGAAGTTGAGCGTGTGCTGCTGGTCGGTTTGGGCGAAAACAAGCCTTTATCACCCAAAAACTACCGGAAAGTATTATCAACTGCGATTCTGAGTTTAAAAAAATCGTATATAAAATCAATTGCTTGTGGTCTTGCAGAGATCGTTGTTGAAGGCTGCAACTCGCAATGGAATGTTCGGCAAATCGTCGAAGTTTTTAATGATGCCAGCTATCAATTTACTGCGCTCAAATCCGATAAAGAAACCGAAAGTAAGCTGCAAAAGGTTGCTATAACCATCTTGGAAAGTGAGTTTGCTTCAGCGCAATCGGGATTAATCCAAGGCTTAGGAATTGCTGAAGGTGTCAGCTTTGCAAAAGCACTCTCCGATCTCCCTGGTAATGTCTGCACCCCGACTTATATGGCTGAACAAGCCTTAGAACTGGGCAAAACTCATCCAGAACTCAGTGTTAAAATCCTAGAAGAAGCTGATATGCAAGCTCTGGGCATGGGTTCTTTTCTGTCGGTTTCGCGCGGCAGCCGTCAACCTGCAAAATTAATCGCTCTCGAATACCAAGGCGGCAAGCAAGATGCTAAACCTATCGTTTTGGTAGGAAAAGGCTTGACGTTCGATGCTGGTGGTATTTCATTGAAGCCTGGAGCGGGCATGGATGAGATGAAATACGATATGTGCGGCGGCGCGGCGGTCATGGGTGCGTTGCTGGCTGCGGTGAAAATGCAATTACCAATCAACGTCGTCGGTTTAATCCCCTCATCCGAAAACATGCCAGACGGTGATGCCAATAAACCTGGCGATATTGTCACTAGCATGGCTGGTATAACTATCGAAGTCTTGAATACTGATGCAGAAGGTCGCTTGATTCTTTGCGATACATTGACTTACGCAGAACGTTACAAGCCTGATGTCGTCATCGACTTGGCAACCTTGACCGGTGCGTGTTTAGTTGCGTTGGGTAAGATTCCTAGTGGTTTATTGGGTAATGACGACGAGCTGTGTAATGCCTTAATCAAAGCCGGAGAATCTGCTTGTGACAGTGTTTGGCGTTTACCGCTTTGGGAAGAATATCAGGAGCAACTCAAATCCAACTTTGCCGATCTTGCTAACATAGGTGGTAAAGATGCCGGTACGATAACTGCCGCTTGTTTTCTGTCGCACTTCGCCAAAAACTTCCGTTGGGCGCATCTGGATATTGCCGGAACAGCCTGGCGTAGCGGACAAAACAAAGGTGCAACCGGTCGCCCCGTGCCTTTATTAAGCCAATACCTCATCGACCGAGCAGCGTCATAGGTTGGGCGTGTGCCAGAAATCAATTTTTACGTATTACCGACGGAATCAAGCCAAGAACGCTACTTATTTGCTTGCAAGCTAATCGAAAAAGCTTATCGCAGTGGGGTTTTTGCTTACGTATTGACTGATTCCCCAGAACAAAGCCAATTCATCGACGACCTGCTCTGGACATTCAGGGCAGGTAGCTTTATTCCACACCAAATTTACACTGGCGAGGTGGTTAGTGTTGAAAATACCGTGCTGATAGGTTTAAGCAGTCCCCCTGAGCACTGGCAGAACACCGTGATAAACCTATCTGCTCAATGTCCTCAAAATTTTCAACAAGCCGAGAGGATTCTGGAAATATTGGATAACAGCGAAGAAACCAAAATAGTCGGTCGAAATCACTATCGGCAGTATCAGCAGGCGGGAATTGAGATTGTTACGCATAAGATGTGATGATTTCTGAAAGGGATTCATTGTCATCATGATATGGGTAGACATACAGTATTTGTATTTTAAATACAATTAGTTGTAATAATTTCGTGTAATTACGTCCACTGGCTCAAGCAAGCCACTCATTTTACCTGCGGCCCGCCGCATTGATGATGGCGATGCACGGGCTTAACCGCGCTTACCAACCCTCGCAAGAAGAAGAAATCAATATCTGGCGGGAAGCCACGACCATCTTCATGACCTCAGGGCGTGGCGGCTGCCATCCCTTAGGCTTGGTATTGGCGGCAAAACGGCGCAACTTCGGCGTGGAAGTCTGGATCAGCCAAGTCGGCACATTGTTCATAGACGGCGTACGCAATGAAGACAGGAAGCAGATTGTTGAATTGGTGGATAAAGGTTTCAAACGCCAAGCAAGCGAGCAAGGCATCCAGGTACATACCGCTAACATCACCTAAGACGAACTTATTGGCGCATTCAAGGTCGGTGCCATTCCGGTAATCTTAATCAGCACATTCCTGATGGACCGAAAAAAAGCCCCGCACTGGGTCGTCATGAGCGGTTTTGATGACGATTGCCTGTACATGCACGATTCCGACCCCGATGAACGCCGCCAAAGAGAACTCGATTGCCAATTCATACCCATCGCACGGGAAGATTTTGACCGGATGTCCTGCTTCGGCAAGAATCGCTTGCGTACGGCCGTGATTATTTGGCCGAGCGCAGTGGATCAAAGCTATCCCAAAAACGTTCATGACTAAATAGCATTGCTATAGCACCAAAAATACAGATAAATAACAAAAAACGCCCACGGATCTGAGGAATTTAATTTTCTCTTGACTTTGGCATCCCAGCTTGTTAAGAATGGTAGGGTTTTAAGCGACATAATAACTATAATAATTACATGGGGGGCTTGCTGTGGTTTCAAACAATAATATCGGTACAAGCGATCTGTCAGCTAAGTTAAGCCGACTTGAAGATCAAGTTACTAAGCTAACTGTACAAATTAAAACAAATAAACAAACGATTAGTGAATTAAAACTTCACATCTCCCAACGTGATAAGCAAATTCAAGAGATGGAGCTGAAACTCGGTTATGCCCAGCAGTCTCTGGTAGAAAAAGCGGTCAGTAAAATTGAGCAATGCCGGGATCAGCTTAAAACGGGCATCGATGAGAAAGTTATCAATCCAACAGTTAGCCAAATTCAACAACATATCAAATCGGCGCAGGAATTGGTCGATGAAGCCAAAGCAGTAATTATCGAAAAGAAGGCGTTTGTTGATAGTCGTATTCTGCTTGTCCGTGACAAGGCGGTGCAATGTCCTGAACTGGCAAAATTGTATGTTGAAAAATCTGTTATTGCACCCGCCCAGGCCTTGTACAACCAAACCCTGGAAACTATCGGCGGTCAAGCAAAAGCAACGCGAAGTTTAGTCGAGAACAAGGCGATTTATCCTGGTAAGGCGTTATGTGATGAAATTGTCGCCACAGCACAAAGCCTGCCAGACAAGTTGATGAGTTTACTGCGAGGTCAAGTGATTGAGCCTATTGTGCAGGCAAATAAGAAAGTTTCCTCTGTAGCAGATACCATTTACCCAGATACCATTGATTTTTTAAATAAAAAAACAGGTCGTTTGGGTGACATCCTCCATCAAGCCTTATCAGAAATTGCCAGTCAGATAAAAAAATCGCCGTTCTGGGATGGAAAAGACAGATTAAAAGCCAGCTCGTAAAGGGTTGAATTATTTATAGTTTATGGCATTAATGTGTAAATAATCCCCTCTCCATCTAGGTGAAGGGGGTCCGGTGGTTCTTTGAGCTACTCTCTAACCGGTCTTTTTTCCAGCTTTCTTTGTAATGTGCGTCGGTGCATATTTAATGCTCTGGCTGCTGCGGAAATATTGCCGTCATAGTGCATTAATATTTTTTGCAGATGTTCCCACTCCATCCGTTTTGCTGACGGCGGATTCTTGTTAATTGAAACCCCAGCATCGCCCTCATTTTTGTTGAGGGCATTAACGATTTCGTCGGCATTAGTGGGTTTGGTCAGGTAATGGATAGCGCCCAGCTTGATAGCTTCGACTGCCGTGGTAATACTGGCAAAGCCAGTCAACATCACACAAGCCGTATTCGCATCCAAAGTAATCAACTTTTTAACCAATTCAAGCCCCGATTCATGACCAATCCGTAAATCAATCACCGCATATTCAGGCAAATACTGTTCAGCTAATGCCATGCCTTTTTCGAGATTGTGGGCGACAAACACCTCGAAATCCCGTCTTTCCAATGCCGCTTTCAATACCTTACAGAAGACCTTATCATCATCTACCAGCAACAATATCGGTTTATCCGATAATTCAGTACTCATCTTCATTCTCCTTGTTAATCAACAAAGGCATGTTTATTTCCACGTTCGCGCCGCCTGTTTCCATATTACTGAGTTCGATTTTTCCGCCCAAGCGATGGA
The DNA here is from genome assembly GCA_009695535.1 of Methyloglobulus sp. Taxonomy (GTDB): domain Bacteria; phylum Pseudomonadota; class Gammaproteobacteria; order Methylococcales; family Methylomonadaceae; genus Methyloglobulus. Next base: position 5,477 of record SHZQ01000088.1, read on the forward strand.
TGGTGGAATAAGTCAGAAACAAGCCCACCCCTAAACCTTTATTTTTGCTGCTTACCGGTTGTTTGCCTATTAAATCAACTATTTCAGCAGGAAAGCCAGGGCCATAATCCCTAATTTTAAGCGTTAATTCAGCCATACTCCACCGCGCATGAAATTCGATGCCTCGTTCAGGATCGGTAGCTTCAACAGCGTTATTTAAAATATTAATAAGCGCATGAGTTAATGTGCGTTCGGCAATAATGTTGGCATAAGTTTCAACAGTAGGATCAATAAAAAATTGTAATTTGGCTATCGGTTTGTGAGTGCGCCATTGGTATAGCACGTCATCCAGGTAATTACTTAGCAACATGACTTTTCCTGATTCAGCACGCATCTCGCCAGCGGATGCCGACATTAGCGACAAAGCGTCCTTGCAGCGGTTAATCTGGTTTTCCATAATCTCCATTTTTTCATTGAAGTCTGGAAAATGCCGAACCGGATAATCCTGAATCAGATCGTGTACCACAATAGCCATAGTTCCTAGTGGCGTTCCCATATCATGCGCGGCACTGGCAGCGAGGGTTCCTAAAGCCACGACGCGTTCATCTCTAAGCGCATTTTCACGGGCTTCTGCAAGACTTCGTTCCTGATTTTTAAGTGTTTTAGCTAATTCCGTTACAAAAAATGCCACCAAGCCTGCGCTAAACACAAAGCCAAACCACATGCCAAACATGTGTAGATTGTAATAATGGTTATCGCTTAACTCATGCGCTTTTTGCAACAACTTATCGTTTGTAATAGATACGCTATGGTGCATCATGCCAGAATCCGGCATGTGTGGCTCTATGGAAGGTAACGGCACGTTAAAGGCAATCAATATGGAGTACATGGATGTGGTTAAAATCACCATATACCAGGCATACGATGGGGGTAGCATGATTGCCGTGATAATCAAGGGTAGCAAAAAAACCCAGGTAATCGGGTTAGATGCGCCTCCGGTCAGGTATAGCAAGGCCGCAATAGAAATGACATCAATACAAATCTGCGAGAATATCTCCAGCTCGGTGACTGGATCGTCGGTCTGCAAGCGCAGCGAGGTGTACGCGTTGAACGCGATAATGGCGACGACAACCAGCCATAGCTGCTGCTCAGGTATTTCGATATTCAGCCCGTAAACAAACATCACGATCAAAAAACCTTCACCCAAGATCATCATATTTCTTAGGATGAACAGCCATTTTAGGTTTTGGAGGGCAGATATTTCAGATTTTGGTAATACGTATGACAGCATGTTATTTAACTGTGGTAATAAGCAAAATGAGGCTAATAAGGCAGATAATAGTTACCCAATGATAGCTACGAAGGGCGATCCATCGGCCTTTGGACAGCTTTTCGAGCTAATTTAAACGCATCAAAACCTGGTTTTTTACGATTAATGCAGTTTTTCGGCTGCTAAAAGCTATATGAAAAATCTCATCGGTTTTGTTTTACTGGGCTATTTGCACACTAAAAAATATAGTTTATCTATATAAATCATACCATTATTGTGAATTTGTGCGAACTAACAGTCATTCTGGGGGGTGCGACAATTTGCCGCATTCCATATTGCATTAACCACTGCTATTATGTTACCAACTTTTAAAGGTTCTTTAGCGAACCGCAATAGCTGAAAGTTGCGTTATATTCTTCCTAATCTATGTAAGGCGGTTTTGTTAACCGCCTTTTTTTTGTCTGGCAATCTTGTCTCAATCATTTCTACTCAATCAAAAGTCACCCCTAATCCACCAATACCACAGTAACCTTGGGGTTCTTTGGCGAGATATTGCTGGTGGTAATCCTCAGCATAATAAAACGTCTCAGCAGGCAATATTTCCGTTGTAATCTGTCCAAAACAGGATTGGGCAAGGCGTTGTTGGTAATGATCCTTTGATTTTAACGCGTCATCCCATTGCTCTTGGCTGTAAGTATAAATTCCAGAGCGGTACTGAGTGCCTTTATCATTGCCTTGCGCCATTCCCTGAGTAGGATTGTGCGACTGCCAAAATAACGTCAATAAATCCTGGTAAGTCATCAAAGTCGAGTCGTAA
>SHZQ01000089.1 GCA_009695535.1 Methyloglobulus sp.
TGGTTGACTGTCCTATGCCAGATAAAACCTTATATCACCAAATATTTGAGCAGTTTGGTCAGCAAAAGCCCAGAGCACTGTCCAGAATACTAACGAAAATAATGCTAGTGTTGGTGTTTTTCCAGCTAAACAGCACGATTCATTATGGCGTTGTGTACCGGCTGCCCATATCTGCTGAAAAGATAGTAATCAGTCAGCCTATTGCACAGGCCAGCAATGCCCTGCTGATGCTGTCTTCGACCTTTTTGGGCATAACCCCTCATGCGCTGTATTTGCACGACCATTTCGCGGGTTACGACCGTATTTTGGCGATTACTTACTTAGATCCAGACGGAACCGAACGTTGGTTGCCCTTTGTTAATGAGCAGGGGAGATTACTTGCGCCTAATTGGGGTCGTGTTCACTCAATGTGGGCAAATATTGCTGTGACTCCGACGATTGATAATCAGCGTTTGCGAAAATTCATTATGAAGGTAACAGCTTTCTGGGGTAATAGAATGGGTTTAAACTTTAAAGGCGCAGTTTTTAAGATAAAAATGAAAAAAATTGCTGCGCCTACGCATTGGGTATCAGATCAATTGCATAAAAACTTTTTATCTCAATGGCTTACCATAGGATCGGTGCGATGGTCCAATAATCAAATGAGTGACGACTTACCCGTGGACATCAATTCTCTGTAGCCAGGGTCAGCGGATAGAGTTTTAATTATTGCATCCCTTTTCCAGTCATGATATAAATTCACCGTGCTTCTAAGGCGCACAATAAAATAAAAAATTCAAACCCATTGGAGGATGATTTAATGAAAAAAATTATATCACTTGTAGCTGTTGCTTTAATGATTGTTGGCTTAACTGGCTGTCTGGATCCTGAAGACGGTACAAAACAAAGACCAGCTGAGTCAAGCTCTATTGCTCTTTAAGTCTCTTTAGTCCGTGGAAAAACCCAGCTTTGCAGCTGGGTTTTTTTTGTGCAAAATTTACCTAAATCAGTTGCTATAAAGCAGTTGTGACAGCAAAAATCATGCTAATACGGATGATTTTTATGCGGGTAGGGTGAGTCGAGCTTGTTGGCTACACGCTATGCTTAAGCTGTACGCATAGCACTTGGGAATAAACAGATAGTCTTTAGTGTTAACTGCCGTGTATCTCCGCGTACAGGGCTTGGTATTCAGTCGTCAACTTGTGCTTAGGCACAAAATGCACTAAAGGTTTGGAGGCGGAATGGGATTCCCTAACTTTTACGGAAGGTGAAATCATTGCGCTAAATACAGGTAAGCCTTCTGCAATTAGTGCGTCTACCAGTTGATTGGGCAGATTAGCCTGTTTTTGATATTGGTTGACGATAATGCCTTCAATTTCCAGCTTGCTGTTGTGGTCGGCTTTAACTTCGGCAACTGTTTGCATCAGGGTGTATAAGGCTTCTCTGGAGAAGCTGTCACAATCGAACGGAATTAGACAGGTGTCGGCAGCAATCAGTGCTGATTGGCTGTAGAAGTTAAGCACAGGCGGCGTGTCCAGGTAAATGGAATCGAATCCGCTGAGGTTATCCAGCGCATCCCTTAGCTTTAAGACTTTCATGCGCGATTCCAATCGGGCTTGTAAAGGTTCAAGATCAGGATGTGAGGGGATTACGTACAAATTTGGAAATGGCGTTTCGTGGATGCAATTTTCCAATCCAGAATTAGTGCTGCCACCAAATAGCGAAAGGCTCAAGCAACCTTTAAAAAAATGGGCTATGGTCTTGTCACTATCCGTTATCTTTTTGCCTAGCAGGTACTGCGTAGAATTGCCTTGAATATCCAGGTCGATTACCAAGGTCTTTTTGCCCATAACGGCGTTAATGGCTGCGAGGTTGCATGATATTGTTGATTTACCGACCCCGCCTTTCTGGTTGAAAATGACTCTACGCATATTATTTCCCCTTTAAATCAAATAGATGAAAGCCCCATTATAGGACTAATGCTGTTAATATCAAATTCGGATAAAAGTTTTGCCGTGGCAGGCGGGACATTGGGGAATCTGGCTAGGTGTCTTAAACGCAATTTCCTTACCGCAGTGGTCGCAAATAAACGTCCCTGGTATCGTCACATCGCCACTTTGGTAGCTGTGGGTTTTGGTTTCCTCACCCAGTTTTGCCAACTCGATGCGGGTTTTGTCTGCCAAGCTGAGGAAAGCATCCAAGGTAAAATTTTCAATTAAATCAATATCAAACTTAAACCATTCCGACAAGGAATTGGTGTCCTGATGACCTGGTAGGCCATGTGCCGCGCTTTCAATATCACGTTTGAGTGCATCGGAAATGGTGCTGATTTCCTCATGGGTAAGCTCGCCCGCCTTGCCCAACTTGGCTTTGGCAATATCCCAGGCATCCGCCATCGAATGCAGAGAATTGTCCATCGTCAGGTAGAGATGCTCCATCAAGTCCGTGTAAGCAGTTACTAATTTATTTTTAGCCATGAGTCTTCTCCTGAAAATGACACTTTAGATTTATGCGTCGGTACGGTATTCTAACGCTTTTGACCGACGAAAGACGATAAGGATGCAGGAAAACTATCAGCCGCTAGAGATTGAGCAAAACGTACAAAAACTATGGGAAGAATCGGGTGCATTTAAAGCCCTGGAAGCGTCTGACCGTGAAAAATACTATTGCTTGTCCATGTTCCCTTACCCCAGCGGCAAGCTGCACATGGGGCATGTCAGGAATTACACCATCGGCGATGTTATCAGTCGTTACCAACGCATGTTAGGCAAGAATGTCCTGCAACCGATGGGTTGGGATGCCTTTGGCCTGCCTGCAGAAAACGCAGCAATGCAACATGGTGTGCATCCTGCTGACTGGACGTATAGCAATATCGACTACATGCGTGACCAGCTAAAACGCTTGGGTTTTGGCTATGATTGGGATAGGGAATTAGCCACCTGCGATCCTGATTACTATAAGTGGGAGCAATGGTTTTTCCTTAGGCTGTTGGAAAAAGGCTTGGCTTATAAAAAGACCGCCCCCGTTAATTGGTGTCCAAAAGACATGACCGTGCTAGCGAATGAGCAAGTCATCGACGGTTGTTGCTGGCGTTGTGACGCCAAAGTTGAGCGCAAAGAAATCGCTCAGTGGTTTTTAAAGATTACGGCTTATGCCGATGAATTGCTGCAATCCTTAGATAAGCTCGACGGCTGGCCGGAGCAAGTCAAGACCATGCAAGCCAACTGGATTGGCAAAAGTTACGGTGTGCGTTTTGCCTTTCCTTACCAACTTGATGGCAAACAGGGGTTGCTCTGGGTTTACACCACCCGTGCCGACACCATCATGGGCGTTACTTTTTGCGCGGTCGCTGCCGCACATCCGTTGGCAATCCATGCTGCCAAGACCAATCCTGAACTTGCCGAATTCTTAAAAGAATGTGAGCAAAGCGGCACGGCGGAAGCTGACATGGCGACGATGGAAAAGAAGGGAATGCCAACCGGCATTTCTGTAACGCATCCATTAACGGGTGAACAAGTCCCCGTTTGGGTCGGTAACTACGTGCTGATGAGCTACGGTGAAGGCGCAGTTATGGCGGTGCCAGCGCATGATGAGCGGGATTTTTATTTTGCTAATAAGTATAAGTTGCTAATTGTTCAGGTGTTGAATCGTAAAAATAACGATTTTTCTGACGAAGAGACGCCTTTCGATAAGCAAAACTGGCAGTCTTGGTATGCAGCTAAAGATGAAGCTATGTCTTTGGTCAATAGCGAAAAGTATAACGGTTTGAAGCCAAAAGATGCCATAGATGCTATTGCCGCCGACCTAAATGCCAAAGGCTTGGGTGATAAACAGGTGCAATTCCGCCTGCGCGATTGGGGCGTAAGCCGCCAACGTTATTGGGGCGCACCGATCCCAGTTATTTATTGCGACGGTTGCGGTACGGTTCCAGTACCCGAAAAAGATTTGCCAGTCACCTTACCTAAAGATGCGGTTTTGGACGGTTCGCAATCCCCATTAGTGGCGCATCCGACCTTCTCAAAAACCACTTGTCCTAAGTGTAGTAAACCCGCACGGCGCGAAACCGATACGTTTGACACTTTTATGGAATCGTCCTGGTATTTTGCCCGCTTTGCCTGCAATAAAGCCGACACCATGCTCGATAGTAAAGCCAGTCACTGGTTACCTGTCGATCACTACATCGGCGGCATTGAACATGCCATTTTGCATTTACTTTACGCCCGATTTTACACCAAATTATTGCGGGACGAAGGCTTGGTAACATGTGACGAGCCGTTCAAAAAATTGCTCACCCAAGGCATGGTGCTGAAAGACGGCAGCAAAATGTCCAAGTCCAAAGGCAATACCGTTGATCCACAAGGCTTGATTGACCAATATGGTGCAGATACTGTACGGCTGTTCATCATGTTTGCTGCGCCGCCTGAGCAGTCTTTGGAGTGGTCAGATACAGGTGTAGAAGGCGCATCAAGATTCCTGAAACGGCTATGGAGACAAACTTATCTTCATGTCGCATCCGGTGTTACAAGGCAAGCAATAGACAAAGTAACACTAACACCTGATCAGCAAACGATAAGAAGACACACACACCAAACCATCCAGAAAGTCAGCCACGATATGGGCGTACGCACCATTTTTAACACGGCTATCGCGGCGAATATGGAATTGCTGAATACCTTATCGAAATTTGAGGACGAATCCAATCACGGCAAGGCGATACGGCAAGAAGGATTGGAAGCTATCGTGCTAATGTTAGCCCCCATCGTGCCGCATATCTGCCACCAGTTATGGCAAGATTTGGGTCATAAGGAAGCTGTGGTTGCAATGCCTTGGCCGCAAGTTGACGAGTCGGCATTGCTGCAAGATTCCTTAGAATTGGTCTTGCAAGTCAACGGCAAATTACGCAGTAAAATCACCATTCCAGCAACTGCGTCTAATGAAGACATAGAAAAAGCAGCCTTATCTGATGAGCAAGTGCTTAAATTCATTGAAGATAAGTCCGTGAAGAAAGTCATTATCGTGCCTAAGAAATTGGTCAATATCGTTGTATAGGAGTTAGCTTGTGCGGATAAATCGATCTTTCATCTTAATTATTGCCCTGCTAACCACGGCTTGCGGCTACCATTTGCGAGGAGCTTATGACTTGTCTGCGGGGATGAAAACCATCTTTTTGCAAGGTGGCTCACCTGCATTACGTGAGCAATTAATTACCGTATTGAAATCTTCTTTTGGGCAGCTTACCGATTCACCAGAAAAAGCGGATCTTGTACTCAGAATATTTGATGACAACATTGATCGCAGGGTATTGTCTTTAAGCCAAAGAGGACGGTCGAATGAGATTGAGCTGGCAGGTCATCTGGAATACGAACTACTTGATGCCAAAAATGGTGTGCTGGTAGCGCGTGAACCCATTGATTTCAGAAGGGAATATTTTAACGATCAGCAAGATATTATCGCCAAGGGCAATGAAGAAACCGTTATCAGAAATGAAATGTACCAACAAGTAGTCAAGACCATTTTAAATCGTGGTCGGGCGGTAGTAGGGACGAAAGGCAAATAGTGCAGATTAAACCGCAACAATTATCGTCGTCATTACAGAAAGCCCTAGCCCCGATCTATTTCATCAGTGGTGACGAACCGCAACAATTGGGAGAGTTGGCGGATGCTATCAGAAAGACAGCAAAGACACGAGATTTTACGGCCAGAGAAATATTTTTTGTCGATAAGCTGTTCGACTGGAAGCAACTGAATGTATCTGCCGATACTTTTTCCATCTTTGCTGATAAAAAAATTATCGACCTGAGATTACCAACCGGAACGCCGGGCACAGAAGGCGCAAAAGCATTGGCGGGATATTGCCAACGGCTTCCCGAAGACACTTTGTTGCTGATTACAGCCGGAAAAATCACCAAGGACGTGCAAAAATCTTCCTGGTTTCAGGCCATAGACAAGGCTGGTTGCGTGATACAAGTTTGGCCGTTAACGGGCCAGGATCTTCATCGCTGGATTCAAGACAGATTGCAGCAGCGCGGGATAATGGCTGAGCCAGGAGCGGTTAAGCTACTTGCTGATCAGGTTGAAGGCAATCTGCTGGCGGCGGCTCAGGAGATTGAGAAGCTGTATGTGTTGTATGGATCAGGCAAGTTGAACACACAGCAAATTCTCGACGTAGTGGCAGATAGCTCAAGGTACGACGTGTTCAAGCTGGTGGAATCGATCTTGTCCGCCCAGGCTGATAAAATATTAAAAATATTGGCTGCTCTAAACGCCGAGGGGGTTGCATCCGCCATCGTGCTATGGGCGCTCATGCGGGAAGCCAGGATTCTTATTGGCTATAAAGCCGCGCACAGCCAAGGTGAAAAAGACCTTATTCTAAAAAAAAATGGCGTGTGGGGTGAGCGTAAGCAACTTATTGATTCTGCTGTAAAACGACTGACACACGCAGAATTAAATCAGGTGTTAGTTTTAGGTGCAAAAGCAGATCGTCAAATTAAAGGTCAGCAGCAAGGTGATGCTTGGGAAACTTTGCTGGCGGCTAGTTTGAGCTTGGCTTCCATTTCTCTGCTGGCAAAGACGGGTTAATTTATAATTAGCCAACCCTTAAAACCGCATCATCCAATTGAATCATATAACTATTTGTCAACATAAGACACAACCAAGCGACCGGAAATGATAAAATAAGCCCTTGTTTCTCGGTCGATAAGGATCAAGACATGTTAATGCCCTCAAGCACAGGCCACCAGACCACCTTCTTGGGCACCGACCTGTTGCTGCAACTCGATCCCCATGGGTCGGCTAGTTAGCCGAATTTTCTTTACCTGTATATTTCAGTGCGTAATACACCAAAGACCATGATGTTATAGTAATAATATGAGGAGAGAACAATGAACCTTGACAATAAATTTTCAGCACTACAACTGGCCTTAATCAACGACCAAGGCATTCTTTATGCGTGCGCTTGCCCTGTTCATGTCAGCCTGCAAATTAACAACTTGCGTAAATTATTCGATTATCAAAAAGAGTGCATGAAGGTGGATATTTCGCCCGAAGACAGTGTGCAAATGCAAGTCCACCGCCGAATCGCCGAAGTCACCAAACAAGCCCATCAGTTGATGGAGCAATGTCTGGAGGAAGTTTTAGAGTTGGAGGGCTGGGATAAAACCAAACTGGAAATGCCTGCTGGACCTCGTAAGCGTATCGAAGAAAACTGATGCCTTGTGGTGGAAAGGTGGAATAGGCGTAGCGCATTAGGCGGGTCTTGGTCCGCCTTTTGTTATTGGGCCAACTTTTTAATGGTTTCCACCCAATCGTCCCCGCTATTTAAGCTTTCTACCAACTGTATTTTTTCGCCACCATGTTTATGGAAAATTTCTTGGTATTCTATGCCAATTTCATACAGGGTTTCTAAGCAATCCGCGGTGAATGCGGGTGAAAACACCAGCACTTTTTTAGCACCTTTTACTGCGAGTTCTTCGATCACTTTGTCGGTGAATGGCATTAACCATTTGTTATTTAAGCGGCTTTGAAAACTCAATGTGTATTTATCTTG
>SHZQ01000090.1 GCA_009695535.1 Methyloglobulus sp.
GATCTTCTGCCAATCGGGGTTTAGACTGCTTTAAGCGCAATACCGCCAGCTTATAGTACAAAGTCGCATTTCTGGGTTCGATGCGTATGGCTCGTTCGATAGATGCAACGGCAGAATCTTGATTGCCGCCTTGGCTATTCTCATTAGCCGCCATAACTAGCGATCCTACAGCGGGAGTTTGTGGAGCAAATGTTTCTAATGGGACTAACGCTTCGGGTTCTTTCGGTACTACCGGAGCTGGAAAAGCTATCGGTGCAACATTCTCAGCGGGCTTTGGTTGCTCCGCAAGAGACTCTGTTTCCGGCAGATTTCCTGTTTCCGCCGCGGGATCGGTTCCAAATGGATCAGTCGTTTCAGCAGGTTGTGCGGGGTCACTGCCTGGTGCTACTGGCGGTGGAAAATCAGGCTTTATTTCTACCATTTCCGGCACTTTACCCAAGCCTTCAAGCGGCTTGGTAACGATGATTTGCGGTGGCTGATGTTGAACTGGATTGTCTGGTGTACCCAGATACGGGTCATTGCCATTGTTTCCAGCTTGTCCACCAAATACCGGAGCTGGCGGTTGCCCACCAAAATCCGCACAAGCAGTTAGCAGAGATGTTACGAAAAAAGCGAATACTAAACGTCTGATTTGCATGTGTTATTGAAAACCTCTTTAAACTTCATAAGCCGTGAGCAGTGATTAATCAATTCATTCCCAGTCAGAAATGAACCCGTTTTGCGACATTCTAACCTACAAAGTATTTCTTCCAAAAATACCCTGGATTAGCAGAGCTAACTCGCAACTTTACACACCCAGACAATCAATATCGCTTTTAACAAAACTATAGTATCAATAACTTAAAGCATAAACTTAATATTCTTATAGGATATTAAGGAATCTCTATACAAGTTGATTCTATACATGGTTCGACGACCGAAGGAAGTGTCAGTAGTGCAAGCTCACCACGAACGGAATCAACCACTTACCGTTCCTCCTGAGCTTGTCGAAGGGCTTGTTCAGAGATTCCTAAGCTTACCCAATCATTCTCTAAATCCCACGAGGTCGCTAAACAAGCGACAGCAGCCGCAGGAGCGCAATCGGCTGCGGTATGTCCCGAGTTAAGTCGTGCATCTGAACATAATTCGGCAAAATCCAGATACGGGCGATCTACATTTTGCGCTATCTGCTTGACCAGAAAACGACCTACGCCAGCACCTACTATTGGGCTGTTTGCTGCTAATTGAAGTCGTTTCGCGTGTCGCTCACATGCGGTTTGGATTCTTGCCAGTTGCTGTTGCCGAAGATTATTCGCAAAGCATTGCCAGCGAGCCAGTTCATTATCGTGATAATCGCAACCTATCATTCTTGCCAGCCGTTTGGCACTGGCTGTTTCGGTTTTTTCCGCGCCATCAGCGGTATCGCATTGATCGTGCGATTCGTTCAATTCGCCAGTCAATCTGTAAACATCTGCCATCGTGGCAAAATATTCTGCCATTATGCCGACTTCTTGGCCTTCATCCTGGGCAGATTGTGCGACTGCCATGACGGCAGTACGCACGATTCCGGTATAAATCATTTCCTGCGAAATTAAGCGCTGATAGTCGCTGTAGCCTTCTGCCAACACCTTGCCGTCATTTAATAGCAAAATATCTGTAGTCGTACTGCCAATATCAACAAACAAACCGCTGCCAATTTTTTGCGCCGCCCAAGTCGCACTTGCTAACCAATTGGCCGATGCAATGTTGGCATAATGTTTCGGTTTAACCTCAGTCATCCGCAAAAAACCGTCTTTACCTGCATAAACTATCACCTCGGCATTCGGTAAAAGTTGGCTCATCGCTACCAGAATATGCTTAACACCATCATCCCTGCCCTCAAATAAATCAACCAATTCACCGGTCATGGTCAGCACATGCTGATTGATGTCGGCTGGCGATTGGCTGAGAATTGCTTGCACGGCTTCATGCAGCTTATCTATGCCTTTCCATAGCTGGCAGGGCTGTTGATAGACGGCTAAAACGTCCGACGGCGATTGGATGATTGCAGCCTTGAGATGTGCGCCGCCGATATCCCAGCCCATGATGTTAGCTGACATGGTTTTCCTGTTCATTAAGTTTGATGGTTACAGCTTTATTTCGGGTCGGTTTTAGCAGCGGACCGCCTGTCAATAACCTCACAACTTCACGAGCGCAATTAATACCAAGTCCTTCATAGATACCCACATAAGATGTCGTAAGACGCGGATTGATTTCAAGAACAAGGTGTTGATTCGCTGTTTCTATCAAATCAATGCCCACATAACCCCACAAATCCGGCATTGCTTTCGCTATATTACTAACCACATCCTGATACTTGGTGGTGTCTGAGTGGAAATTTACCGTTATTCCGGTTAAGTAATACTGCTGGTCGATAAGCTCAAAATGTTGCTGATTAGCGCAGACCAACCAACCGCGACCGTGTTTAAACAAGCAAGATAAGCTGGTTTTTTCGCCTTGCATATGGGGTTGTATGATGTATTTTTCCTTATCAACAGACTCTATTATCGCAGTAAATTCTAGTTCGTCTGCGACTACATAGCTATCCGTGCAGCCGACCCCATCAACCGATTTTATTATCCATTCACCTGACGTGTAACTAAAATCGAGCAGCTTTTGGGTTGGCACGGTTGCAATGCAATGCTTCTGCAAACACCGGTAAGTCAGCCATTTGTCGCCAGCGACCGCGACTGCATTGGACGATGAAGTCAGCAAAATTTTGCCAGACCGCTCTACGGTTTTAGAAAAGTTTTGTAAAATACCGTCACTTTCTGGCGCAATAATCCAAGCTGCATCACACAATGCCATCAATTGTACGAATTCTTGCTGGCACTCGTGTTCCGGTTTAATAATATGGCTGTTAACATTGTGCGTTAACTTTCCTATCATGCGGTAATCCAACATGATTAAAGGATCTACTAATTCTATCCAGGTGATATCATCCACCAAAGCTTGTAACATCAACAAGCCTTCCTGCGCCAAAGAATCGGGAAGCTCGGACGAATTGAAGCCGCCGCCAGTGATATACTCGAAAACCAGAATTTTTAACTTTTTCATGCTCACTATTCTAACACCACGCACTTGGCGGCGGATTAAGGTCAGATAAGCGGTTGTGGGTTAAATCTGTAAATGGGATATAGGACGGACTGACAAACCTAGGCTTGTCAGTCCAAAACAAGCGGCTCAAACGACCAACAAGCTATGCAAATAATCCCCGTCATCGACCTCAAAAATGGCATTGTCGTACACGCCAAACTCGGCAATCGTGATGACTATGCCCCATTAAAATCCGACATTTGCGCTTCCTCAGACATATTTGATGTAATCAATGCCTTTTCATTACTTTTTGGCTTTTCGATTATTTACATTGCCGACCTTAATGCGATTACTCGACTAGGTGATAATGCAAGCTTATTGGAAGATGTGCTAACGGCATTTCCTCACATCCTGTTCTGGATAGATGGGGGTTATCCTTTATGCGATGCGAGTCTACAACAGCACAAAAATTTTTTGCCAGTGTTAGGCAGTGAATCTTTTCAGGATGAAACTACGGCTGAAATAGCCCAATTTGGTAACCGTTTTATTCTCTCCTTGGATTATTCAGCAGCTGGCGAAGTGGGCGCAAAAACTTTGTTTTCTAAGCAAAAATTATGGCCTGAAAACATTATTATAATGAGCTTACCCAGAGTGGGCAGCAAGCTAGGCCCTGATTTTGATAGCTTATCGACTTACCGCAAACGCTATCCCCAACAAAAAATCATTGCCGCAGGTGGCATAAGGGACAACAAGGATTTGATAAAATTAGCGCACATAGGAATTTACCAAGCTTTAGTAGCCACTGCCCTGCATAATGGCAATATCAGCCCTGATGACATCGCAAACTTACAGAAAATATAGGCTTAAAACCAAAAATGTACTCCGGCAACAAACCGAGTTTCTTCTGCTTGTTTACCTTGGGATTGGATTATATCAGCCGCTGAACCGAAAGTACTTGCCCATTCTATGCCAACATAAGGCGCAAATTCACGTTTGATCTCATAGCGCAAGCGCAAACCTGCCTCTATATTAGATAAACCACTGCTAACCAAACGAGACGGATCGCTTTGGCTATAAAAATTCACTTCGACGCGGGGTTGAAGTATCAATTTTTGAGTAATCAGCACATCATATTCTGTTTCGAGACGAAAGGCGGTGCGACCTTCTTCACCAACATAAGCCGTTGCTTCGATATAAACCCAATACGGCGCAAAGCCTTGTACGCCAAAAGCACCCCAAACTCGGTCAGCTCCTAAGCCACTATCAACACGAATGCCAAGTTGCGTATCCCAAAAAGCGGTTAGGGCGCGCGCCCAAAGGGCTTCATTGCGATTATTTTTGAATGTACCTTGGTCGATTTCGCCTTCCGCTCTAATGACTAGCTTATCGTAGTCCTGCCCGTACCACGCTTGCCAATCGTAAATCATTGAAAAGTCATCCCGTACGTTTACGCCTTCCAAACGATCAGCAATAAAAGCACCTAAATAATGCGAGTCGCCCATTATGGGTTTCGATAAGTCACTGTAATCGTTGCCATCGGTGTAAGCATGGGGATCGCGGTTGTCTTTCAGTGATTGAATGCCTTGGTCTAGCTTCAAGATAGGATTTACTTGTTCCGCAGTTTGGTCATTCGCTGAGGAATCATGGGGCATTGTTTTGGAATGATCCATTCCATGATAGCCATGCCCTGACATTATGTCCATTTGGTTGGTTTTAGGTTCTTCCGCCCAAGCATTTACAAACGCTGTGATAAGCAATAAGAAGCCCAACGTCATAAAATTTTTATTACGTCCTTCGGCAAGGCTCTTATGAGCATAGTCGAAGGGTTCAAGTCGAACGGTGATGTGCTTGTTTCGTTCGTGGTGAGCTGGTCGAACCATGAGCGGAATAAACACATCGCCCAGAGATTCCTTAAGTAAAAAACTCAAGAAACCACCACTTCCCGAAACATCCCCGCGTGCATGTGGTAGAACAAATGGCAATGCCACGGCCAACGTCCTAGCGCATCGGCTGTGACTAGGAAGGTAACACGCTGGGCAGGTTGCACGATAATCGTATGCTTTCGTGCTTGAAATTGCCCGTCCTCGGATTCCAACTCACTCCACATACCGTGTAAATGCACGGGATGTGCCATCATAGTGTCGTTGTGCAATATAACCCTAAGCCGCTCACCGTAGCGGAAATGGATTGGTTTGGAATTGCTATAGTCAACTCCGTCAAACGACCACATATAACGCTGCATATTGCCGGTGAGATGCAGCTCCATTTCCCGCGTTGGCGGTCTGGCATCAAGCGTTCCACCTACCGTGTGCAAATCAGCATACGTTAAAACTCGCCTGCCGTTATTTCTTAAGCCAACGCCGGGATCGTCCAAATTCGTACGTGGCGTATCAACCCGCATATCGACGCTGACACCAAATTCCGTGCTGGCATGATGGACTTGAATGCTTTTCTTACTGGCAGTTTTGGCATCACTCATGCCCTTCATATCGTGCATACTGTGATCCATCTGGCTCATTTTCTCAGGTGTCATTTTGCTATGATCCATACCCGCCATATCATGATCCATCGCACCCATCATATCGCCCATCGTCAACGGCTGCGCTTTGTCTAACGCAGGGACAGACGCAGATAAGCCTGATTGTGCTGCCAATGTGCCGCGAACATAGCCGGTACGATCCATAGCTTGTGCGAAAATGGTATAAGCGTTGTCTTCCGGCGAAACAATCACATCGTAGGTTTCTGCCAAGCCGATACGGAACTCATCGACTTCTACCGGATCAACATTTTGCCCATCCGCCGCTGCCACAGTCATTTTAAGGCCAGGAATCCGCACATCGAAAAATGATTGGGCGGAAGCATTGATAAAACGTAAGCGGACTTTCTCGCCCCACTTAAATAAGCCTAACCAGTTATCTTCGCTATTATGTCCGTTGACCAAATAGGTGTAAGTTGATGCAGAAATGTCGGACAAATCCGTCCTATTCATCCGCATCATGTTCCACATATGGCGCTTTTCAATAGCCGAACCTAGCCCTTCATTCGCCACATCACGAAAAAAATCAACAACTGTGGGCTGGTTATGGTTGTAATAAGCGCTTTCTTTTTTGAGCTTGCCGAATACCGCCATCGGGTCTTCATCCGTCCAATCGGACATTAACACCACATAATCGCGGTCAGCTTGATTAGGGTCAGGTTTTAAAGGATCAATAACGATAGCGCCATATAATCCAGTCTGCTCCTGCATCTCGGAATGTGAGTGATACCAATAAGTGCCGGATTGCTGCACCTTGAAGTGATAAGTAAAAGTTTCTCCAGGCGCAATACCATCGAAACTGATTTGCGGTGCACCGTCCATTTGGTAAGGCAGGATAATTCCATGCCAATGCAAAGACGTATCTTCGGGAAGCAGGTTTTTGACCCGCAAGGTGACAGTATCGCCCTCCTGCCAGTGCAACGTAGGCCCAGGCACAGTGCCGTTGATGGTCGTGGCAAGTCGCTCTGTGCCGGTGATATTGACTAACGTATGGGCAATTGTCAGGTCAAATTCTGTGCCACTTAGCACTGGAACGGCTTGTGCGTTGGCTTGGGCTTTTACTGGCTTGAAATAAGGCAGTGTAACTATCAAGACGCAACTGTTGAATAATCCTTTAAGGAATTTTCGGCGTGAACGGCTGACTAAAGACTTTAGGCGATTTGTTGTGACGGTCATTTGTTAATTATCAATCAAGGCTTATTAAGCCATTAATTCCTTATATAACAATCAGTTAATATTTCTCCCATAATCCATTTATGCGGATCAAGCTCTACCTAAAATCAACAAAATGTTGGTGCAATTATAGTGTTTTTACGCAGCTAACTTATGTTTTTAATCAACATTAGTGTACTCAGCTTTCAAGCTCTTTGGCTAAATTGCGACCAAGCTCTCAAAAATAATGCTACCACCCTCTTGACTTATTAATGAGAATTGTTATCATTAGCATAACACTTAGCCATTCAGGAACCCTCCATGTACGTATGCGTTTGCAAGGCAGTAACGGATACCCAAATTAAGCAAGCCATTAACGAAGGCTTGAGTTCTCAGCGTGAGCTGTTCAAATGTTTAGGCGTTGGCGGTAGTTGTGGCAAGTGCAATCCTGACGTAAAAGAACTACTGAATGACCACAGCCGCAACCAAACCTTGATGCAAAATAACGCAAATCCCTCTATACTCGCAGCCTAATCAGCTAGCGAGATAGACCGATGAAAGGTGACCCTAAAGTTATAGAATTCCTCAATACTGCCCTGACCAATGAATTGAC
>SHZQ01000008.1 GCA_009695535.1 Methyloglobulus sp.
ATTTGATACTGAGCTAATAGTGCTCGTCCTTTTTCAATCAACTCTTGATCACTATTACAAGCGCCCACCACTGCTTGCAATTCGACTAAATTTGGTGTTATTAGATCTGCTTGAGCATAGCGTTGATAATCCGTTCCTTTGGGATCGACCAGTACCTTAATTCCAGCTTGCTTGGCTTCATCGATATAATTTAATACATCTACCAGAGTACCTTTACCATAATCAGAAAAAATAACGACATTGTTTTTTGGTAATTGATTCAATAAGGATTTCTTTAAGGCTAATCGATCAAATTTTATTGATGTATCTTCAAAATCCATTCGAATTAATTGTTGATGCTGGGCCATAACGCGTAATTTACAAATACTGCGCATCGACTTTTCAACTACAAAATGGCAAACAACACCTTGTTTTTCAAGTAGTTTTTTTAAAATGTCACCTTCAGCATCGTCACCAACCACACCCAACAGCGTGACGTTTCCACCCAATTTAGCAATATTAAGTGCGACATTACCTGCACCACCCGCCCTATCTTCAACTGCTTTTACCTTAACAACAGGCACTGGTGCTTCAGGTGAAATACGTAATGCCTGCCCAGACCAATAACGATCCAACATAACATCGCCAATAACAATAATACGAGCCGAACTGAATTCAGGCATCTTAACCAACACTTAACGCCTCCTCAATTGCACCACACCACCAATGACCAATTAAAATATGGGCTTCTTGAATTCTGGCTGTCACAGTAGAAGGTACAACAATAGAATGGGTTACTTGCTTACACAACTCGCCCCCGTTACCGCCCGTCAAACCTACTACTACCATGCCTTTCAATTTAGCCGCTTGTACTGCATTTACTATATTTACACTTCGACCAGATGTTGAAATTGCAATTAAACAATCTCTTTCATTAGCTATCGCCTCGATTTGTCTAGAATAGACTGTTTCAAAACCAAAATCATTGCTATGTGCTGTTAAAATTGAACTGTCAGTTGTTAGCGCAATGGCCGCAAGCGCTTGCCGATTTTTTTGATATTGAACCACTAATTCCGCAGCGATATGCTGACAATCAGCAGCACTACCGCCATTACCACATAGCAGTATTTTTCCACCCTGTTTTAATGTATCAATCAATACTTTTCCTACTGACTCAATTTCCTCAGAGCATGATACTAATCGCCCTATCACTTCTTGATGATCCTCAAGCTCAGCTATAAATCTTTTCATAATCATATTTTCCTAAGCAATGTCTTGCTCTGATAATTCATCTGGTTTTCCATACCGGTGTTCAAACTAATTGCCCAAAACCTTAGAAACTATAAAGATTAAGGTTGCTACAAATACGACAGTAAAAATCAAGCCACCTACCACATAAGTCGTAAGCGAACCTTGCTCGAAGTCCAATTTCCGATTCTTGTTACTCTGTACACCCACAAAAGCTGCTAAAATACTCGTGATGGTTTGAATAATAGTTGGTTTTGACACGATAGTCTCCTAGGTAACTGACAAAAATAATAGAGCTTGAGTGCTTTTAAAGCAATAATAAACAAGTCAAACACGCCTCCAATAAATCTAAAATGAGTAAAACAGCGCTTCTTAAGCAAGCATTAGCTAACAGAATCTTATTTCTTGATGGCGCAATGGGTACGATGATCCAGGGTTACAAGCTGGAAGAAAAGGATTTTCGAGGTGAGCGCTTTGCTCAATGGGAGGTCGATCTTAAAGGCAATAATGACCTGCTATCGATAACCCAGCCCGATATTATCAAGGCCATACACGGTGCTTATTTTGATGCCGGTTCGGACATTGTCGAAACCAACACCTTCAATTCTACCAGCATTTCTATGGCGGATTACCGCATGGAAGGCTTGGCTTATGAGCTTAACGTAGCCGCAGCTCAAGTTGCCAAGCAAGCTGCTGACGAATATACCGCCAAAACACCGAACAAACCACGGTTTGTAGCGGGTGTGTTAGGACCTACCTCGCGCACTGCATCCATGTCGCCGGACGTTAATGATCCGGGCTTTCGTAATGTTTTCTTTGACGAACTGGTTGACGCTTATACTGAAGCTACGCACGGATTGATAGATGGCGGTGCGGATATTATCCTGATTGAAACTGTTTTTGATACCCTGAATGCCAAAGCCGCCATTTTTGCGGTGGATCAATATTTTGAAACCATCGGCTATAAGTTGCCAGTGATGATTTCCGGCACGATTACCGACGCATCCGGTAGAACCCTGTCAGGGCAAACCGTAGCCGCATTCTGGCATTCACTAAAACATATCGAGCCAATATCCTTTGGCTTTAACTGTGCGCTAGGCGCAACCGAATTACGTCAATATATCGCGGAATTATCAACGATTGCCGACACCCATGTTTCAGCACATCCCAATGCTGGGTTACCGAATGAATTCGGTGAATATGATGAAACGCCCGAACAAATGGCACAAGAACTGGCAGATTGGGCAAAAAATGGTTATTTGAATATTATTGGCGGCTGTTGCGGTACATCTCCTGCGACCATTAAAGCCATTGCTGATGCGGTACACCCACATGCTCCCCGTATTATTCCTGAAATTGAAAAGCAATGTCGTCTTTCAGGGCTAGAACCGATGCCGATTAGTGCAGAGTCGCTTTTTGTCAACGTCGGCGAGCGCACTAATGTCACCGGATCGGCTGCATTTAAGCGCTTGATTATCGAAGGTGATTTTGAAACCGCATTAGATGTCGCCAAGCAACAGGTTGAAAACGGCGCACAAATCATCGACATCAACATGGATGAAGGCATGTTGGAGTCGAAAGAAGCGATGGTACGCTTTTTGATGTTGATTGCTTCCGAGCCGGACATTGCCAAAGTGCCTATTATGCTGGATTCTTCCAAATGGGACATTCTGGAAGCGGGGCTTAAATGTATCCAAGGTAAAGGCGTAGTCAATTCAATCTCGCTCAAAGAAGGCGAAGAAGCCTTCATCAAACATGCCAAGCTGGTGCGTCGTTATGGCGCGGCAGTCATTGTTATGGCTTTTGATGAAGAAGGCCAAGCCGACACCAAAGCTCGAAAAGTTGAAATCTGCACGCGCGCTTATACTATTCTCGTCGATCAAGTGGGTTTTCCACCCGAAGATATTATTTTTGACCCCAATATTTTCGCCATTGCCACCGGCATTGATGAGCACAATAATTACGGTTTGGATTTTATCGAAGCTACCCGTGAAATCAAGCAAACTCTACCGTATGCTTTAATCTCTGGTGGTGTATCCAACGTATCATTCTCGTTTCGCGGCAATAATCCGGTGCGCGAAGCCATCCATGCTGTGTTTTTATACCACGCGATTCAAGCCGGTATGTCGATGGGCATCGTCAACGCCGGACAGTTGGCGATTTATGAAGACATCCCCCGCGATTTGCGCGATGCAGTTGAAGCCGTGGTCTTAAACACCCACGATGGCAGCGGCACGGACAAATTACTGGAGCTTGCTGCCAAATACCGTGGCGATGGCAGCAGTAGTGAAGTCAAGCAGGAAAATCTGGAGTGGCGCGAGTGGTCGGTCAGCAAGCGTTTGGAACATGCGCTGGTCAAAGGTATAACCGACTACATCGACGAAGATACCGAACAAGCGCGATTAGAGGCAGAAAGGCCGTTGCATGTCATTGAAGGTGCGTTGATGGACGGCATGAACGTGGTTGGCGACTTGTTTGGCGCGGGTAAAATGTTCTTGCCGCAAGTGGTTAAATCGGCGCGGGTCATGAAAAAAGCCGTGGCGTATCTCATGCCATTTATGGAAGCCGACAAATCCGCAGAAGACCGCCAGACCAACGGCAAAATCCTTATGGCTACCGTTAAAGGCGACGTACACGACATCGGTAAAAATATCGTTGGCGTGGTGTTGCAATGCAATAACTATGAAGTTATCGACTTGGGCGTGATGGTGCCCGCCGAAAAAATCCTGCAAACCGCACGCTTGGAAAATGTCGATATTATCGGCTTAAGTGGGCTGATTACGCCTTCCCTGGATGAAATGGTGCATGTCGCCAAAGAAATGCAGCGCCAAGGCTTTACTATTCCGCTGATGATCGGCGGTGCAACCACATCCCGCGCCCATACCGCCGTAAAAATAGAGCCGCATTACAAAGGTGCGACGGTTTATGTCACCGATGCTTCGCGTGGTGTGGGTGTCGCCAGCAACCTGTTAAGTGCCGAGCTAAAAGATGAATTTGTTAAAGTTACACGCGAAGAATACGCAGAAGTCAGGAAACGCCATAAAGGCCGAGAAGCCAAAACCAAGCAGCATACGCTTGACGCGGCCAGGCAAAACAAATTCAACTGGGGACGCTACGAGCCAGTCAAGCCTAAATTTTTAGGCGCAAAGGTCATCGATAATATTCCTTTAGGCATTTTGGTCGAGTATATCGACTGGACACCGTTTTTCCAAACCTGGGAAATGGCGGGTAGTTATCCTAAAATTCTCGATGATATAGTCGTCGGCACGGAAGCCAGAACGCTGTTCGATGATGCCAATAAAATGTTAAAACAAATCGTTGACGATGAGTGGCTAACAGTACGAGCAACCATTGGCTTTTTTCCGGCAGCCAGTAACGATGATGATGTCATCTTATTTACTGACGAAACCCGTAGCAATAAACGCGAAACCTTGCATCATTTGCGTCAGCAAAATATGAAAGCGCCAGGCCGGCCAAATTATTGCCTATCCGATTTTATTGCCCCAGCAGATTCCGGTAAGCACGATTATATCGGTGCATTTGCCGTGACGACAGGCATCGGTATCGAAATTAAGCTGGAAGAATTTGAACGCGATCACGATGATTACAGCTCAATCATGCTAAAAGCCTTGGCTGATCGACTAGCAGAAGCCTTGGCAGAATACATGCACCAAGTGGTCAGGAAAGACTATTGGGGTTATGCAGAAGATGAAACTCACGATAATAATCAGTTGATTAACGAATCTTATCAAGGCATTAGACCGGCACCGGGTTATCCCGCTTGCCCAGACCACACTGAAAAAGCCAAGCTTTTTGAGCTGCTAAATGCAACAGAAACTACCGGGATTGAACTGACCGAAAGTTTTGCCATGTATCCGGCATCGGCGGTGAGTGGGTGGTATTTCTCTCATCCAGAAGCGCAGTATTTTAATGTCGGTAAAATCGACATGGATCAGCTTCAAGACTATGCCAGACGCAAAGGCATGGCAGAAGAAGTAGCCGCCCGTTGGTTAGCAGCACATTTGCATCATTAAAGAAACCTGAGCTTCTCAAGCGCAGTGCAGAGATTCAGTAATTGATAAATAGTGTTGCTCAACAATTTTCAACGTCGATTACACGGATTGAGTCTTTAGGTAATGGCTTGATTAATGACACTTATTTGGTCAGGACAGAAGCAAATTCGTTCGTTTTACAACGCATAAACAGACAGGTATTCCCCCAGCCTGAACAGATTATGGCTAACTTGATGGTGCTTAACCAGCATGTCGAGCAGATCAACGATGAACAAATAACCCTAAAAATACCGCAGCTTTTACCAACTTTAGCTAACAATACCTTTTTTTTTGATGAGCAAGGTGATGTTTGGCGGGCATTAAGCTATATCGACAATACTGAAAGCCTAGAAACCATCAGCAATCGCACGCAAGCAGAGCATGTGGGCTATGCGCTGGGACAATTCCATCGCCTTACTTACAGTTTGGATTCCGAAAAATTGCACGATACCTTACCGGGCTTCCACATTACACCCAGCTATTTGCAGCATTACCAACAAGTAAAAACCAACACTAAGGTATCTGAAGGCACTGATTGTGCAGACTTTATTGCGCGTTATCAGCATATTGCAGATGATTTAGAAACAGCAAAAACGCAAGGTTTGCTCATAGAAAGAGTTATCCACGGCGACCCCAAACTGAATAACTTCCTGTTCGATAAAACCAGCCATCAAATCGTCAGTTTGATTGATCTGGATACCGTCAAACCTGGGCTAATTCATTATGATTTAGGCGATTGTTTGCGGTCATGTTGCCATAACACGGAAACGAACGCGTTTAACCTTGATCTGTGCCAAGGCTTATTAACAAGTTATCTAAAAGAAATGGGTGCATTGTTTACAGATAAAGATTATCAATTTCTTTACCCCGCCATACGCCTGATCCCGTTCGAGTTAGGGCTTCGGTTTTATACCGATTATCTCGAAGGCAGTCGCTATTTTAAAGTGGTTGATTCTGATGAAAATTTACTCCGTGCTATTGGGCAATTTCGCTTATGTGCAAATATCATAGCGCAGGAAACTGAAATTAAAACACTTATAAATCAAATAGATTTTATGTAATACAACGAAATAGAGGGTAATGGCGTCGTTGTTCCTCGATTCCGTTTTACGTCATCGAGGCTACGTGCTAATCAGGGAAAGTTTGGATGTGTTTTGGTAAGCTTAATGGGTATTTTACAATTGAAAAATAAGCTTAATTGAAGCTCTCGTCAGCCGTTTTCTTATATGCTAGCCAGGCCAGCACACAGGTGACGAGTTCTTTAAACGGTTCTTGCTGAACGGTCTTTGTTACGCAGGCTGTGCTGCCGGCTATAATGCCCTTAACCTCCTCCAAAGGTGAGGTGAGTCCTGATACCATAATAATAGGCGTATTTTTATAGGCATGTTATGAAAATTAGCATAATCATAGTGCCAACATTTAAAAGGTAGCAGGTGACTCTCTAGCGTGTTGTGCTTTTCATTACAGGATTATAGCGGTAACTCCAGTACCTCATAGCACTCCATATTACGCTTAAAATAATGAGAGATGTATCACAAAATACAACAAAATGCTGCGGAAAATAAGCTACGGTTTTATGCTAGCATTAATAAATGCAAATTAGCAAAGGTGAGCTGAAAGTTCTGCGTAGCGTAGGAACAGTTCGAGATGGGTGAATGGGATTCCCACTTAACTAGCGAGCTAAGGCAATGTAATGTAGGCCTAATGAGCTAATGTGGGGTCTTAAGCCAGCTATCAGGCTTAAATGTAGGTGAAACGCTCAAACAGAAAAACCATTGACACCAGGCAGTTACGTGTACTTGCCACGTTGTAACTGCCTAATGACTTGATTTTATCGAGTTACTATTACTGGCTCAGCTTGCGCGACGTAGCGATTATAAAATGGCCAATTTCGTACATGCAGGTACTTCCGTACAGGTGATTTAATCACCGATACACATAACGCAATCGAAAATAAACACCAAACTGCCGCAAATTCATTCGGATCATTTGTGGTAACGCTGGAAATCCAAGGTCCCATCAAATAATGGAATGCCACAAACCGATACGAGCCATAGATAATAGGCATGATAAAGCAAACTAGGATGTAGCTAAGAACGTGTAAGCCCCAATGGAAATTAAATAGCCACTCTATAGGGTCTGATACCAAGCCATTTAACGGCATTTGCCAGGCAATGTGCCATGCGCCATGTACGGAACATACCGCTGGACCACAAAATCCTTCAATGCCGATATTGCATTTTCCTGCCCAATCAAACGGATACATCTTAAACAGCAAAAATATTGAGCCGACTGTGCAAAGGGTATAGACGACAGTTTGAATCTTAACCTTGACTTCTGGTGGGACGAAGTACAATGCCACCATGTTGACAAAAAATGGCTGAAACGCGACGTGTAAATATCCCAGCATTGTGAGAATCTGGTTATTGGGGTTGTCACATAAATCAATATAAATGTAGGTAACTGCTTGTAATAGCTCCATTAACGCGAAATACGTTAACGGAATCCACAGTTCTTTCGATTCCCCTCTTTTTGCGATGTAAACTGCGGTACCTAGACCTATCGCAGCTAACACGCCTGATGCTTCTCCACTCCAACACATAAAACTGACCTTCGTTAATTATTAAAACACAACATCCTATCGACTCTGCTTTCACTGAAAAAATAGTGAAAGTACGGTCTACTCGAACAAACCAAAAAGCGGGTAATTGTATTACAGAGAGGGGTGTAGAGAAAGGGTTATTGAGTGAGTTGTTTGGAGTGGGGTAAGATTGGGCTTAAATGTTGATGTTATGTCCTTTGACAAGCTCAGGATGAATGGTTTATGTTGATTCCGTTCGCAGTGAGCTTTGCAGTGGGCACTTTTTTCGGTCGTCGAACTGTGAACGAAATCAACTCCCTTAATAAGCATCCCGATCAATATAGACATCAATTTTATCCGATAAGATGCTTGCCACTGGTAAAGCATAACCAGAACGCCACAACTTAACGGCTTCCTGCTTATTCGCTCCAGTAATTAGAAAAATCACCTGCCGTGCGTTACCTAATGCTTTTGCGCTAATCGAAACCCGCTCAGGTGGCGGTTTTGGTGAGCCATAAACCGCATGTGCCAATTCATCACTATTGTGTTGATGGCCAGGGAATAAGCTGGCGGTATGTCCGTCTTCACCCATGCCAAGCAGTACCAAGTCAAAAGGCAGGACATCTTTAACTATTTGTCGGTATTGGACGGCGGCTTGTTCGTTTCCAAGTTCGGCAGGAATGGTAAATATCTGTGATTTAGGGATAGCAACTTTGCTCAAAAAAGCTTGCTCCGCCATCACGCTATTCCTTTCTGCATGATCTACGGGAAGACAGCGTTCATCACCGTAATAGATAAGCCACTTCGACCAATCAGCATCCGATTGCGCCAATAATCGATACACTTTTTCCGGCGTAGTCCCGCCTGCCAACACCAGCTTGAATTGACCTCGTTCGGCAATGGCTGATTTTGCCGCATCAAGAATGTGCTTATAAGTAGCTAAAGCGACATCATCCGCCGTTTCCAGCGTGTTCCATCGGGTATTAACCTTCATACTTACAAGCCTCCGGCGTTAACGAGCTGCGCCAAGATTGGTTTTCTTTCTCAAACAAGCGTCGACTGTCTTCTGGCCCCCACGACCCATCTGTAGTTGCACTGCTGCGGTTGTGGACGGCGACCTTATAGCCGTTGTCGTTCATGTTGAGCACCAGGTTTTGACCCATCACCGCCAAGCCGATTAATCCGATGTCTGCTTTCATTATTTTTTCCAAAGATAATTATGGTGTGATCTGCACAGTTTGTAGTACCTGATTTGAGGAATGTTCGGTCACACTTCCTGCGACAAGTTCAGACGAAAGGTGGCAAGTTAATTCCGATTAACTCATAGGCTACCAATGAAGTGTTTAAAAATCAATTTATTGCGAAATAACCGTTAATAAGCGCACTGTCTGTAATAGCAGCACCAAAATGTAGTAAGCTGCACCATTATTTGCGCTGTTTTTGATCCAAATCAATGCGCGTTTTGCTACGGGTGCGAGAATGAACCCGCCTGATGAAAGGTAAGCCGTTCCTGATAACCCATACGATGGGTGCGGGAATGAATTCACGTATACCTTATAAGGTTAAAACACATGAAAAATATGATATAGCCGCACTGCTTATTTCTGCTTTACCGACTATCGCTACAGCGGAAATGAAGATGCAGAATAGCAATCCAAAAGCTGAGCCTACGCTAGGGCGTCACATGCAGAACAGTAATTCAAACCCAGAACCAGAAGCTGCTCCAGTACAAAAACCAGAGCATGTTATGCAAAACAGCAATCCGTCACCTCATCCTGCGCCTGAACACACGATGAGGAATACCAATCCAAAAAAGTTCGTTAGTACGAATGCTTTATCGCTGGAAGAAAAGCACTCTGGTAACTAGGCGCATAGTCAATAGCGAATTGATTAAGCGTGTGGCAGGGGTAATCCATTGAATAAAGGGCAGCAGCCCCTTTAGGGTTTTTTATTGAAGCTGATTGCTTGGTATTAGACGGTCTATATTTATTACTGGAAGCGGTGCTTTCAATGCTAAATAACCCTTAGCGCAAGACCACCAGCAAAATAATCCCAGGAATAATCCCCAAAATCAAACTAACTACGATGGCGATAAGTTCGCCAGCGGAGTAATCGCAGCTGTTAACGATATTGACGTGAGCGGTGTTCGCCAAGCCGATGATAATCGACATCAGCACAATGAGCATCAAAATAACTACTTTTTTGTGTTAGTTATTGTTTTTCCTAGTTTATTGTTGTTGTGGAAGAAAAGATTAATATTATCCAGATAAGATTAAAATTCGATTTAGTTGCTATTGCCAATACGTTGAAGGCGTTTTCTAAGATTATGATTATTTTGATAAATATGTGTAAGATTTTAATCCTGCCAACAATTCTCTTTCATATTCCTGCCTTTCTTCGGTGCTAATTGTGCTATCTGCCAATTTTTTCCGGTAAGCGGTTTTCAGATCTTCGCTGTTGATATGGACATAATCCAATAAATCGCTGACGTGCTCGCCTTCTTGCAAGTCATAGAAATGATAGCCTTTGTCGTCGAGTTCGATGTTGATGGAATGGGTGTCACCGAACAGGTTGTGCATATCGCCCAAAATTTCCTGGTACGCGCCGACCATAAAAAAACCGATGAGATAAGGTTGGTTGCTGTCTATTTCATGCACAGCCAAAGTTTTTTCGATATTTTGGCCGTCGATGTATTGGTCGATACGACCATCAGAATCGCAGGTTAAGTCTTGGATAACTGCGCGGCGAGTCGGTTGTTCGTTTAGCCGATGGATGGGCATGATCGGGAAAATTTGGTCTATTCCCCAAATATCTGGCATGGACTGGAACAAGGAAAAATTGCAGAAAATCTTATCTGCTAGTTTTTCATTCAGTTCTTTTAAGATAGCCGCTTCATTCTGATTGTTCGGATTAAGCTGGCTTTTTATCTGCTGGCACCGCAGGGCGTAGTCATTTTCCGTTTTAGCCAAGTCGTTAATGCTGACCTTACCTAGTGCAAATTGCTCTTGACCGTCCTTAAAATTAAATTGCGTATCATGGTAAATTTCGACCAGATTAACGTCAAAGGGCAGGGGAGTTATGTCGGCTTGATTGCTATAAACTGATTCAATATCGGTAACATTGGTAATCAATATAGCATGATGAGCAGTAATTGCGCGGCCTGATTCGGTGATGATGCCAGGGTGTGGCAGGTTTTTTTCAGCGCAAATCTCGGCAAAGCTGCGGACGATATTTTGTGCGTACTCATCCAGGCTGTAATTGATGGAGGATTCACGTCGTGAGCGGCTGCCGTCATAATCCACCCCTAAGCCGCCGCCAGCATCGACAATTTTTATGGCTGCGCCCAGCCGGTGCAGTTCGGCATAGAATTGCCCCGCTTCTTTCAGGGCGACTTTGATGTCACGGATATTGGCAATCTGCGAACCCATGTGGAAGTGCATCAGTTGTAAGCAATCCAGCAAATTGGCTTGCTTTAGACGCTCAATTAATTGCAGGACTTCGTTGGCGTGTAGCCCAAATTTAGATTTCTCCCCGCCGGTATTTTGCCATTTACCTGCGCTGATACTCGCAAGCCTAACGCGTACTCCCACGCAAGGTTTAACGCCTAGTTTAGCGGCTTCTTCCAGAATCATACCCAGTTCAATAGGTTTTTCGATGACCAGATAGACTTTCAGACCAAGTTTTAGTCCAATCAACGCAAGTCGAATATAAGCCCTATCCTTGTAACCATTGCAAATCACCACGCCGCCTGGCTTGGATAAGGCCATAATCGCCAGCAATTCCGGCTTGCTGCCTGCTTCCAGGCCGATGTTTTCGGCTGAAATAATGCCTTCGACCACTTTACCTTGCTGGTTAACCTTAATCGGATAAACCGGTGTATAGCGACCTTGGTAGCCATTGTTGGTGCAGGCCTTCGCAAATGCGTCATTCAAACGCTTAACGCGATCTTTAAGAATATCGGTAAAACGCACCAGCACTGGCAAAGACAAATTCTTTTCGCTTAAAGATTGGGCAATCTCAAACAAATCCAGTTCGGTAGCCATATCGCTACTGGGTTTTACTGAAACATTGCCCTGGTCATTGATGGAAAAATAGCCATCTCCCCAAAAATTAATCGCATAAGTTTGAATGGATTGAAGGATAGTCCAGGTGTTAGCGGTGTTTTTGTCCAAAGTGAAGCTCCGTGGTTTTCAATGCCTAATGCTTGTACTTTTTTAACTTCAAATGTCAGCTTCTTAGCCTCTCTCCTGCTGGAGAGGGTTGGGGTGAAGAGAATCAAAAACCGAAATTTGAACCAAAATTTGAGTATATAATGGCTTTATTTGCAAGGAATTCCAAATAATGAATCCAACAGAATGGGTTACCGAAGAACATTCGGGCGCAGGTTCCGCTTTCTCGCTGAAAATCAAACGCAAACTGCACGCAGAACAATCGCCTTTTCAACACCACGAAATCTATGAAACCGAAACTTTCGGGAATCTTATGGTACTCGATGGCTGCACTATGGTATCGACCCGCGACAACTTCCTCTACCATGAGATGATTAGTCATCCGGCCTTGTTTACCCACCCAAATCCTAAAAAAGTCTGGATTATCGGTGGCGGAGACTGTGGGACGTTGCGAGAAGTGTTGAAGCACACATCGGTGGAAGAAGCCGTGCAAATCGACATTGACGAGCGCGTAACCCGCTTGTCAGAAATTTATTTCCCCGAACTGTGCGAATCCAACAACGACCCCAGGGCAGACTTGAAATTCATCGACGGCATCAAGTGGATTAAAGATGCCGCGCCGAATTCGGTAGAGATCATCATCGTCGACAGCACCGACCCCGTCGGCCCCGCCGAAGGCTTGTTTAACGAAGCGTTTTATCGGGGTTGTTTTGCCGCGTTGACCGAAAACGGCATCTTGGTGCAGCAAAGCGAATCGCCCTTGCTGCATTTGGAATTACTAAAAGACATGCGAAACGCCATGAAGGCCGCAGGTTTTAACGCCCTGCAAACCTTATATTTCCCGCAATGTATCTATCCCTCCGGCTGGTGGAGCGCGACGATGGCAGGTAAAGCTAAGCTGCAAGGTTTTAGGGAGCAGGATTCAGCCAATAAGGCGTTTGACACCGAATATTACAATGTTGATATTCATAAAGGCGCATTGGCGCAACCGGAGTTTGTGAAGCGGGCTTTTGGTATTTAAGCCGTTCCAATTTGTTGGGATTGATGAAGTGACCATCCGGCGGCAAGGCAATTCCGTTATCATTACCCCTAAGCGTAAAAGCTGGACATCTTTTGCCGACATGGGTGTGGCGTACGCTGATTTCATAACTGAACGGACTGATGCAATAGAAACGGACAGGGTTGTTTTTTGACGCTTTACATCCTTGATACAGATACTTGCAGCCACATCATCCAAGAGCCCAGCTAAGGTGTTGGCGGCGCTGGATGTCTCTGTCCAGCAAGGACATGAAATAGCTATTTCTGCCATCACCTATGCTGAACTTATGCTGGGGGCGAAACGATCAGATAATCCTGCCAAGCATACTGCCTTGATTGGCGAGTTGTGCGAACGCTTGCATGACATCTACCCATGGGATGCCAGTGCCGCCGAGCAGTTTGCGGATCTGCAAACCTTTTTGTTTAATCAAGGAGCGCCGATTGGTGCTGATGACGCCTTGATCGCCGCCCACGTCCTGAGCCTGGAAGCCACCTTGATCACAAACAATTCGAAGCATTTCAGTAAAGTTTTTTTGCTGAATTGTATTAATTGGATATATTCTGTGGAAGAGGCTTCACCTGACAGCTTATAGCCCGTAAAATAAGCCACTTGACTAATTTTTTTCTTATATTGTGAGATAACCTTATGTTTGACAGCAAATCCATCGACGACATCACCAACCGTTTAGCTAATGCCATTCCGCCTAGCTTCAATCACTTTAAAGAAGATGCGGAAAAGAATTTTCATGCCATTTTGCAAAGCGCATTGGCGCGGCTTGATCTGGTAAGCCGCGAGGAATTTGAGGTACAAAAAGCGGTGTTGGCAAAAACTCGCCAGAAACTTGAAGCTTTGGAACAGCGGGTTGCTGAGATTGAGCAGCAAACGGCGAAATCGGAAGAGATATAACATCTAAGCTCACTTAGAGATTGCAATGAAAATTCGTATTTACCACTTTTGCGTGATATTTATTTTGCTAATTATGGGTTGCACGACTACAGCCCCATCAAAGAATTGACCTTGTCGCCAGATAGAAGGGAGTAACTGAGATGGCAAAGTCTCCTAAGAATCCAAATCTCACTATTGCCTCCTCAACCGAAATTCAGCTGGCGCGGACGATTACTGACCTTGTGGAATCAGATAATATCGAGGCAAATCATCTTAGCGAGGCAATTGGGTATAGAAAACTGGACAGGCGCAGTTGATTTACCTGTCCTTGGTTTCTTCAATCTTTATTTAACCTTAACTAATTCCTTACCATCACTACCGAAGTGACAAATTCCGGTAACGAAATCGGTGCAGTTTTCAGATTGCTCAATTTTTGCGCCTGTTGGGCTTAGTTGAATGTCTAATACGCAGTGTGTGGCAGCTTCTTCAGATTTATTTTTTAAGCTCAATTTGTCTTTGCCTGTGCTTTTGGCTTCGCCAGCAATATCGGCAGAACATGCTTTGCTGCCTTTTTCGTCGGAATTGGGTTCAAAATCGACATCTGAACTGACGGTGATTTCTTCATCGTTCTGGGTGATTTTTAAATGGTGAACGTGTTTGCCATCACGCAGCACGTAATGGTCTGTGCTTGCTAATACGCTGCCGGAAATTAACAGGGCAAAGCAAAATAAACTTTTTTTCATCGGGTTTCCTCTTGGGTAGGTTTTAGAATTCTCAGGTTAAAAGCTCAGTGTGGTACGATAATTGGATGGTATCTCCAATAAAATAGCCAACAGACACTTCATTGTAACCTACAGCAAGCCCTAGTCCAAAAGCACAATCACAACAATCTCAAGTAAAGCCTCTAGCCCTATTGCCCAACATAAATCACATTATTTGTGGTTGATGTAACCCAAAAACACTCAATGACCAAACTAAACCCCCAGCAGCAAGCCGCTGTAAAACTTGTCGACTGCCCCTTGCTCGTGTTGGCTGGGGCTGGCAGCGGCAAGACGCGGGTGATTACCGAGAAAATCGCTTACCTTATTAAGCAAGGGTTGCCAGCGCGGCACATTACGGCGGTTACCTTCACCAACAAGGCCGCCCGTGAGATGCAAGGCCGCGTCGCCAAGTTGCTAGATAAACAACAAGCCCGTGGCCTGCGGGTTTCGACCTTCCACGCGTTGGGCTTGGAAATCATCCGCAAGGAGCGCAAGACTTTGGCTTATAAGGCAGGGCTGAGCCTATATGACGAAGAAGACAAGGTAAAGCTGCTGAAAAACCTGATCGCCCATGGCAAAAGCGATTGTGATGCAGAGCAGGTGGAGCAATATGCCAACCAAATCGGGCAATGGAAAAACGCCTTTATTACGCCTAAGCAAGCGGAAGCCGCTGCGCTTGCTGAACACAAAGCAACCGTCCAGCTTTATGCCGACTACACCCGCAGCCTTAAGGCCTATAACGCAGTCGATTTTGATGACTTGATATTGTTGCCCGTGTTGTTGTTCCAGCAGCATCCGACTACTCTGGAAAAATGGCAAAATACGATTCGCTATTTGCTGGTGGATGAATACCAGGATACCAACCTTACCCAGTACGAATTGGTGAAGCTGCTGGCCGGAAACCTGGGGCGCTTTACCGTGGTGGGGGATGACGATCAGTCCATTTACGCGTGGCGCGGGGCGCAGCCGGAAAATCTTAGCCAGTTGCAAAAGGATTTCCCGCGCCTGCAAGTGATTAAGCTGGAACAGAATTACCGCTCGACTGGACGTATCCTCAAAGTGGCTAACCAGCTTATTGCCAACAATCCCCACGCGTACGAAAAAAAGCTGTGGAGCGAACTGGGTTATGGTGATCCGCTGCGGGTATTAAGCCATAAGGATGAAATCACCGAAGCCCAACAGATGGTAGCCGAGCTGGTTCACCATAAATTCAAGACCAGCGGGCGTTACCAGGATTACGCCATCCTGTACCGTGGTAACCATCAATCGCGCTTGTTTGAGCGCGGCTTAAGGGAAAACAACATCCCATATTTTATCAGCGGAAGCACATCGTTTTTCGCCTATTCCGAAATCAAAGACATCCTGGCTTATTTGCGGCTGCTGGTGAATCCCGGTGACGACGCGGCGTTCTTGCGTGTTATCAACACACCCAGGCGGGAATTGGGGCCGAGTACCTTGGAAAAGCTCAGCGCGTATGCCAATCAACGCCAAATCAGCTTGTTGTCCGCCTGTAATGAAATCGGATTGGGGCGGGTCGTCTCCAGCAAATCACAAGATAGGCTGCAAAAATTTCACGATTGGATCATGAGCGTCGCCCAGCAAATTGAGCGGTACGAGACCTTTAAAATCATCGAAGCAATGATAAACGACATCGGCTATGAAAACTGGCTGCGGGAAAACGCCAAGACCGTCGAATCTGCCGAACGGAAAATGAAAAACGTCAATGAACTCATCGACTGGCTTAAGCGTATTGCCAATAAGGATGAGACCCAAGAAAAGGCCTTGGACGAAGTGGTCGCCAATATCATGCTGATGGACATCTTGGAGCGCAACCAGGAAGAAGAGAGCGGTGACCAAGTGAGCTTGATGACCTTGCATTCCGCAAAAGGTTTGGAATTTCAGCACGTTTTCCTGGTCGGCATGGAAGAAAACATCCTGCCGCACCAAAACACGATTGAATCTGACGATGTTAACGGCACAAACGGCATTGAAGAAGAGCGGCGCTTGGCGTATGTCGGCATTACCCGCGCCCAACGCACGTTAACCTTCAGCTATTGCACGCACCGCAAGAAATACGGCGACATAATGGAATGTCAGCCCAGCCGCTTTCTCGGCGAACTGCCCGAAGACGACCTGGAATGGGTCAACAAAAAACAATTGTCCGCAGACGTGGTCAAAGAGCGCGGCAAAGCCAATCTCGCCAACCTCAAAACAATGTTATCGTAATTATTGAGCCAATCCGGTAAAATGCTCGGCTACATTCCACATCACCACGCGCCCGTAGCTCAGCTGGATAGAGCGCAGCCCTCCGGAGGCTGAGGTCAGAGGTTCGAATCCTCTCGGGCGCGCCAATTTCTTCAAGCAGAAATATCGATATCAAGACAAACTGGGCTTTACTCCGAATGGTAATCGTTTTTCTAGGCAAAATTACTTTAGCTTTTGCGTCTGAATGGTAAATACATCAACTAAACGGAATTTTGGTAATGCGTTCATAGCAAAACTGGTTACGGGTGCGTCTATGCCAATGACGTAGCCAGTCAAGGTATCTTCCGTGAGTTTAAAACAGATCATGTGCCGGTATTGCTCGGAACGTGCGCCGCCGCCTGCTTCATTAGTATGACCATGAAAAGCCAGCGATACAGCCAAATACCAGCCAAACCAGATGCAGCTAAATATTGCACCTAACACAAACGCTGCCAGTAATCGCCAGCAATTGACAGCTATGGGATCGCCTAGGTGCGCTGCCCTGAAGGCATGGGCGGCAATCCATTTTAAGCCAGCGAGGAGTTCTCGCCCCATTAACCAGCTAGCTGGGCGTTTAAAGTTCTTTCTATTGCAGCCGTTGTCGTTGTTGTTATTATCATTGGCGAATTCAACTCCGAAGTGCAAGCCTAGTGTTCATGCGGCTTCTTGCTCAGGGTGAGCAAAAACGACCGTACAGAGTGCGGCTAACGTATAATAGACCCATTTTATCCCGTTGTTGTAATGTCCACTCAAGAACGCCTAAAGCAACTGACACAGCAATTATCGCTGTGCTTAAACCAAGACAGGCATGTACACAAGCGGCAGTTAGACCGCCTACGTAGCGAATTCCAAAAAGGTAACAATCCGGTCGATCAACTTAGTGCTTTGGTTAACCGTATTGAAAAGTCAGTTGCTGCAAGAAACAGGCGGCTTGCCAGTATTCCAGCGCTGAATTTCCCCGATTTACCCGTTACTGGCAAGAAAGATGAGATTGCTGGGCTGATTAAAAATCATCAGGTGCTTATTCTTTGCGGCGAGACGGGCTCAGGAAAAACCACGCAGTTGCCGAAGATTTGCTTGTCGATAGGGCGTGGCGCGGCGGGTTTTATTGGCCACACCCAACCTCGACGTATCGCCGCCAGGACAGTTGCTGACCGTATCGCTGAAGAGCTGGGTGAGCCGCTCGGTAAATCGGTGGGTTACAAAATTCGCTTCAACGACAAAACCCACGCCGACTCCTTAAT
Organism: Methyloglobulus sp.; assembly: GCA_009695535.1. Lineage (GTDB taxonomy): Bacteria > Pseudomonadota > Gammaproteobacteria > Methylococcales > Methylomonadaceae > Methyloglobulus. The sequence goes on from SHZQ01000008.1 coordinate 18,203, forward strand.
TAAGCTGATGACTGACGGCATTCTGTTGGCGGAATCGCAAAACGACCCTTATCTCAACCAATACGATACGATCATCATCGACGAAGCCCATGAGCGCAGCCTAAATATCGATTTTCTATTAGGTTACATGAAGTGGCTACTTCCTAAACGACCTGATTTAAAGCTTATTATTACCTCAGCCACGATTGATACCCAACGATTTTCCACCCATTTTGGCAATGCGCCGATTATTGAAGTATCTGGGCGGACATATCCTGTGGACATGCGTTATCGGCCTATCGAGCAAAAAGAGGAAGACGATGAAACCAGTGATGACTTACAAAACGCCATACTCGATGCAGTTGATGAGCTGTATCGGGACTTACGCGGCGATGTCCTGATTTTCCTGAGCGGTGAGCGGGAAATCCGAGAAACCACGGATTCGCTTAAAAAACACCGTCCGGCACTTTATGACATATTGCCCTTATATTCCAAACTCAGCGTTAGCGAACAAGAGCGGGTGTTTAACCCAAAAGGTGGAAAAATACGCATTGTTTTGGCGACGAACGTGGCTGAAACCTCGCTTACTGTGCCGGGTATCCGTTGCGTGATTGACACAGGGCACGCACGTATCAGCCGTTACAGTCATCGCAGTAAGATCCAGCGTCTGCCGATAGAACGAATATCGCAATCGAGTGCCAACCAAAGGGCAGGGCGGTGTGGTCGAGTTGCCGAAGGTATTTGTATTCGCTTGTATTCGCATGATAATTACCTAGCAAGGCCGGAATTTACCGAGCCGGAAATCATGCGTACGAATTTATCTGCCATCATTTTGCAGATGATTTCGTTAAATCTTGGCGATATAGAAGACTTTCCGTTTTTAGAGCCGCCTGAAGACAAGATGATTCGGGATGGCAAGAATGTATTGCACGAAGTTAATGCCTTAGATAAGGCAGGGAAACTCACCGAAATAGGCAAGCAGTTAGCCAAATTACCGACTGATCCTAAGCTGGCGCGTATGTTGCTGGCGGCAGCACATGAGCATTGTTTGACCGAAGTTGCGATTATCGTGTCGGTGTTAAGCGTACAAGACCCGCGCGAAAAACCCGCCGATAAAATGCAGCAAGCCGATGCCAAACATGCGGTATTTCGACATCCTGAGTCTGATTTTTTAACGGTGTTAAATATTTGGAATGGCTTTGAAGAACAGAAAAAGCATTTGTCGAACAGCAAAGTACGTAAATATTGCAGCGATAACTTTCTGTCTTACATCAGGATGCGAGAGTGGTTCGATATTCATAGCCAGATTATGCAGGTCATTAAAGGTGATTTAAAACTGCATCCGAATACCGACGATGCCAGTTATGAAAAAATTCATCGCGCTTTGTTGACGGGGTTGCTGTCCAATATCGGTTTTCGACATGACCAATATGAATATTTGGGTGCTAGAGGGCTGAAATTTTTTATCTTCCCTGGTTCTGGGCTGCATAAGGTCAAACCCAAATGGATTATGGCGGCAGAGCAAGTGGAAACCAGCAAGGTTTATGCGCGTAATGTCGCCCGAATTGAACCGGAATGGATAGAAGCTTGTGCCGGACATTTGGTGAAACATAATTATTTTGATCCACATTGGGAAAAAAAAGCGGGACGTTGCGGCGTGTATCAACGCACGTTGCTGTATGGCTTAACCCTTCAAGCCGCGCAGAAAGTACCTTATGAAAATGTGGATGCCACATCTGCGCGGGAGATGTTCATCCAATCGGCCTTGGTCAGCCATGATTACCACAGCAATGCGCCGTTTTTTGTTGCAAACCAGAAGTTACTGGAGGAGGTTGGTTATATCCAGCACAAGGGGAGGCGAGTTGATTTGGTGGAAGACGAGTTATGGCTGTATTCCTTTTACGACCAGAAACTGCCGCCAGAAGTTGTCAACGGCATTACCTTAGATAAATGGCGCAAAATGGTAGAGCGGGAAAATCCGCGCATCCTGTTTTTGAAGAAAGAAGATTTAACCCGCGAGCAGGATGGCTATGTCAACGAATGGGACTTCCCTGACCACAAGAAAATCGGCAACCTCACCATTAAACTACAGTACCACTTTGAACCCGGGCATGACGAAGATGGGGTTACAGCGATTATTCCCGTACATCAATTAAATCAGCTTACGCAGTCGGCATTTGACTGGTTGGTGCCGGGTTTGCTGGAAGAAAAATGTGTCGCGCTCGTCAAATCGTTACCCAAACAGATCAGAAAGCATTTTGTACCAGTGCCGGAAACCGTTAAACGCTGCCTTGAAATCGAACCGGATTTTAAAGGCACTGTGCAAGAATGGTTGGGCAATCGCTTAAGAAAACTGACTGACGAAGCCATTCCATTGAATGTATGGGAATTAGAGGCTTTGTCAGACCATTTGCGAATGAATTTCAGGGTAATCGACGAACACGATCAAATGCTGGACTTTGGTCGTGACTTGAAAAAACTACAGGAAAAATACACGGTAAAAGCAGTACAAAGTTTTGACCAGATTGCCGCCGACGAACTGAATTACACGGGCTGCATCCAATGGGCATTTGAGGATTTGCCGGAAACGCACGCATTCATCCAAAATGGACAAACATTTGTCGGCTTCCCTGCTATTGTTGATGAAGGCAATGCGGTAGGTGTACGCATTTTTGACACAGAAGCCAAAGCCGCAGCCAAACATAAGAATGGACTAATCCGTTTAGTGCAGTTGCGCCTTCGTAAAGACTGTACCTATCTCCTGAAAACCCTGCCGCAATCGGCAGCAGCGGAATTTGCATACAATCGATTGTCTGCACATCCCATTTTGATAAACGAAAGCGATGTTAAAACTACTTTTAAAGACGATGCGCTGTATTCAATCCTCTATAGTGTATTTCTCGAAGGCAAAATCATACGAACACAAGCAGCATTTGAGCAAACATTGCGGGAAAACAAGTCGCAATTAATAGTGAGCGCAAACGATGTGGGCAAACTGGTATTGGACATAATGGCGATGTATGGTGACATCAAAACTGCCCTCAGCAAATTAAATAGCCAAGATGCGCGGTTAAAAGACATTACTGAACAGCTTGCTGTGATGATTTACGCGGGTTTTATTCGTAATACCCCAGCTCATCAGCTAAAAGCCATGCTCCGCTACCTGAAAGCAATCACTTATCGACTTGATAAACCCGACAATGACGGGCAAAAAATTCAGGAAATTAACCGTTATGCTATCCGCTTTTGGAGCGATATTGAGAAAAAAGCTAAAAAAGATCGCTTGATTCCAGAACAAGACCCGTTCCGCTGGATGTTGGAAGAATTCCGAGTGTCACTCTTTGCCCAGCAACTGAAAACAGCCTATCCGGTTTCTGCTAAAAGGTTGGAAAAGGCTTGGGATGAGCGAAAATAAGGCCCAAAATTGGGATTCATCTAATTTTGTAAGCTAAAAACTACATAAAACACAGCGAATCCAAATTATTTGTACACAGAAACAATCGATGAGTTAGAGTCATTTATTAAAGCAGTGCTTTTTAAACATTTGACTTATTTCAACATACTGATATTAAACAATAAATTGTAATTGTCTTGTTTATGGGCAATTTAAGTTAAGGCCAGTAAAAACGACTTATAAGCCAGTGAAAAAACAACTTACCCACAAAGTTATCCACAGCTTTTGTGTATAACTGTGACGTAGTTCACAAATTTTTTTAAATCAGTCTGTTACATAAATGATGAGGGTAAAAGCAAAGCAAAATTGATGATTAAATCACCTAGCCATTGTGATGTGATAAGAAATGATTAGTCTTATGCTTGTGTTCGTATTGCGACAAGATTCTACTGAGTTTGTCGAAGGGCTGCGCCGAGATTCCTTAAATAAACCGAGCCAATAACCCTGTATAATTCCCCTCAAAATTATCTTGAGAGCAGGAGTTATGCTACGCACCAATACATAAATTAAAAGCTTTTCACCACCACTGACTCGACAACACTAACACTATGATAATAAATCAAGAGCTTATTGGTTATGCGGCGGGCGCGTTGACGACGGCTTCATTTTTGCCACAAGCTATCATGACCATCAAAACCAAGGACACATCAGCGCTCTCTTTGGGTATGTACAGCCTGTTTACCTTGGGCGTTTTATGCTGGTTAATTTATGGTGTTCAATTGGCAAATTATGCAATCATTTTTCCGAATGCAATAACCTTGGTTTTGGCGGGCTGTATACTTTCCTATAAGATTTATCACAGCTTTAGTAAAAAGCCCTAATCTATAACACTGCTATCAAGTTAAACCTCTAAAGCCTGTTGCGTAAGCGCATCAGTTAACAAATCCAAATCTGATACGGAGACAATTGCTGCATGACCAACAAAGTGACGTTAACCCAATTCATCATCGAGCAACAGCGTGAATTTCCCGGTACTTCGGGATCGTTTACTGCATTGCTGAATGACATCGCCACCGCCTGCAAAAAGATCTCCCACATTGTCAACCGAGGTGAATTGATAGGGGTGTTAGGCAGTGCTGAAACGGAAAATATCCAAGGTGAAGTCCAAAAAAAGCTCGACATCATTACCAACGACATCATGATAGAAGCTCTAAATTGGACAGGACATCTTGCCGGTATGGCATCGGAAGAGATGGACGACATGATTAAGATTCCAGGGCATTATCCCAAAGGTAAATATCTGGTGCTATTTGATCCTTTGGATGGCTCATCCAATATTGATGTCAATCTGGCGGTCGGCACTATTTTTTCGATTTTACGTTGCCGTGAAGGCATTGATGCTGATTTACAAGATTTCCTCCGCAAAGGCGCGGAACAAGTGTGCGCGGGTTTTGTACTCTATGGACCATCGACCATGATGGTGTTGACGACCGGGCTTGGCGTTAACGCATTTACCCTAGATCAGGACATCGGCGAATTTATCCTCACCCACCGGAACATGAGGATTCCCGAGGAAACCGCAGAATTTGCAGTTAACATGACCAACCAACGTTTTTGGGAGCCGCCAGTCCAGCAGTATATTGCCGAATGTTTGCAAGGCACAGAAGGACCGCTGGGGAAAAACTACAATATGCGCTGGATTGCTTCCTTGGTTGCCGAGGTTTACCGAATTCTAACGCGTGGTGGCATCTTCATGTATCCCTTGGATTGCCGTAACCCAGCAAAACCCGCTAAGTTACGGCTGATGTATGAAGCCAATCCGATGGCGTTCATTATCGAACAAGCAGGTGGTGCTTGCTCGACCGGACGTGAACGCATACTGGACATTAAACCTACCGACATCCACCAGCGCGTGCCGCTGATTTTAGGGTCGAAGCAAGAGGTTGAGAAGGTTGTTGCGTATCATTTGGAAGGATAGAACATATCTTATTAAATAATAATATATACATATCAGTAAGTTATCATATTTACTGGCGACGTCAACGGGTATCAAAGAACATTGTGGGCAATTTATTGTTGCGAGTCAGCAATAAATGGTAGTTCTAGCATCAAGCCCTCGCACATGCCCAAATATCCACTCGAATCGCCCTAGCCTTCTTCAATTCAGTCGCCAGCGCATTCGCGGTAGAACCTGTGGTCATGACATCATCAGTAATCGCAATATGTTGGGCTTGAAGTGGCTTTTGCACTGAAAACGCGCGGCGCAAATTCTGACGGCATTTTTTGGCGGACAATACGGTTTGGTGTGGTGTGTCTTTATGGCGGGCGCAACTGGCGTAATCAACGGGAATTTGTAGCCACTTAGATACCGTTCGGGCAATTTCCAAGGCTTGGTTGAAGCCGCGTTCGTGGTAACGGGCTTTGTGTAGCGGCACGGGAATGATGCAATCCGGCTTTTCTGCCGCTTTGCCGACATGGTCAGCCAGCAAATTGCCGAGCAAACGGGCGTTTTTGAATTGTGCGCCAAATTTTAGTCAGGTAATCAAATGCCGGATTTCGTCTTGATGGATGAAGGGGCGTGGGTTTCATCAAGCGACGGCGCTTCGCTTAAGTAACGTCCGCAAAGCGTTGGGGCAACAATGGGTGTAGCGCATATTTCTGCACAGCGATAGCAGCACACATTATTTCTTGGTAGGCGGACATGGCAGGGTTTGCAGATGTCGAGTGAGTTAAATCCTGGGTTCCCACACAAAATACAGGTAGTCGGGAGCAGCGCGTCCTGTATAATAGCTAGCCAGTTGTGAACTATTTTCATTAATACAGGTTGACTAAATTTAGTTCGCTTTTAAGAAAAACTTGGTTAAGTTCTTCGACAAGGCTCTCCTGAGTTTATCGAAGGACTCAGGGCGAACGGTTACGTGTTGATTCCGTTCGTGGTGAGCTTAGTCGAACCATGAGCGGAATTAACACATCAGAACCATCTAAGCCATTATTGTAATTGGAGATTGAACGAATGTCTGCAAGCCCCGAACGTATTCGCCATAACTGGCACATAGATGAAGTCTTGGCACTGTTTGCCATGCCATTTAATGACCTGATTTATCAGGCACAAACCATTCACAGGCAGAATTTTGACCCTAATGAAGTTCAGGTTAGCAGCTTACTCAGCATCAAGACTGGCGCGTGTTCGGAAGATTGCGGTTATTGTCCGCAAAGCGCCCGTTACGATACGGGATTGAAGGCGGAAAAACTGATGTGCATCGAAGACGTGCTTGCCGCCGCGCAACAAGCCAAAGCCCAGGGTGCATCGCGCTTTTGCATGGGCGCGGCGTGGCGTAGCCCCAAGGATAAGGATGTTGAGAAAGTGGTCGAGATGGTGCGGGGCGTGAAGGCTTTAGGCATGGAAACCTGCGTAACCTTAGGGATGCTCACCGACGAGCAAACCGCGAAACTGAAAGAAGGTGGACTGGATTATTACAACCACAATCTCGACACCTCTGAAGAATTCTATTCTGAAATTATCACCACCCGCACCTATCAAGACCGCTTAAACACGCTGGCACGGGTCAGGGATGCCGGGATTAACGTCTGCTGCGGCGGTATCGTCGGCATAGGTGAAAGTGACAAAGACCGCGCTAACTTGCTGATCGAACTTGCCAATATGCCAAAGCATCCAGAAAGCGTCCCTGTCAATATGCTAGTTCAAGTTGAAGGCACGCCGCTCATGGGTACAGAGCAACTCGACCCGTTTATGTTCATCCGAACACTCGCGGTGGCACGGATCATGATGCCTAAAGCTCGTGTGCGCCTGTCTGCCGGACGCAATAATATGAGCGATGAAATGCAAGCTTTATGCTTTCTGGCTGGCGCGAATTCGATTTTTTATGGCGAGAAATTGCTGACGACGGATAACCCGCTGGCGAATCAGGACAAGGTGTTGTTTGAGCGGTTGGGGGTGAATATGAACGGTTCTCTTGGTAATTAGGTATTGATGAGCAAAGTTAGACCATATTTGCAATGCTAGAAGAACTGCAAACAGATCTAGAGCGCGTACAAGCACTTCATGCCGTAATTGTTGCGCGTGCAACAGGTGCGGTGGAAGGTGGTGAAGATTACATTGTGTTGAGAGCACATATAATTGCCAACACATCTTATAAAGAACTACTTCCGATCTTTGTTCGTACAAATAGAACCCTGGAACAATTTTGGCAGTTTATCAAGGGGAAGTTATCAAGCTGCGCTGAACGTCGTAAATATATTTGGGATGAGTTCGCACCACCACTAGATCATCTCGAAGGGAAGGATTTTAGACCTTTAGACGAACCTACATCAGCGACCTTAAAGTCCTTCGACGAAGAAAGTGTTCATGCCGCTTGGCAAAAAGCATTGGAAAGGAGAAAAGGCGATCCTGAAGGCGCTATCACTGCTGTGCGTACACTTCTGGAGACAATTTGCAAACGCATACTCGATCAAGCTGGAATTTCTTACGACTCTAACAAAGTCGAACTACATGAGTTATACAAGCTTACTGCTAATGAACTAAACATTTCACCAAGTCAACATAGTGAGGAGGTGTTTCGTCAAATTCTTGGCGGCTGTTCGGCGGTCGTTAATGGTCTTGGCACTCTGAGAAATCGCCTTGGGGCGCACACGGAAAAGGTTCGCGACCAAGAAAACCGCAAGCTAGGCATGCGGAACTTGCGGTTAATTTAGCCGGTGCAATGGGGTTGTTTTTGGTTTCAACATGGCGAGCGCATAGCAAGTAGGATGGATAAGATTCTGTTTTGACTGATTTATCCCTAAAGCTAAACGAACTGTCGCAACAAGGCTTGTATCGTTCCAGGCGCATCGTCGAATCCCCGCAAGGCATTAGCCTGATTTGCGACGGCAAGCCTGTCATCAATTTTTGCAGCAATGATTATCTAGGGTTGACTAATCATCCTGATGTCATCCACGCCTTCAAGTCTGCGGCGGATAAATACGGCGTGGGCAGCGGCTCGGCGCATTTGATTTGCGGTCACGGTAGCGCCCATCATGCCTTGGAAGAAGAACTGGCAGCATTTACTGGACGTGATATGGCGTTGCTGTTTTCCACGGGCTACATGGCGAATATGGGTGCGATTTCGACTTTGGTCGGGCGCGGCGATACGGTGTTTGAAGACCGTTTGAACCATGCTTCTTTGCTGGATGGTGGTTTGTTGTCGGGGGCAAGGTTTAAGCGTTATGTTCATGCGGATGTCGAGCATTTGCAAAATCTATTAGGAAATAGCAAAGCTAATAAAAATCCTATTGATGCCCCTCACCCTAGCCCTCTCCCAAAGGGAGAGGGTATTTCTCGTAGGTTGATTGTTACCGACGGCGTATTCAGCATGGACGGCGACATCGCGCCTGTGCAAGCCTTATCAGCTGTCGCCAAACGGCATGATGCTTGGTTGATGGTGGACGATGCCCACGGGCTAGGTGTATTGGGCAATAACGGCGGGGGCGTTCTTGAAGAATTGAAGCTAGGCCAAGACGATGTACAGGTGCTGGTCGGTACATTGGGTAAGGCATTCGGCACGTTAGGTGCGTTTGTCGCGGGATCGGAGGAGCTGATTGAAACCTTGATACAGAAAGCTCGACCTTATATTTACACCACTGCTTTACCGCCAGCTATTGCGGAAGCTACGCGCACCAGCTTAAAAATCATCCAGACTGAAAGCTGGCGGCGGGAAAAGCTCAAGCAGTTAACCAGCCGCTTTAAGGTGGGCGCGGCACAGCTAGGCTTGCCGTTGATGGCTTCCACCTCGCCCATTCAACCGATGTTAATTGGGGAAGCAGTACGGGCGGTTGCCATCAGTAACGCCTTATTTAGCCAAGGATTTTTAATCAGCGCAATCAGGCCACCAACTGTACCTGCCAATGGCGCAAGATTACGGGTGACTTTTTCTGTCATGCACGAAGACAGGCACATCGACCAATTGCTGGATGCCCTCGCCAAAGCCTTAGCATGAGCCTTATGCATACGGAAACTTTCGGGCAAGGTAAACCTATCGTATTGGTTCACGGCTGGGCGATGCACAGCGGGATTTGGCGGGCGTTTGCACAAGAACTGGCGCAACATTATCAAGTGACTTTGATAGATTTACCTGGGCATGGGCGTAGTGAGGCGGTGTCGCCCTTTACGCTGGAAACGGTAAGCAAAGCCTTGGTTGATGCCGTTCCTAATGAGCCGTGTTGCTGGCTAGGCTGGTCGTTGGGTGCTGAAGTGACGATAGAGATTGCTTATCGGTTTCCTGAGCGGGTCAATCAATTGATTTTGCTTGCCGGAACGCCATGTTTTGTAAGAAAAGACGCTTGGCCTGGAATAGATTACAAAGTTCTCGATAATTTTTCAGAAAGTTTACAACAAAATGTACATGCAACTTTGTTGCGATTTTTATCATTACATATTAAAGGGTTAGATAGGAATAAAGTGGCATTTCAGGAATTAAAAGCCTTGGTTTTTGATAGCCCAGAACCTAATCAGCAAACGTTGCAAGAAGGTTTAAATATTTTGAAACAGGCAGATTTAAGGACGAAACTTGCCCACCTAAAAATACCCATAGCGGTTATTTTTG
>SHZQ01000091.1 GCA_009695535.1 Methyloglobulus sp.
GGGATTTATCCTCATAAACACAGCAATAACCGTTGTTTTTTACGTAATTAGCAAAAAATGGCTAAAGCCGATGGAAATTAGTTTAGGTCTTTCAGCTAGCTGGCTGTTGTTAGCGCTTTTTACCCTGAATAACGGGGCAAGTTTCTTGTTTACCTGGCCGTTGTTCGCATTACTGTTGTCGTTGCTGTTTGTCAGGTTGCCCAGCATAAAGCATCATTCGGGATTCAATCGTCTGATCTTGTTGGCTGGCAGTGCGCCAGGATTATTGATATTTACGCCGTTAATCAAAAACTTATTTGTTGGTTTAACGCCGAGTAACATGGTGGTCATATTGCTATTCGTAAACTTACTGTTAGGTTTGTTGTTTCCGGTGCTGGCTGTAATAAGATCAAACAAAAAAGGTTTTATCCTATGAAAGTCTTAGAACTTGTTCCTAGATGGAATAGACGAATGATGAAGGTTGCATTATTACAATAGCAGGTTGGTTTCATGCTTTATTCCGTCCAATTTTTTGACCGTTCTACTGCTTTTTGCCAATAGTGTTTGAGCGCATTGACTTGCTCAGATGGCAAATTTGGCGTAAATGCTTGATTGACATGCCATGATTGCTTGAGCTCTTCCATCTTCCAGAATCCGACTGCAAGCCCCGCTAGATATGCAGCACCCAGGGCGGTGGTCTCTAGATTATCTGGCCGGGCGATGTTGATGTTGGATATGCCTGCCTGAAATTGCACCATGAGGTTGTTGTTGGCCGCGCCGCCGTCTATGCGTAATTGGGTAATGGGTTCGTCGCAATCTTGCCGCATTGTTTGTAATATCTCATTGACTTGAAAGGCAATGCTTTCCAAAGCTGCCCGCGCCAGATGCGCGTGCGTCGTGCCACGGGTAATCCCGAAGATTGCGCCACGGGCATGAGAATCCCAATGCGGTGCGCCCAGTCCAGTCAGTGCAGGAACAAAGTAAACCCCACCGTTATCGCTGACGCTGTTGGCGAGTACCTCAGAATCCGAGGCTTTTTTGAATACCAGCAAACCATCCCGCAGCCATTGCATGACCGCACCGCCCATAAACACGCTACCTTCCAGCGCGTAAGTGACTTCATCGCCGATTTGCCAGGCGATGGTGCTAAGTAAGCGGTGTTTTGAGGTGATTTTTTTGCGCCCAGTATTCATCATCAAGAATGAACCCGTTCCGTACGTGCATTTTGCCATGCCAGGTTGATAGCATAATTGCCCGAATAAGGCGGCTTGCTGGTCTCCTGCTATGGCAGAAATAGGCATTCCTGCGCCTATTGCGGGATTTAGGGTTAATCCATAAACTTCGCTGGACGATTTTACGGCGGGGAGCAGGGCAGGGGGAATATCGAATAGTGCCAGTAATTCCTCATCCCAGCGCAGTTCTTCGATGTTGTATAACAAGGTACGAGAAGCATTGCTAACGTCGGTAATATGCAACTCACCTTGGGTAAGATTCCACACCAGCCAAGAATCAATCGTACCAAACGCTAGTTCGCCGCGTTCGGCTTTAGCTCTCGCGCCCTCAACATTATCCAGCAGCCAAGTAATTTTGGTTGCGGAAAAGTAGGCATCAAGTAACAGTCCGGTTTTGGCTTGTACCAACGGCTCAAAACCTTGCTCTTTAAGGCGAGTGCATAGGTCGGCAGTCCGCCTATCTTGCCAAACGATGGCGTTATGTATGGGCTTACCTGTTTTTCTATCCCAAATTATCGTCGTTTCGCGTTGGTTGGTGATGCCAATCCCAGCTATATCGGATGGTTTCAGGCTTTTTTCTTTCATTACCTGTTTAAAAACATCAGCCTGGGATTTCCAAATCTCTTCTGCATCATGCTCCACCCATCCTGGCTGGGTGTATATTTGCTTGAATTCCTGCTGGGCTACGGCAACGGGCTGTGCATCCTTATTGTAAAGGATGCAGCGTGAACTGCTGGTGCCTTGGTCAAGGGCTAAGATGTAGGTCATGTTTTTGGGATAAAGTCGGTAATTTTTTCCCGCACCCGATTAGGATAATCAGAAATCAAGCCAGTTGCTCCGGCAGACAGTAAATAGCGCATTTCTTCCTGATTATTGCACGTCCATATATGCACGTCGAAACCTGCGTGATGTATTTTATTGATGTGTTTGAGATAACGCTTACCAAGTCGTCCACTGTAACCATTGGATTCATCGTCATTAAAACAGCCGATGCTATAGGCATTTACTTGCAGTTTGCGTAGATAAGTAACGGGTGCTTTGATGGGCGAGCCAGTAAGCACCGCCGTGGCAATGGTTTTGTCTTGCTGACGCACTTGCTTAAGCATGTCATGCTCAAATGAAGAAATTAGGATGTCATCTGCCATTTTCATCTCATTAACTACCGCCAAAATAGCTTCAACTAAGCCTGTTATACCTGCGGCTTGCTTTTTAAGTTCTATGTTGACCATCAAGTTGAGTTCTTTAGCCAAGACTAAGGCTTCCGCAAGTGTCGGAATTTTGATGTCACCAGACGCATAAAGTTTCCGTTCTGATGGGCTGATAAATTCATCAATTTCAGCTTCTGTCAGGCTTTGCAGAAAGGGTTGCCGTTTAGCACTGGGCAACGCCAACTGCTCAATATACCAACTACCCGCATCTAAACTGCTAAGTTCTGCATACGTAAAATCGGCAAGATTGTAATTGCTTCGATCAGGAAATCTGGTTTTGGCATCGGTGCATCTAAGTAAATTTTCATCGTGATAGACAATCACTACGCTATCTTTCGATAAGCGCACGTCCAGCTCAAACATATCACAGCTCAAGATTTTAGCTTTGGCAAAGGCGACGAGGGTATTTTCAGGCGCATAAGCCCGTGCGCCACGATGGGCAATATTTAAGATATTTGTTGATGTCCCAGATAGCATCATACGCAGATTCCGAATTGATATTGTTGTACTCAATTAGACGGTAAAACGGTAAGCTATTATTACCCGATAATACGCTAGTTGTAAGTAGATACCACCCAGATAATACCGATAAATACTGTATTTATTCGATAAGGAACAAAGCAATGCAAGATCAAGAAAGTTTTTTGGTGCAGTTTGCAAAACTGGCAGGGCCGTTTTGGAATTCTGAGAATAAGCTCGCCATCCGCATGGATACGGCCTTATTTATTGTGCTTACCATGTTACAAATTGGCGTTGCTGTCGTTATTACAGAATGGAATGCGGCGTTGTTTGATGATCTTGAGCAGCGCTCAATGTCGGGGTTAATCACCCAAACAGGCTTATTGGTGTTGATTTTTATCGCTAATATTGCGATTACGACGATGCACCTGATCGTAAAACGCCGTTTATTGATCGGCTGGCGTTTGTGGCTGACGGAAAAAGTCACTGCCAAATGGATGAATAAAGGTCGGCATTATCAACTGACTTTTCTGGAGAAAGGCAATCATGATAATCCCGATGGACGTATAGCGGAAGACATCCGTATTGCCACGGAAGAAGCTATTTCACTATTCCATTCAATGTTTTACAGTCTTTTGCTGTTGGGCAGTTTTGCTGAAATCCTGTGGAATTTATCGGGTGTCATCACTGTAAATATGGGCGTATTTTCTTTCACTTTAGCGGGTTATTTGGTGTGGATTGCAGTGATTTACACCGCTTGTGCCTCAGTTTTGGGCTGGTGGACAGGTAGACCGTTGACCCAAGCGACTAATGTCCGGCAAAGTGAGGAAGCCAACTACCGGCACAGCTTGATTAAAGCGCAAGAAAATTCCCAAGCAATAGCCCTGATTCAGGGCGAAAGCAACGAACAAGTACGCTTTCTTGCCTCATTTCAGGCAATTGTTGCGGCTTACAAGCAGCAAACAGCGGCCTGGAAGCAAATTCAGATGTTCGCCACGGGTTACTCCGTTACCACGATGGCATTGCCGGTTTTAGCAGTATCACCGCGTTATATTGTTGGCGCGATTTCCTTGGGGACTTTAATGCAATCGGTTCAAGCCTTTCAGCACTTGGTTTCTGCCTTGTCCTGGCCGGTCAATAGCATGGCGGAAATCGCCAACTGGCGAGCTTCGGTTGAGCGCGTTTTGGGTTTGGTAAAAGCCTTGGATGACTTGGATCATGACATCTCTTGTCTTAATTCGCACCAGATTTGCATAGCAAAAACCCAAAATTCTGTGGTGAAGTTTACCAATGTGGCTATAGACAATTTACAGAACGAAACGCTGTCCACCGCCATTAATACCGAAATTAAAGCGGGTGAGCGGGTGTTGATTTCAGGTTCAGCCAGTACCGGAGTAAAGCTGTTTAAGGCAATTGCAGGTTTGTGGCCGTGGGGGTCAGGGCATATTGAAGTTCCGGCGGATGAAGAGCTGTTTTTCATGCCGCCGATACCTTATCTACCAACCGGATCGCTGTTGGAAGCTATTTGTTACCCCAAGGCCATAACGTCAGTCAAGCGACCTGATGTGGAGACCTTATTGCGGCGTACAGAACTTAGGGACTTGGTAAAACAGCTAGATCGGGATGAATCCTGGGAGCAACTGCTTTCGCGTGAACAACAGCAACGTCTTGGTTTGGTTAGGGTTTTGTTGCACAAACCGCAGTGGATTTTCATCCAAGAAGCCTTGGATTCGCTCACGCCAGACGGCGAAACGCAAATGCTGGAATTATTGTGTAAAGAATTACCTACGGCAGCTATCTTAAGTATTACTAATCAACCATCGGCGGAGGCGTTTCATCATCGGAAATTGAAGATTTAGTTGTGTTTATCGTATGTCCTAACTTAACTGGAGGAATTTAGCCATGTCCCAATCCGAATCAAACAACAAAGGCAAAAAATTACGCGGCGTTAATCTTGGTGGTTGGCTGGTACTTGAGAAATGGATGGCTCCCAGCGTATTTGAAGGACTCAATGCCACCGACGAAACCACTTATTGTGTCGAATTAGGTGCTGTCGCTGAAACGCGACTAAAACACCATTGGCAAACTTTTATTACCCGCGACGATTTCGCTTGGCTGGCAAGTATCGGCATTAATGCCGTGCGTATCCCTATTGGACATTGGATATTCGGCGCAAATTACCCGTATCACCGGACGTATGGCGAGTATCAACATCCTTTTGTAGTGGGCGGTATTGATATCCTCGACCAAGCTTTTGTGTGGGCGGAAGAGCTGAACTTGGCGATTATCTTGGATTTACATGCCGCACCGGGATGTCAGAATGGCTTCGATAACGGAGGCATTAAAGATGTCTGCGAATGGCATACCGATGAAAGTTACATCAATCATTCGCTTTGGGTTTTGGAACAATTAGCCGAAAGGTATCAAGGACGACCTGCCTTGCACGGTATCGAAGTATTAAACGAACCGCGTTGGGATGTGGATACCCACTTACTGAAGAAATACAATATCGACGGTTATCATCGGATTCGCAAATACTGCAAACCAGAAGATGTCGCGGTGGTTTTTCACGATGGCTTTCGGTCATATAAAGAATATATGGGCTTTATGAAAGAGCCTGAATTCGACAATGTGGTGCTCGACATCCACCGTTACCAATGTTTCGCACGAGAAGATATTGATGCCGATATTTACCAACACGTCACCAAAACTGTCGTGGAATGGAAACAGGAAGCCGATGAAATCATCCTTGATATGAACCAATGGACGTACGTCGGCGAATGGAGTTTAGGTTTGGATTTACGAGTGGTTTCGCTGTGGGCGGAAGGGCCTTATAACCACGCCTTGGAACACATGGACAAATTCCAGATGGATGTTGCTTACCGCGCTTATGCCTCCGCGCAACTGGCGACGTATGAAAAATATCTGGGCTGGTTTTTCTGGAGTTACAAGACCGAAACCACGCCAGCGTGGTGCTTCCGCGATTGCGTCAATAACGGTTGGTTGCCGAATCGGTTTTATTTTGAATGAGTTTATTTGTGTAGACTTTGGTTTTTACAGAAAATAGCTGACAAAGCCCTCCTGGATTTGTCAGCTTTTCTGGTCGCTAAAATACCTAGCATTAACGCCCTCGGCGACTAGCCGCTTTCGTATCATTCTCTACTGGGAGCAGAGCGAGTTTGATGCGGTCGAAAAAATAACCGATAAAGCCAATCATTACGATGGCAAACAACACTCGACTGATAATTAAAACCTCAGTCAGCGTCATCTCGGAGTCGCCGCCACCCAGTGTTTTTACGGAATCTGCAAACCGGTTAATACTAATTGCACCATTATCAACTAAGTTAATCAGTAAGGTGCTCATTTTGGTCACCCTCAATCTATGTTAATGGAATGGGTTTATTTATACCTCAATGAGTTTTAAAAAATGTGCATCCTTGCGCAACATAACATCCTTGTATTATCAGGAGGTACGTACACAATGTAGATCAGTTGACTACTTTATACTGTGAGCTAGCGCTGGTTTCTATGAAGTATTACCACTCAGGATGAAATAAATCCTGGTTTTTTAGGACGGGGGTTAAAGAGCGTAGACTAGTGATGGTTTGGTCAAATATCCAGCCAATTTTGGGGCTTTAAATAGCGTTCATAAAGCAATGCCTCGGGGCTATTGGCTTCAGGTTGCCAGTTGTATTTCCAGTTTACGACGGGCGGTAGCGACATCAGAATGGATTCCGTTCTGCCGCCGGATTGCAAGCCGAATAAGGTGCCACGGTCATAGACGAGATTGTATTCAACATACCGTCCTCGGCGATAAAGCTGGAAATTTCGCTCTCTGTCACCAAAAACGGTGGTTTTACGCTTTTGCACGATGGGCAAATACGCCTTAAGGTAGTGATTACCTATCGATTGCATCAGCGCAAAACAGCGTTCAAATTCCCATTCGTTCAGGTCATCAAAGAATAAGCCGCCGACACCGCGGGTTTCATTGCGGTGCTTGAGATAAAAATAGTTGTCGCACCACTTTTTATATGCCGGATAGATGTCATCACCAAAAGGCTCACAGGCAGATTGTGCCGTTTGGTGCCAATGGATTACGTCTTCCTCAAAGGGATAATACGGCGTTAAATCAAAACCGCCGCCAAACCACCAGATGGTGGGCTCATCCGATTTTTCGGCGATTAAAAACCGCACGTTGGCGTGACAGGTAGGTACATAAGGGTTTAACGGGTGCATCACCAGCGACACGCCCATCGCCTCAAATTGCCGATTGGCAAGTTCGGGCCGTTTGGCAGTGGCAGAAGGTGGCAGGCTAAAACCGGATACGTGGGAGAAATTGACCCCGCCTTGCTCAAATACTTGTCCGTTGGTTAATACCCGCGTTCTGCC
>SHZQ01000092.1 GCA_009695535.1 Methyloglobulus sp.
AGCAGTTGATGTCAATATCGGCGCAGCAGGCATTTACACGCCTGTGGATCGCGGTTTTCCTGATAACGGAGTGCTAGTTGCAGGCGAATTAAATGCGGTTCAATGGGTATTTGGCGAGGTGTCACTGGCTTCGTGCGCGGTCGTGCGTGAGCAAGGGCAGGTGTTTAATTATCGGGATTGGTATTTGCAAAATAATTTAGTTAAATCAATTGATTAAAAATGTCGTAAGATGAATTGCGTACAGCAAAACCTATTACAACCATGACATACAACGACTCATGGGTAATACACTAGATATGGCGATGTTTAGCCACTTTTGATGGTTATTTTCTGTCAGTCGAGATTGTGGTCTTTACAAAACACTTTGATATAAATTGATTTAATTGAAGATTGCTTCAAACGAGTAACCGTTTACTTCCAGAATTTCTTTTAACCGTTTTAAGCCATCCATTTGGATTTGTCTAACGCGCTCTCTGGTTACGTTCAATTCCTGGGCGACTTCCTCTAGGGTTGAGTCTTCATATCCGCACAGGCCGTAGCGGCAGCAAATGACTTCGCGCTGCTTTTCTGGTAATTGAAATACCCACGTGGCCACGTTTTGCTTCATGCCGTCTTCTTGCAGTTGCTCAGCAGGTGATGCACTTTCTCTATCGGATAGGGAGTCTACTAGCGGTTGATCGAAATCCTTACCGCCGAGAATGTCGATAGATGTGACCCGTTCGTTCAACTTGAGCATTTTTTCGACTTTGCTAACGGGTTTGTCCAAATGCCGCGCAACATCTTCAGCACTGGGTTCGTAATTCAGTACTTGTGCCAATTGACGCTGAACTTTGAGGTACGTGTTCATTTCTTTTATGATATGAATTGGCAGACGTATCGTGCGCGTCTGATTCAT
Source organism: Methyloglobulus sp. (assembly GCA_009695535.1). Lineage (GTDB taxonomy): Bacteria > Pseudomonadota > Gammaproteobacteria > Methylococcales > Methylomonadaceae > Methyloglobulus. Next base: position 896 of record SHZQ01000092.1, read on the forward strand.
AATGGCGCGTTCTATGGTTTGCCGAATCCACCAGGTTGCGTAGGTTGAGAAACGAAAGCCACGCTCTGGGTCAAATTTTTCGACTGCACGGATTAAGCCTAGGTTGCCTTCTTCAATTAGGTCTAATAGCGGCAATCCTCTGTTGAGATAGCGTCTGGAAATTTTTACGACTAGCCGTAAATTGCTTTCAATCATGATTTTACGGGCTTCGCGGTCGCCTTTAAGCACGCGTTTGCCGTAAAGTTTTTCTTGATCGGCGGTCAGTAATTGTGAGCGGCTCAGTTCGTTTAAATAAACCCGCGTGGCATCAAATCCGCTGTCGCTTCGTGCTTGTAGTAGGGTTTCTTCAACAGCAGTCGGTTTATCAATAACAAAATCTTCTACATCAAAATCTTCCTCAATAGGCAGATCATCCTCAAATAGGATGCAAATATCTTCATCGGTGGGTTCAAATATTTCTTCGTTCATATTAATTCCCAGATTAGTCTGCATAATTGAAAGCGGTGCTAATGTTTCGGCATTAATGTTAGTGGGTTGATTGGTATACCATTTTTTCTAATTTCAAAATGTAATGCTGCTTTCTTTAATCCTGTTGAACCAACTTGTCCAATTGTTTGACCTTTTTCTACGCGTTGCCCTTCCTTGACGTAGAGCCTGCTGTTATTGGCGTAAGCACTTAAGTAGGTTTCATTGTGTTTAATAATTACCAAATTTCCGAAACCTGCTGGTCCCTGTCCACAATAAACCGCTTTTCCTGCCTCAGCGGCTTGAACTGCTTGTCCAGCCTTTCCGGCAATATCAATCCCTTTATTATCGGTTTGAGCAAAATTTTTGGAAATTTTGCCTTTTATTGGCAATTGAAAGTTTAACTTTAACACCTTTTTATTATCAATTGAAATAATTGATGTTTTTTCTTTATTATTTTTAGATATTAATAGATTTTTGTCAACAGGTGACACATTTTTCTGTGAATTTTTTGATAAAGGAATTTTATTAGCGTTTGAAAGAATGGGCTGCTTTTTAGATTGATTGCTTGCTTGTTGGTCGATTTTTGGTGCTTTCTGTTGCTTTGGCGGTAACTTTTTATCGATATCAGGAATAGCTGATTTACTTTTTGCTTGGCTTTCGCCCTGATATACCGAAGGTATCGGTTTAATAAAACTTTGATTTTTATGGGTAATTTCAGAATTTTTGGTGCTTAAATGTGGTTGGGCTTTTTGTTTTATGGCTGGTGCTGTCGTATGGTTATGTGCAATCTTGTGCTGTTGACCATCAAAACCGCCTTTTGCCGTTTTTTGCAATTTATCGGTATTATTTTGCGGATTACTGGGTACTCTTTTGCGGAGATAGTAACCATTATTCGGCTCAATAGCTTGGTTAACGGTTTTTACTGGGGCGTAATTGGGTGGTTGGGAGCAGGCAGTTAGCAACATAAGAGCTAACCCTCTCGTCAAAGGGATAGGTTTTAAAGTTTGAAAAATCATGGCTGGTGTTATTTATTCAGTAAAATTTTCTTTGCCGAATTTATTTTGGCAGCCAAGTAATCTGAGCCACCACGATCAGGATGAATTTTTTGCATCAGTTTACGGTGTGCGGCAACAATTTCTTGCTCTGGAGCACCGGGTTTTAGCCCTAACACCTCATAAGCTTCTTCTTTTGCCATCGTCCCTTTAGGGTTAGCCCCGCCACCTTGCTGACCTGATGATTGCTGCTGCTTGGCTGCGGTAAATTCCAGCCATAATCGGTGCAAATAAGGCGCATAACGCAGCAGTGTTGGTAACATTCGCACGGCAAAAGCGACGGCAATACCAAGCAATGCAAATACCCCGTTTAAGCGACCAGTTGCACCCAGAAAAATGAACGCACCGCCAATTAAGAAAAATCCCAAAATTCTGACAATACGTGCCACAAACGCTGGCGATGCTTTTTTAAAAGACCGTAAAGCGTAAAATGCGACAATGATCAACAACAAAACCAGGTAAATTCGAGTCACACTAATCTCCGGCACTAAGCCGTTTGAGGCTGCTATTTCTTAGCTGCTGCTTAAATAATACCTTAGAATACCGTTACTAACGAAACTTGCACCCTTTTTATTTAATGGCTCTGATGACATTAAAAAACGCTACGACTCCCATTTTAGGCTTTGCCGCTTTCAGCGGTACAGGGAAAACCACATTGTTGACGCAGCTCATCCCGATTTTAAAGCAGGATGGTTTGCGTATTGGCTTAATCAAACACAGTCACCATAACTTTCAAATCGACCAACCTGGCAAAGACAGCTTCCGTCTGCGTGAAGCTGGGGCATCGCCTGTCATGCTAGTGTCCACGCACAGACGCGCCATCATCACGGAATTTCAATCGATAACTGAACCGTTACTGGACGAGCAATTATTGGCATTCGATCAGTCAGGGCTGGATTTAATCCTAGTCGAGGGCTTCAAAGCAACCCAATTCCCTAAGATCGAACTGCACAGGGTGTCGCTTAACAAACCTTTTTTCTATCCTAACGACCCTAGCATTATTGCAGTTGCCAGCGATACGCCATTAGATATTCCCTCAACTTTAATGCAACTAAATCTCAACCGACCCGACCTGATTGCGGCATTTATTACCAGACAATTCATGAGGTTAGCATGATTGATCCGTGCAGCTTAGAATCAAAACCGTTATTAAGCATTGATGACGCACTTGAAAAAATCAAGTCCGCGATACAGCCGATCATGGCTTCGGAACGGGTGGTGTTAAAGTCCGCCTTGGGTCGTGTGTTGTCAGAAGACGTTGTTTCACCTATCAATATCCCTTACGACCGAAATTCATCTATGGATGGCTATGCCTTATCCAGCAAAGATATTGTGGCTAATAACCCGTTCACACTTACCCTGGTTGGTACTTCCTGGGCTGGTAAACCATACCTAGGGTCACTACAAGCTGGGCAATGTGTGCGGATTTTTACGGGTGCTGTGCTGCCAGATAGTGCTGACTCTGCGGTTATTCAAGAGCTAGTTAGTGCGGACGGGGTGAATATAACGTTTCCGGCAAACATCGCTGCCTATGAGAATATAAGGGAAGCGGGTGAAGATATTGCACAAGGTTGCTTACTTTGCTCTGGTCAAAAAAAACTATCGTCTGCTGATATTGGTTTGCTGGCTGCTGCTGGAATCCATGACGTTCCTGTCCGGCGCAAACTTAACATTGCGTTTTTTTCAACGGGCGACGAATTGATAGGGATAGGTCAGCCACCGGAAACAGGAAAAATCTACGACAGTAATCGTTATGCGCTAGCTGCATTGCTGGCTGGTTCCTGCTACAGCGCAACCGATATGGGCGCAATACCGGATGATAGGCAGTTGCTTGAGGGTACCTTTAAGCAAACGGCTGAATGCAATGATGTAATAATCACCACAGGCGGGGTCTCGGTCGGCGATGCCGATTATATCAAAGATATTTTGGCAAGCTGCGGCGAGGTCAAGTTCTGGAAAATTGCCATCAAACCTGGCAAGCCGCTGGCTTTCGGTAAAATCGGGTCGTGCTATTTTTTTGGTCTGCCTGGCAATCCGGTTTCGGTCATGGTCACTTATCAACAAATTGTTGCTCCAGCACTTAAACAACTTTCTGGTGCGTTGGCAAACATGCCATTACGATTGCTGGCAACCTGCACCACGGCATTAAAGAAAGCACCAGGAAGGCAAGAGTTTCAGCGTGGGATTCTTTCACAGGATGTAAACGGTAACTTTTTTGTATCCTCATCCGGTCAGCAAGGCTCACATATCCTCAGCTCCATGAGCCGAAGCAATTGCTATATCATCCTTTCCGCAGAATCTAAAGGTGTATTTAGTGGTGAACAAGTGTTGGTTGAGCCATTTAGTGCGCATATTTGAAGCGCTATAAGTTGATTTCGTTCGTGGCGAACCTGTCGAATGACTATCAATAATTTCATACATCACCATCAAAACAAATCCACTGGGTCTACATCTAAACTCCAACGAATTTTTTTGGTGTATTCGATACTGCTGATGTTAGCTATTATTTCAGTGAGTAATTTTTGTAAATCGCTACGTCTATTGCTCTGTAATAACAGTTGATAGCGATACAAGCCGGCACGTTTTTCCATAGGGGCGGGGACGGGGCCCAGTATTTGGGTGTTTCCACCTTTGTAGGTTTTGGCTAGATCTGCTGTGGCTTGCAGAAATGCTAATGGCAGATTGGGATTTCCTGCTTGCGCTCTGAGCAGAGCGTGGTAGCTGAACGGCGGTAATACCGCTAACTTGCGTTCTGCTAAAGCGGTATCAGCAAAACGGCGATAACCTTCACGGATTAAGGTGTTGAGCAAGGCATGGTCGGGATGGCGGGTTTGCAGGATGACTTTGCCGGGTTTTTCGGCTCGTCCGGCGCGGCCTGAAACTTGGGTTATCATCTGCGCCAGCCGTTCTGTGGCGTGGTAATCAATACTAAACAAGCCGCTATCGACATCGACAATCGCAACCAGAGTGACATTCGGGAAATGGTGGCCTTTGGCGAGCATTTGGGTGCCCAGGATGATGCCCGCTTCCCCGTCATTGATTTGGGCAAGATAGCGTTCCAGCGAGCCTTTGCGTTGGGTAGTGTCGCGGTCTAGCCGAACCAGTGCTTTATCTGGAAACAATTCGCGTAATGCGTCTTCAATCCGCTCCGTTCCCAAGCCCAAAGGTAGTAATTCGCCTGTTTTGCAGGCAGGGCAGTTTGGGATTAATCGCCGCTCTCTTCCGCAGTGGTGGCAGCGCAGCAAGTTCTCATAGTTGTGGATAACCATATTGGCATCGCAATGACGGCATCGTGCTACCCAGCCACAACCATGACAAATCAGGGTGGGTGCAAAACCGCGACGGTTAAGGAAGATCAAAACCTGTTCCCCGTTTGCGAGTACGCTGCGGAGCTCGTTGATTAACGCTTCCGATAGTCCGTGCTGTAGTTTTTTGTTTCTGATGTCCAGCAAATGCAGGGATGGCTTTACTGCATTCCCCGCACGTTGAGATAGGATGAGATGTTGATAACGCTGTTGATTGGCATTGTGCAGACTTTCCAACGACGGCGTGGCAGAGCCAAGCAGTACGGGAATATTTAGCAATTTGCCGCGCATAATGGCGACATCACGGGCAGAAAAGCGGAAACCTTCTTGTTGCTTGAATGAAGCATCGTGTTCTTCGTCAAGAATAATCAAGCCCGGTTTTTTCAGCGGCGTGAACAGGGCGGAACGTGTTCCTAACAAAATTGCACTCGTGCCTTGCTGCATGTTAAGCCACGCCGCGTGCCGTTGCTTATCAGTCAGGTTTGAGTGCGATAGGGCAAGCGCGACCAAAAACCGTTGCCGGAAGCGCTGTTCCAGTTGCGGGGTGAGGTTGATTTCCGGTACCAGCACCAGCACTTGTTGCCCACGTTCCAGTACGGTGCGGATAATTTGCATGTAGACTTCGGTCTTACCGCTGCCGGTGATGCCTTCCAGCAGAAATACTGCAAACTTTCCTAATGAATTTACCACAGCGTCAATTGCTGCCTGCTGTTCGGTGTTGAGCTTTAGCTCACTTGCGTTGTAGCGTGTGGTTTTGTAAGCGATTGATTTTGTCGTTGGCACATTTCTGGCTATGTGCTGCGAGAGATAATGATTTTCTGATGCTGCTTGCATAAGCAATGCTTTTGCTAATAGGGCTTTTACGGCAGGTCGCCAGTTTTTGTCCCAGTCGCTAAGTTCGGTTTCGGTCAAGTTAGCTGGGTGACGGCTTTGAAAATATCCCAGTACCGCTTGTTGCCTGGCAGATCGCTTAAGTTGGTCGCTGGCCGCCGCCTTGCCCAGCTCAGTCAAGGCATAGCATTGTTGTGACGGCTGTATCGTAGCCACCTTACCTTGGCGCAGGCTGACGGGAAATGCTGCGCTGAACACTTCACCCAATGGATGGTGATAATAATCGCTTGCCCAATGCAGCAAGCGTATGTCTTTTGCGGATAACAACGGCTTGTCGTCCAAAATGCGGACGATGGGTTTTAGTTTACCAAGCGCAATCTCGCTATGCTGGCTAACTTCAATCAGATAAGCGATTTTTTTGCCCGTGCCAAATGGCACTTCAAGACGAATTCCAGCAGCAAGACTGCGCGCATCAACATCGGTAGGCGCGAGATAATCAAACAGTCGGTAGAGCGGAATAGCTATCGCCACTCTTAGAATCAGGCGGG
>SHZQ01000093.1 GCA_009695535.1 Methyloglobulus sp.
CCGCATTTTATGACCGAAACAGTGCGAATGAAAGCATTGCGGTACGTAAGGATTGGCCGGTATTGCTTGGAATTTTACAAAAAGGTCTGGATTCTCTCGCTGAAAATGAGGTTCAAAAAGTATTTGCCAAGTGGGTTGCCGGGGGTGGAATACCTTCAACTGAACAAGCCCCTAAGCCAGCACAAGCACAAACGCTACCGGAAACACCACCTATCGAGCCTGTTGCTGCACCAGCAATCAAGCCACCTGTTGTTGAGATTGAGCAACAACCTGCGACTTTTAGCCCTCCAAAAGCACTGACTGAACCCACGGCAGAAACTCTAGAAATCGGTAAAATGCTCGTCATTTTCCTGCTAGCATTAGCACCATTCTTAATATGGTTGTTCTTCATACGAAAACAAAAAAAGCTGCACCTGAAAGCGAAGAATGAAATGATGAACTCGGTTAGAAATTTGCAATCGACGCATAATGATGTCATGCATTTAACGATAGCACCACCCATCGAAATAAATCTCGAAGAGTTCAAAGATGATTTTAAACCTGATGTGGAAGTTCCAGAGCTACCAGAGCAATCAAGCAATGAATACATTTACTATCAACATGATAGTGAAGGGGAGTTCACCTATGTCAGCCCCTCTGTCACTGGCTTGCTGGGCTATTCCGAGGTTGATTTTATGGCAAATTACCGGAGTTATTTGACTGATAATCCCATCAATCGCCACATAGATGATTATATTGGTGCTTGCATACAAGGTCAGCCCAATAAACCCTATGAGATAGAAATTTATGATGCAGGGCAGGGCGCGCACTGGCTAGAAGTCACCGATACGCCTGTGTACGATGGGCAAGGACATTGCACTGGTGTTGAAGGTGCTATGCACGATATTACAGAGCAAAGGCTTTATGACAAGGTGGTCGAGCCGGAAACGCTCGAAACCCAAAGCCCTCCTCCCCAGTCATTACTGGAACACCTTAACCTAGCCATTAAAACAGCGAACAAAAATCATAGATCTTTTGCCCTGATTTACTTAGAAATCGCGCGACTGAGATTGCTCGATGGCAGTTCGATCAGTTTGCCTCAAGATGACGTGTTCAATGAGGCCAGCAAACGGTTACACGCCACTTTGCGTGATACCGATAGTGTGGTTCAGATTGACGCTGGACGATTTGCGCTGGTATTACCTGAAACCGATACCAATATGATTACGCTGGTTATTGAAAAAATCAGAAAAATTCTACAAGCTCCCTACCTTGTGGGGATGCGGTCTATGGTGCTTGATGCAAATTTGGGTAGTGCTGTGTACCCTGGTGAGTACGGTGATCCTGCGGCTTTATTCAATGAAGCGCAACAGTTATTTAACGCTGATATACCCACAAACGAAATAGTAGCTGCTACGGAAGACCAGCTAAAAGAGGAGGAAAGCTTACAGTTACAGCAAGATCTGGTTGCAGTACTTGATGAATGCAAAGTTTCATTACGAGCGACGAGTCCCCATAATATTAACGTCCTGAATCGACATAGCCAATTTTCGATCTACTACCAAAGCCGTCACGACTTAAGCGATTACAGTATTGCAGGTTTCGAGGCATTGATTCGATGGCAACATCCACAATTAAACCAGTTGCTGCCGACTAATTTTTTATATTTGATAGAAGATATTGGTTTGCTTGATGTATTGACGTATTGGATTATCCAACAAGTTAGTTTTCAAGCAGTGGCTTGGGAAAAGCAGGGGATACGCCCCAAACAAATGATTGTTAACCTGGGTGAGCTGTCAACTAAACAGGCTGTTGAGGTCAGCAAAATTATTGCCATTATCAATGAAGCGGGTGCCCAACTTGAATGGCTGGTGCTTTCGATAGCAGAAAGTGAGATCGCTAAAAATCCGGATTTGGTTATTCCAATAATTGAGCAATTAGTAGCAGCGGGGCTGGGGGTGGCAATAGATAATTTTGGATCGGACAGTTCTGTACTCAGTCTGTTAAAGACCATACCTGCACAAATAATAGAGTTTGATCCGGCTTTTATCCGCACCCTTCCGAATAATACCGAAGATGCTGAAATTGTTACTTTTAGTATTGCCATGTTGCATGATCTGGGTAAAACGGTAATTGCCAAGGAAGTCGAAACTGAACAACAACTGGAATTTCTTAAAGCAAGTGGCTGTGATGTGATTCAAGGACACTTACTAAGCAGACCAATGCCAGCAAAAGAAGCAAAAGAACTCATTGAGATTTACCGGACTTTACGTGGCATTTACGGCAATAGTGTTTGATTTTGGCGTAAATCTGCGATTTATCAGATTATTGTGAAAAACGCGTAATACCTGATTTATGTTCAATGTCTTGAAATGAAAGCTCTGTACAAAAAGCTCCCTTTCCTCCTGTTATTCTGCATCCTAACTGCTTGCATGCCCATGATTGAGCCGCCTGGTCTAAACAAAAACACCGCGCATCTTAGCGATAATCTGTATAGCACTGAGGATGGCGCGAGTCTGCCGCTACGGCAGTGGCTACCCAAAATAGAACCTAATGCAGTGCTGATAGCGTTACATGGGTTTAACGACTACAGTAATTTCTTCGATAGTCCAGGTACTTATTTCAGTACACAGGGCATTGCCTGTTTTGCTTATGATCAGCGCGGTTTCGGAGCAGCACCTAAGCGCGGATCATGGGCTGGAATATCAGCATATATCGATGATTTGCGCGGATTAATCCGGTTACTAAAACAACGTTACCCACGTCAGCCACTTTATCTGCTAGGTGAAAGTATGGGTGGTGCCGTCATTATTACGGCAATGAGTGCAGCGGAAATGCCCGAAGTTGATGGCACCATTCTTGTTGCACCTGCGTTGTGGGCGCGGCAAACTATGCCCTGGTATCAAACCAGCCTATTATGGGCGTTGGCACACACTTTCCCGCGTTTAGCCTTATCTGGCAATGGCGTGGGCGTGAAAGCATCAGACAATATCGAAATGCTCAGGGCGTTGGGTAGAGATCCGATGATAATCAAGAAAACCAGAGTAGAGACTATCTACGGACTAACTAATCTTATGGATGCAGCGTTTAAGGGTGCTCATCAGCTAAGTGGTAATTCATTGATTCTCTATGGCGAGAATGATGAAATTATCCCCAAAAAACCGACCTATGATTTTTTGCAACGCTTGCTTAGTAATAATGGCGACAGGAAAACCATCGCATTTTATCAACAAGGCTATCACATGCTATTGCGTGACCTACAAGCACCTATCCCCTTGAAAGATATACTGGCATGGATTAATTTGACTACAAATCAATTACCGTCTGGTGCAGATCACAGAGCAAGGAAAGTGTTGAAACTATTACCTTGAAACCCTGATGGCAGGTTATTTTTAAGTGATAGTTAAAACTTTGGCTCGCCCAAGTTCGACATTTGCCTGAGTATCCAGCGCTGTCGTCTTAAAAGATAAGCAGAGGGTTTTGCGGCTTTTAACAATAAGGGATTTGGCAGTGTTGCCGCTAAAAGGGCAGCCTGAGAGCGACTGATACTGCTTGCCGGAACGCCAAAATAACGCTGACTTGCGGCTTCTATACCAAATAGGTGATCGCCGAATTCGGCGATATTGAGATAAACTTCCAATATGCGTTCCTTACTCCACAATGCCTCGATAAGCAAGGTAAACCAGGCTTCTATGCCTTTACGTACAAAGCTTTTGGAGGGCGTTAAGAATAAATTCTTGGCGACTTGTTGGGATATGGTACTAGCACCTCTTAATTTTCCGCCATCCACGTACACATCAATTGATGATTGGATGGAGTCCAAATCAAAGCCTGAATGCTCAGGAAAACGCTGATCCTCCGATGCCATAACGGCAATCTCGGCATTTGGCGAAATTTTATTCGCATTCACCCAGTGGTAACGAATGGCTTTGTATGTGCCATTATCGATAAGATCCTCGTAATGACGATACAGCATAAAAGCGGATGTTGGTGGTGGCAGCCAGCGTAGCAACGCACACAGTCCGAAGGATAACATCAAGAAAGAAATGAGTAAAATACCTAGAATTTTTCGCAATTTTGCAAAAAATGACGTACGCCTGGATTTTTTATGGTGTGTTTGAATGGTTATCGCCAAGCTAATTCACAAAAAATCATGAATGTTTACTTTGTAGGAAGTTACTTGATGTGTGATTAGCAATTCGCGTTATCTGATAGCTACGATATTAAAATTGAATGCGCTTAAAAACAACTAGCGGTTGTCGCCTGGATTATCAACAGTACAGTGAAACCTGGACGTTGAGAAACAAAGCAACACCGCTTAGGCTGTAATTAACGCTTTAATCGAGTTCGGTTTTTTCTACATTACCTTTTTTATCAATCCGCACATTCCAACCTTTACCCGCAGCTTCAAGTGCTACATCGTACTCTTCACCAGCACCGTTAGGATTAACGATTAGCACGGCTTGTTTTATTTTATACTCGTTGAAAGCGGCTTTTAACTTATCTTTGCTGTCAGAGAACATCATATCGTCGGCGGCGATAAGCAGCCCAGAAACAAAGAAATGACCATCAGGTCTGAAGTAATCGACAAATTTCCCTTCGCCTTCTTTATAAGAAATTTTTAACAAATCTTGAGAAAAATGAATTTTTTTCTCGACTGTAAAATCCAACGCGTTGCCGTGTTTTTTATAAATTTGATCTATGATTGCAGGCGATATGCCTTCTTTTCCGATAACTTCAGCATTTGCAGTAATGCTTAGAAAAATCAAACACAGACTTAATAATAACTTGTGCATTTTATGTACCTATAGTGTGGTTTTTGGTAATTCGGTAGTGCGTCGCCCTATATTATAACCTTATAAGTCTTGTATCTGTGTCGCTAAAACATTGCAATCACCAGAAAGGAAATTGTGTCGTCAGCAAAATAGTGTGGTCGAATAAGATTATATCTTAATAAAAACAGCAAGCTTGTATTGAGTACACAGACGCCTCATTTATCGTAAGTCTGCTATTTTCAAGGATGCTGATGTTCACAGCTATTATATAATCCCCGATAATGGATAAAAAGAAACAGTACTCCAGGCGTAGCCTGTTTTGGTAGGTGGTTGGTAATGGTTAAACTGTAATTTTAATGAACGTAGAGTTGACAGCAACTTGTACTAATTGGACGGTGTACATCATTTTATGCAGCGATAACTCGCTGTACACAGGCATAACCAACAATCTTTCCAGACGATTTAGACGGCATTGCGGAACAAAAGGTGCAAAATATTTCCGTGGTCGGCAGCCCGTAAAAGTGGTTTATGCCGAAATTTCAGATAATCGTAGCGCAGCAAGCAAACGGGAATTTGCCATTAAACAACTTAGTCATGCCGAAAAAGTGTTATTGATTCAGTCGGTCATAAACAACATCGAAAGTGTTTTCTGAATCAAGAAACCTCCGCAAAGTCAATAAGCCCCAGTTAACAACAAGCCAGATTAACAATAAAGACGCTTTTCTTAGGTGCTTGAAAGCAACCTCATATATAATGTTGTGGAAAATTAACAATCTGTCGCTTTATTGCATTTCAACAACATGCCGAAAAAGAAAGCTTCGCCATCCTTCGAGGACACACTTGCCGAATTGGAACAATTGGTCAATCGGCTTGAGCGTGGCGACATTTCTTTGGAAGAATCCTTACAGTGTTTTGAACGCGGAGTAAGTCTTACCCGTTCGTGCCAAAAAGCCCTGCAAGAGGCTGAACAAAAAGTTCAGATTTTGATCGATAAAAATGGCAGCCAAGCACTGGAGTCCTTCGCTGATGAGTAATGCGTTAAAAGAATATCTTTCGTTCTGCCAACATCGGGTTGAACAAGCGTTGGAAATGAGACTTCCTAGCGAAAACATACTGCCGAAAAAACTGCATCGTGCCATGCGATATTGCGTATTGGATGGCGGAAAGCGTATGCGCCCCATGTTGACGTACTGCACAAGTAAGACGCTAGGCATGAATCCTGATGCAGTTGATGGCATCGCTTGTGCAGTGGAGTTTATCCATGTGTATTCATTAATCCACGATGACCTACCAGCGATGGATGACGATGATCTCAGGCGAGGTAAACCGACCTGTCACATCGCATTTGATGAAGCAACTGCCATTTTGACAGGCGATGCCTTGCAAGCAATGGCTTTTGAGATTTTGGCGCACGATAACAGTATTTTAGCTTCTGCGGAAAATCGTCTGAAGATGATTGCTACCTTAGCCAAAGCCAGCGGTTCTCAAGGCATGGTTGGTGGACAGGCAATTGATCTGGAGTCTGTTGGCACACAGTTAAATTTGCCCGAACTAGAAAACATGCACATCCATAAAACGGGTGCGTTGATTCGGGCAAGTGTAACGATGGCAACGCTAGCAAAAGCCGATATTGACCCAATCACAGCAACAAAATTGGATCATTACGCTAAGTGTATCGGTCTGTCATTCCAGGTTAAAGACGACATTTTGGACGAAGAAAGTGACACCGCTACCTTGGGTAAAACTCAGGGCAAAGATAAAGAAAACGACAAGCCGACCTATCCAGCTTTGCTGGGAATGGCGGGCGCGAAGCAAAAAGCGCAAGAATTACATGAAAAAGCTATCGACAGTTTAAGCGTATTTGGCACGGAAGCCGATTTATTGCGTGATTTATCGCTTTATATTATTCAACGTGACCATTGATTTGAGGTTATGTCGATGTTGCTTATTGAGCTTTTACCTTATTTGAGAAAATTTTATGAAACAATCGCCTAAACGTAGAGAAACGGATACCGTTGTGGCCGCTGAAGTGGTTGCCGAAATAAAAAGCCCGACGCTAAAGACAATACCACCGCAAGAAATGGATATCATCATGAATGGCTCTGAAAGTTTCCCCCTGTTAAACGCCATCACCTATCCCTCCGATGTCAAAAAGCTCAAAAAGACCAAACTAAAAGCCCTCTCTAAAGAACTGCGCGAATTCCTAACCCGAACCGTCAGCATTTCCGGCGGTCATTTCTCCGCAGGTTTAGGCACGGTTGAACTCACTGTTGCCCTGCACTACGTCTTCAACACCCCCGAAGACCAACTGGTTTGGGATGTTGGGCATCA
>SHZQ01000094.1 GCA_009695535.1 Methyloglobulus sp.
AGTCCCAAGGAGAAAATCACCTAAATCGTTGTATTTTTAGGCTCTATGTGAAATAAAGCGGGCAATCGAATTTTAACTTACCGCAAAGAAAATAAACCATGCTAATGAAATTATTACTATTGCGATAGCCTCTGGCACGACGTTTAGCCAGTTGAATCTTACAATTGCTACCTTCAAGAATGCCGTTAGTGCTGCGTGCAGTAACGAAATGAACTATCCCAGACCAATAGGCTTTGACCGTCTTGGCGAATTTGATAAAGACAGGTATTTTGGCATTTTCTACTTCATGGCACCATTGCGGAAGAAAAGCCTCTGCCGCTTCTTTATTAGGCATGTCCTAAAGATCATTAAACAATACTTTTAAGCGGTACGCTTCGCCCAGTTTAGGATAGAGCGTAATCATTTCCGCCAGTGCTTGTTCTTGCTTGTCGGATAAATTCATACGCTTCTTTAGGGGCGTGTATTGATGACCTTTTAAGGCATCATGCGCTTCACGTTCGATCATGCGTACCCGGTTCATAGCTTCATTCAATAACTTAACGACATGAAATCGCTCAAAGGTAATCTGTGCTTCAGGAAATGACTCCGCAGCACCGACTATAAAAGCGGGCGACAGCTCCATGCTGAGCTGTTTGACTTGTTCTTTCTTAACGCCCTTAGTTTCAAGGTGTTGTTGAAGGCTATGTAGCGTTGCTGTGCCTTTACCTTCAGTGCCATGGAAGCACGAGAGGTATCCAAATAGACCCCTAAGGTGACGTAATGATGACCTTTTTTAGTCGCTGTTTCATCGACACCCAGTTTGGTTAAGGCGCTGGGGTCATCTGCCGCTTTAGCTTTACTAAGCCAGTGATTGAAAGTAGTCCAGATACACTGTGGATTAACCTTTAAAATTTCGGCAACACGATTAACCGGCATTTCCCGTTCAATCAAAGCTACTGCCAACACTTCAAATAATAAGGTAAGCCACTGCCTGGACGTGCCCACGACACTTCAACCGTACGGACTTTACCATCCGAAGAAGTAATACGTGGGACCGTACAATGGAGATAACAGGTGTGTTCAAAGAAGCTCAAATGTTGCCATTGGCGCTCAACAGTATCGTGGGTTGGACACAGATTGCCCTTCTCATCTAGGAAACGTGAGCCAGAGACAACATCAATGCGTAAATGAAGTTCACTACGGAGCTTGTCATCGGTAGAAAAGGTCGCGTCTTTGACTTGCCAAGGTGTGTGCAAGCCTAACGCTATGCTAAATAAAGCTTCACTATTTATGGCGGTATTATATGGTGTTAGCCACTCTATTTCACATAGAGCCTTACTCATATGCAGCGCCTCGGAATGACTAAGGTGCATAAAATGCACCTTAGTCGGCTTCTTCTATCGTGACGTTTTTGCGTAGTTCGTAGGTTGGGCTGAATGAAATGATGCCTTTACGCCCTTTGGGTGCAACATAAACTAAGCCGCAAATGTTGGGCTTCGTACCTCAGCCCAACCTACATTAAATATCTTTCAAACCGCCGCTAACCCCGCGATATTGTAGCCACAATCCACATAAGTAATCTCGCCAGTAATCCCCGAAGCCAAGTCGGAACACATAAAGGCGGCGGCGTTGCCGACCTCCTCAATCGTGACGTTTTTACGTAGCGGCGCAGCATCTGCGGCTTTGTTGAGCATGGCCTTAAAATCGTTGATACCTGATGCGGCAAGCGTCCTGATTGGCCCTGCTGAAATGGCGTTAACCCGCGTACCTTCTGGCCCCAAGGCCACCGCCATGTAACGGACATTAGCTTCCAGGCTGGCTTTGGCAACGCCCATGACATTGTAATTAGGGATTGCCCGTTCTGCGCCAAGATACGTTAAGGTCAACAATGAACCATTGCGACCTGCCATCATCGCCCTGCCCGCTTTTGCCAAGGCGGTAAAGCTGTAGGAGCTGACATCGTGGGCAATCTGGAAGTTTTCGCGGGTGGTGACATCGACATAATCGCCATTCAACGCATCACGCGGCGCAAATGCGACCGAATGCACGATGCAATCCAGACCGTCCCAATGCTTGCCCAGTTCAGTAAACACCGTGTCGATATGCTCATCAATACTGACATCGCATTCGATAATGATTTTAGAATTGCACTGCCCGGCCATTTCTTCCACGCGGCTTTGCAGCTTTTCATTCTGGAAGGTAAATGCCAATTCCGCGCCCTCACGGTGCATCGCCTGAGCGATGCCCCATGCGATGGAGCGGGTGCTCGCCAAACCCACAATCAAAACCCGTTTGCCCTGCATAAAACCCATTGTCATCTCCTCTTGTTTTTGTTGTTACAATAGGGCGAAGTAACCGCAATCGCCCACGATGCCCTGTCATTTGACCAAGTGTAAGATATTGTACCAAATCCCTTTCTGGTTCGCCTTGCTGTTGACGGCTTGTGATTTTACGCAGGTCAACAATCCTTATCCCAAGGATCAAGACGATAAAGCGATTTTGTATCAATCTTTCGATGAACGCCCTAAAACCTTAGACCCCGCCACGGCGTTTGCTGCCAACGAATATGCGTTTATTGCCCAGATTTACGAGCCACCGTTCCAATACCATTATTTGAAGCGACCTTATGAGTTAGTCCCATTAACGGCTGCAAAAATGCCTGATATTCAATGTGTTGATAAGCAAGGCGAAAAATTAAGTGCCTCTGCCGATATTAAGGATATTGCGTTTACCGATTACATTATCGACATCAAACCCAATATTAAGTATCAGCCACATCCCGCATTAGCAAAAGCCGCCACTGGCGATTATGCTTTTCATCATCTCAGTAAAGAGCAGATCGCTAATCTGAATACACTCACCGATTTTAATGACAATGGTAGCCGTGAGCTAATTGCTGAGGATTACGTCTACCAAATCAAACGCTTGGCACATCCAAAAACGCAATCGCCGATTGCGGAAATGATGAAAAATTACATTGTTGGCTTTGGCGAGTTTTCAGATAAGGTCAAACAACTACCCAAAACCGCTATAAAAGATGTGCCAATGGCTGGCGTTACGGCGATAAACCGCTACCAATACCGCATTCGTATCAAGGGTAAATACCCGCAATTTATGTATTGGTTAGGCATGATGTTTTTTGCGCCCATGCCTTGGGAAGCGGATGTTTTCTATGACCAACCCGGTTTGTCCGACAAAAATATCACCTTGCATTGGTATCCCATCGGCACGGGGGCTTATCTGTTGGCTGAAAACAATCCCAATCGGCGGATGATTTTGGAACGTAATCCTAATTACCACTTGGAAACATATCCAAATGAAGGTGAACCGGATGACAAGCAGGCTGATTTGCTCGCCGATGCCAATAAGCCCTTGCCATTTATTGATAAGGTTATTTTCACATTAGAAAAAGAAACCATCCCTTATTGGACGAAATTTCTACAAGGCTATTACGACGCATCGGGCATTGCCTCAGACAGTTTCGACCAAGCCGTGCAATTCACCGGTAGCGGCGGTGTCCAGTTGACGGAATCCATGAAGGAAAAAGGCATTTACCTGCAAACAACGGTTGAGCCATCCAGTTTTTACATGGGTTTCAATATGTTGGACACCACCGTCGGCGGCTACACAGAGCCGGCAAGAAAGCTGCGGCAAGCACTTTCAATCGCCATCGACTATGAGGAATTTATCTCGATCTTTATGAACGAGCGCGGATTAGCTGCACAAGGCGTGTTGCCACCCGGTATTTACGGCTATGAGGAAGGCAAGGCTGGCATCAATCCTTATAGCTATGAATGGACAGGAGGCAGGCCGCAACGTAAGGCCATATCAGCAGCAAAACAATTGCTGAAGGAAGCAGGTTATGAAAACGGCATCGACCCAAAAACCAAACAGGCATTGATACTATATTTCGACACCACCTCGACCAGTATTGATGACAGACCAAGGATGAGCTGGTATCGCAAACAGTTTGAAAAGCTAGGTATCAAGCTGGTCATCCGGTCTACCGATTACAATCGCTTTCAGGACAAGATGCGGAAAGGCAATGCCCAGATTTTTGTCTGGGGTTGGAATGCCGATTATCCCGATCCCGAAAACTTCTTTTTCCTACTGTACGGCAACAATGGCAAAGTTAAGTTCGGCGGCGAAAACGCCAGCAACTACCAAAATCCGGCGTTTGACCGCCTATTTGAAGACATGCGGAATAGAGATAATGGCTCAGAACGGTTTCAGTTAATCCAACACATGCAGGAACTGGTTCGCCATGATGCACCCTGGATTTTTGGTTTTCATCCCAAACGCTTTTCCTTGTCGCACAGTTGGTTTCAAAACCGCAAACCCCATGCGATGGCAAATAACGAACTGAAATACCTGCGCCTAGACACCGCCACCCGAACGCAACAGCGGCAGACCTGGAATCAACCCGTATTGCGGCCTTTATTGGTATCCGCCTTTCTTGTGGTCGCCGCATTCGCCTATGGAATCAAAGCATTTCGACAACACACACAGAAGACTTTGCAATGATTAACTACATAATCCGACGATTTCTATATGCCATTCCCATTTTAATTGGGGTGAACATTCTGACTTTCGTGCTGTTTTTTATCGTCAACAGCCCGGATGACATGGCGCGGATGCAGCTTGGGCAAAAGCACGTCACCCAGCAAGCGATAGACAATTGGAAACACCAGCACGGCTACGATGTGCCGTTGTTATGGAACGAAAAAGCGAAAGCGGAAGAAAAATTGACCAACACCATTTTTTACCAGAAATCGGTCGGCCTGTTTATGTTCCGCTTCGGTACGTCGGACAGTGGCCGAAATATCAGCGCGGACATCCAAGAACGCGCCTGGCCGAGCCTGACTATTGCTTTACCTACATTAATTATCGGTTTAATTGTCGATATTTGTGTTGCATTGATGGTCGCGCTGTTTCGGGGTAGCAAGTTGGCGTTAGGGGGAATGGTACTTTGCGTCATTTTAATGTCGATATCCTCCTTGTTTTACATTATCGGCGGTCAGTTTGTGATTGCCAAAGTGCTGCGCTGGGTACCGATTTCGGGCTATGACGATGGCTTTGCCGCCGTTAAATTCATCATCCTGCCCGTGTTGATTGGCGTGTTTTCGGGCTTGGGTTCAGGCGTGCGCTGGTATCGCACCCTGTTCCTGGAAGAAGTCGAAAAAGACTACGTTCGCACCGCACGGGCAAAAGGCCTGACCGAAACCCAAACCTTGTTCCGTCACGTCCTGCCCAATGCCATGATACCCATCTTAACGGGTGTGGTTGTCGTGTTGCCGATGTTGTTTATGGGCAGCTTAATCATGGAATCGTTTTTCAGTATCCCAGGGCTGGGCAGCTACACCATAGATGCCATCAACAGCCAGGATTTCGCTATCGTACGGGCGATGGTATTTTTAGGTTCGGTGTTATATGTGATCGGATTGTTGTTGACCGATATTTCCTACACCTTGGTTGATCCCAGGGTTAGGTTGTCGTAAAACGTGGATGAATTAGGCCTATACATTCCCTACAAAACGCACAGAAGGTATACAAAACTTTACTTCTCAAGCCCAATAAAATCCCACACCTTATGAGAAATCGTTGCATTTTCGTATTCAGGCACGGGCGACCCGTTGGGGAAATTGAGCTTATACACGTTTTCCGCATCCTTGGCTAATTCCGGCATATCCAGCTTGGTGTAGGCCTCTTGCATGACTTGCAGCGCGTAAGGTACGGCAGTAGTGCGTTGATACTTTTCAACCACATAAGTAGCGCGGTTGGCGGCGGCGACATAAGCTTTTCGTTTGATGTAATATCTGGCGACATGAACCTCGTGCATTGCCATATTGTTTTTTAGCGCAATCATACGCTTACGTGAATCCGGCAAATATTTACTTTGTGGATACCTACGTACCAATTCGGCAAAAATATCGTACGCGTTACGGGCATTGCCGGGATCGCGTTGCGAGGCATCGGTGGGTATAAAGCGCTGAGTGAAACCTATATCCCGATTGTAATTGACCAACCCTTTCAAATAATAGGCGTAATCCACATTGGGGCTGCGAGGATTCATCTTGATAAAGCGATCTGCTGCTGCAATAGCTGATTCAGGGTCGGAATTCTTATAATAAGCATACGCAATATCCAATTGGGTTTGCGCTGAATCGGGGCCGAAGGGGAATCGCGC
This sequence comes from Methyloglobulus sp., assembly GCA_009695535.1. Lineage (GTDB taxonomy): Bacteria > Pseudomonadota > Gammaproteobacteria > Methylococcales > Methylomonadaceae > Methyloglobulus. The sequence goes on from SHZQ01000094.1 coordinate 6,167, forward strand.
TTCTAGTGCTTCATAGATTTTGATGGCCTTATCGTAATTACCACCATCGACCGCTTTTTTTGCCTGGCTGCGGAATTTGTTGGCATCCCAATCGACGCAATCATCATCGTCAGTATCTTTCGATTCATAATCCTTCCAGTCCGCGCATTCATTTGTGCTGGAATCTGAATCACCAGAATAAATACTTTTTAATGCTGCACAGCCTTGTATGGACAAAACCAAACACAGAATAACCAATAATTTAAACGAAAATAATCGCATAGGACTAACGACACGTTGTATGATGTGGAGTTTACTCGCCGGGCGTTCTCAGGGTTGGAAACGACTGTTTGCAGGCGAGTATAACGTATCGTTGAACGAATCAGAAGTAGTGTTATGCCAAAATTAACAGAAACAGTGCCTTACGAACTGGCAGGTTTGCGCCTTGACCAAGTGCTTGCCGAGCTGTTTTCGGATTATTCCCGCAGTAAATTGCAAACCTGGATTAAATCTGGGCGGGTCGAAGTCAATGACACAATCTTAATTAGTCCCAAAGCTAAACTGGATGGCGGTGAGGAAATTACACTCGATGCGGAAGCTGAAGTCGTCATCGAATCTGCACCAGAACCTATTCCGCTAGATATTATCTTTGAGGATGACAGCTTATTAATCGTCAACAAGCCGGCAGGCTTGGTGGTACATCCGGCTATCGGTAATTGGAATGGGACATTACTGAATGCCTTGCTCAACCACGATGCAAGCCTGGAAACTTTGCCCAGAGCGGGTATTGTTCACAGAATTGATAAGGAAACCAGCGGCTTGCTGATGGTTGCCAAAACCTTGCAAGCTCACAACAGTCTGACGCAACAACTGCAAGAGCGCGAAATTACCCGAGAATATC
>SHZQ01000095.1 GCA_009695535.1 Methyloglobulus sp.
AGTAGCCGAACAGTGAAATTTGCTGATGGCTCGATGAAAACACTGGGCTTTATGTTGCCGGGTGAATATACCTTCAACACCGCAGATAAAGAGCTAATGGAAATTATTGATGGTGATTTAAAAGCCTTACTTCCCGACTCAGACCAATGGCTAGCAATAAAAAGTGGCGAATCATTTGATGTACCAGCCAATGCCAGATTTACGGTTATAGTACACACGCCGACGGATTATTGCTGCTCTTTTATCAAGTAAATATTAGGTTTCTAAGCTAAAGCCGAGCCATCAAATTCAGCACTGCCGACTCGCGTTTCCAACAATAAACAGTCCGTATAGATGGTTTGAAATCTTCACTAGGATTTATCCGCATAAAGACCTATGGATAGATAGTAGAGGACCTTACTTGCAGCCTCGATACAGTGTAACTGTATCGAGGTTATTTGCTAACCTAAATTTTGACTACCCAGATAATCTTCATAATTACCATTAAAATCAATGATACCCTTAGGCGTTAATTCGATAATCCTGGTCGCCAGTGACGATACAAACTCGCGGTCATGGCTGACGAACAGTAAAGTACCAGGATAGTTTTCCAGTGCCGTATTCAGTGATTCGATAGATTCCATGTCAAGATGGTTGGTGGGCTCATCCATCACCATGATGTTGTTTTTTTGCAGGATCAGTTTGCCGAACAACATGCGTCCTTGTTCACCACCAGACAATACTTTGACAGGTTTGTTAATGTCATCTGACGTAAATAATAAGCGTCCTAATGTGCCGCGTATCGCTTGGTCGTCGTCACTTTCCTTGCGCCACTGCCCCATCCACTCGATAAGCGTGATGTTTTCGGCAAAGTCTTCGGCATGATCCTGCGCGTAATAACCCACTTCGGAGTTTTCAGACCATTTAACTTTGCCTGTATCCGGTTTTAAATCCCCGACCAACGTACGCAACAAGGTCGATTTACCGATGCCATTTGGGCCGATAATCGCAACGCGCTCACCGACGGCAATCATCATCTTTAAGTCTTTGAATAGCGGTTCTGCACCGTAACCCTTGCTCACACCTTCAACTTCCAACGCCAAGCGGAACAGTTTTTTGCCTTGGTCAAAACGGATAAAAGGATTAACTCGACTGGATGGTTTAACTTCATCGAGCTTGATTTTTTCCAACTGCCGAGCGCGTGAAGTTGCTTGTTTAGCTTTTGAGGCATTCGCCGAAAAGCGGCTGACAAAGGTTTGCAACTCAGCCATTTGGGTTTTCTTCTTGGCATTTCCCGCCAGCAACTGATTGCGCACTAAAGTTGATGCGATCATGTAATCGTCATAATTACCCGGATAAACGCGCAGTTCGCCAAAATCCATATCCGCCATGTGGGTGCAAACGCTGTTTAGAAAGTGCCTATCATGCGAGATGATAATCATGGTGCTGTTGCGCTGGTTAAGCACGTCTTCAAGCCAGCGAATGGTGTTGATGTCGAGGTTATTAGTCGGCTCGTCCAACAACATGATATCGGGATTGGCAAACAGGGCTTGCGCCAACAATACCCGTAATTTCCAGCCTGGAGCCACCGCACTCATCAAGCCATAATGCTGTTCTTGAGGTATGTCCAATCCGAGCAATAACTCCCCCGCTCTGGCTTCGGCAGTGTAGCCGTCCATTTCCGCAAACTCTACCTCCAGGTCGGCTACCTGCATACCTTCTGCTTCAGACATCTCCGGCAGCGCGTAAATACGGTCACGTTCCTGTTTGATTTGCCAAAGCTCCTTATGCCCCATAATCACGGTGTCTACGACACTGAAATCTTCATAAGCGAACTGATCCTGGCGCAAAATGCCCAAGCGTTCGCCGGGGCTGATGCTGATGTTTCCGGCGGATGGCTCCAGATCACCACTCAGGATTTTCATAAAAGTCGATTTGCCGCAGCCGTTAGCCCCAATAAGACCGTAACGGTTGCCGTCGCCGAATTTGACAGAGACGTTTTCAAACAGGGGTTTAGCCCCAAACTGCATAGTAATGTTTGCGGTGGATATCAAAATGTTGTTCCGAAAGGGTGGGTAAAGGGGAAATATCGTTTAGTTAAGTGCTTAAAATTCTTCTCGGCAATTGCGCCTGCGTTGCCAATACCATAAGGATGTGGTGAACATAAAAAATGCAGGAACACAATCGACCTACAACCCTGTAGGCATCCAGTAAGCTAGAAAGGAAAGTTGATTTTCTTAACTTAACAGCATTGGATAAAAGCGTGATGTTAAAGACAATGTTTTGAGATTGTAGCTATGTAACGCACTATTTTACAGCAAATAGCCCATCTTCCGTTACACAATATCGAGGTAACATTATGTACGTACCTTCTTTTGCTGATTTCAGCTATAACAAACGGGCTTTAAAGAGAAATTAATACACTAAAGCCAAAACAGCATTATTTCTTATCGCTACACTCTCCTTCTAGGCGAGTGCTAGAGTGAGGGGCAACTGATTGATTTTAACCCCTCACCCCAACCTTCTCTCGAAGGGAGAAGGAGAATCGAATTTTTAGAGTTATCCTAAAGTTATATAGCTATTTCCGGCGTTAATTTTGTCAATAACGCACTGATAAATTCAAGCTTTTGTTTGGTCTCGCTAAAACCCTTAATAAACCTTAGCTTATCCGCGCCATCAAACTTGTAGCATTGTGCTTCTGTTTGAATCAAGCGAATCAAGGCTTCGGTATTTAGTGTTGGGTTTGCAGTAAAGATGAGTCGTCCACCGCCAGCATTCGCATCGATCTTCTTTACGCCCAGCTTTTCTGCCTGTTGTTTTAATTCGGTAACGCTAAACAGGGTTTTTACCGGTTCTGGCAACAAACCGAATCGGTCAATCATTTCTATCTGCAATTCGCGTAAGTCCTCAGTCGTTTCGGTGTTGGCGATACGTTTGTACAATACCAGACGGGCATGAATATCGGGCAGATAATCTGCGGGGATTAGCGCGGCTGTTTGCAGATCGACTTCTGGCCCTTTATCCATCGGTGTTTCCAGGTCGGTGACTTTGCCTGATTTTAGCGCGTTAACCGCCCGCTCCAACAGCTCGGTATATAAGGTGAACCCAATTTCCTGGATTTGCCCACTTTGCTCATCGCCTAATAACTCCCCTGCCCCACGGATTTCCATATCGTGTGAAGACAACATAAACCCCGCGCCTAAATCACCTGATTTTTCGACTGCTTCCAGACGCTTTACCGCATCGCTACTCATCAAGGCTTTAGGTGGGACGACAAAATACGCATAAGCCCGATGATGAGAGCGACCCACCCTTCCACGCAATTGATGCAATTGCGCCAGACCGAGTTTATCGGCACGGTTGATGATAATGGTGTTGGCACTGGGAATATCGATACCACTTTCTATGATGGTCGAGCACAACAGTAAATTAATCCGTTGATGATAAAAATCCATCATGACATGCTCCAGGTCGCGTTCCGCCATTTGCCCGTGAGCGATCGCTATCCTGGCTTCTGGCACGAGATTTTCCAAATCAGCAGCCATCTTCCCCATGGATTTGACATCATTATGTAGGAAAAAAACCTGACCACCGCGTTTAATTTCTCGCTGACAAGCTTCCTTGATTTGCGCGTCCACCCACTCGCCAATAAAGGTTTTGATGGCATGGCGGTTAGGCGGCGGACTGGCGATAATTGATATATCGCGCAATCCCGATAAAGCCATATTGAGCGTACGTGGGATGGGCGTTGCGGTTAAGGTCAACATATCCAACGAATGTCGCAGTTTTTTGAAGTGTTCCTTTTGGGTAACGCCAAAACGGTGTTCTTCATCGATAATCACCAGACCCAACGCCTTATAACGCAAATCTTTGGACAACAGCTTATGCGTGCCAATAACAATTGGCACCTTGCCTTTCTCCAAATCTTCCGCAATCTCTTTTTGCTGCTTGGGCGAGACAAAGCGTGACATCACCTCAACACGCACCGACCAGTCGGCAAAGCGGTCACGAAAATTCTGGTAATGCTGCTGTGCCAGCAAGGTAGTCGGCACTAATATCGCCACCTGCTTACCGCTTTGCACTGCAATAAAAGCAGCTCGCATGGCGACCTCGGTTTTACCGAAGCCCACATCGCCGCAAATCACCCTGTCCATAGGCTGTGGACTCGCCATATCTGCCAATATTGCTTCAATGGCGGTTTGCTGGTCGGGCGTTTCCTCAAACGGAAACGCATCGGCAAACGCCAGATACTCGACATCTTGTACCTGAAAAGCATGGCCTTTTTGCACAGCGCGTTGCGCCTGAATATCCAACAGTTCGGCAGCCACATCTCGTATTCGCGCAATCGCTTTTTTCTTGGCCTTGCTCCACTGGTCTCCACCCAATTTATGCAATGGCGCATTTTCTGGACTTACGCCCGTGTATCGCCCAATCACATGTAAGGATGAAACCGGTACGTACAATTTATCGCCGTTGGCGTACTCTAATGCTAGAAATTCGGCATCTATGCCGCCGATTTTCAAGGTATGCAGCCCTAAGTAGCGACCTACACCATGCTCCTGATGCACAACAGGCGAACCTATCGTCAATTCATTCAGGTTATTGACGATATTTTCTAGCTCGTGCGCTGCTGATCGTCGCCGCCTGCGCCGTTGTTGGATTTTTTCACCTGAGAGCAGACTTTCGGTGATAATGGCAAGCGACGGATTTTCTAACCATACGCCATGATCCATTGGTGCCACGGTAATACCGAGCGTACTGTCATCGCTTAAAAACGCCTGCCAGCTTTCTACGGGTTTTATGGTGATTTTGAGTTGTCGCAGCTTATCAATTAACGCTTCCCTACGCCCCGCCGACTCGGCTACGAACAGGATTTTGCCAGGACTTTCTTTTAGAAATTGCTGTAAGCGTTGGGCTGGCTCAGTTAATTTGGCATCAATGGTTAAGTCAGGTAAGGGCTGGCAGTTAAATGCGCTGCTATTGTTTATCGTGTGATTGTCGAGTGTGATGCGGGCAAACTTTGCCGCTCTTTCCGCCAGTTGTTCTGCCGATAAAAATAATAGTGCTGGTTCAAGCAAAGGTCTATCAACATCGTATTTCCGTTGCTGATAACGATCCTCCGCTTCTGCGTAGAATGCCTGTGCAGTCTTATCAAATGCCTCGGATGTCACCAACACTGCCGAAGCAGGCAGGTAATCGAATAAGGTCGCGGTCTGCCCTACAAACAGCGGCAAATAATATTCAATCCCACTAGGTGTAATGCCTTTGCTGACATCCACATACAGCACGTTTTTGGGCGAAGTTTCGGGGAAATACTCCCTAAATGCTTGCCGAAAATGCTTGATGGATTCATCCGTAAACGGAAATTCACGGGCTGGAAATAGCTGAATCTCGTTACAAAGCCCCAGTGACCGCTGGGTTTCAGGATCAAAAGTGCGGATGGATTCAATTTCCTCATCAAACAATTCAATGCGGAACGGCACTTTACTGCCCATTGGGAACATATCAACAATCGAGCCCCTAACCGCAAATTCACCGTGTTGATAAACTTGTGACACACACTGATAGCCAACACTTTCCAGCTTAATGCGGTTCAGTTCCAGATTAAAATCATCACCGACTTTAATCGCAAAGCTATTGGCTAAAACATGTTCCCTAGGTGCTAAACGGTGCATTAAAGTCGTCACCGAAACCACCAACGCGCCTCGTTTGACTTGCGGCAGTAACGCCAGGGTTTTCAGGCGTTCGGAAATAATCTCTGACAGCGGCGAAAACACATCGTAAGGCAAGGTTTCCCAGTCTGGAAAGTGCAGTATGGGGTGTTCGTCTTGCAAAAAAAACGCCAGCTCGTGTTCCAAACGCAACGCCGTTTGATTGTCGGGCGTGACCACCACAAACAGGCGGCTTTCATTGTTTATGGCAGATGCCAAAGCTAATGAATCACCACAACCGATCAAACCTGACCAAATGATTGTTGTATTTTTTGTTTGTGGCGTGTGTGGGGGAATTATTGTCATACTAATTATGATGAACTCATTTTCGTACTCTCTGACATGTTATCAGGATGTATGTACATAGAGACATTAGTGGGTATAGCGTAGCATTGATTTCGGGTGCTAAACACGACAGCGTCCTTTTTAATCCCCCTCATAATGTTCCGGAGAATTTTAATGAAAACTTTTTTTCAACGCTTTTCGAGCGTGCTTCTATTAACGGCTTTACCGCTTTCTCCCGTATTTGCAGCTGATACGATTGGTAAATTATACACGATGAACAATGCGACCACCGGAAATGAGGTAATGGTTTATAGCCGCCTCTCTGATGGTAGTTTATCTAAAGTTGCAAATTTGGCTCTGTCGCAAAGTGTTTCAGTTTGAGGTAGCATTTTGTTTTTAGCATTTGAATTATGCTGATCAGTTTTAGCGGCGCCCAATTTCCAAAAGAAGTCATGCTATTCGCGGTATTTTTCTATGTTAGGTAGGGTGCTTCCTATCGTGATGTCGAAGAGCTCATGGAAGACAGGGGTGTCAATGTTGATCACGCTACGTTAAAACTGTTGGGTTATCAAATATTCTCCTTTGATAGCTTTAGCCGCCAAGAACCATAAACGAGCAATAGCCGGCTCATGGAGAATGGATGAAACGTACATCAAGGTCAAAGGCGAATGGGTTTATCGCTAGCGTGCCGTTGATAAGTTTGGCGATACCGTGGACTTTATGTTGTCCGAAAAACGTGCTGAAGCCGCAGCCACTTTGTTTTTTAAACAAGCCATAGATAACAACGGTTTCCCAAAGAAGGTGGTGATGGACAAAAGTGGCGCAAACTTCGTTGGCTTAGAGAATATTAACGTC
>SHZQ01000009.1 GCA_009695535.1 Methyloglobulus sp.
TGGTGCTGCCTTTACCTATATTGGCCTATTTTTTAGGCTGGTTTCTCAGCGGCAATTCGCATGGTGTGGAGTTTAGCAAAGCCGTCGGCGTGGGCTTGCAAAGCACAGCTATTCCATTATTTGTACTTCAATTTTTTTATCGCTTGTTTGCCGAAAACGGGATAGCTGTTAAGCATTTTCAATGGCAAAAGAACTCTGCCCGCCTATTGAAAATGCAGGTTTCCTGGTCACGCTTTGTTATTGTACCAAGTGTTTTCATCATCAATTGTACGGGCGCATCGGCATTATCCAGTTATGGCGACAACCTAGGGCGCTTAGCGTTGATTGTAATGATGCTGGGTTTGTCGGTATTTTTCGCTAAATTGCTCAATCCTACGACCGGATTATTGCAGTCCTACATCAAAAACCATCCTGACGATTGGTTTACCAAACTGCGTTATATCTGGTTTCCAATAGTTATTTCCATTCCCTTGGTAATCGCCGGATTTGGGGTAACAGGATATTACCTCAGCGCATTGGAGCTACAGCAAAAGCTGATAATTACCATCCGACTAATTTTTGGCATCGTCATTATTTATGAACTGGCACTCCGCTGGTTAACGCTAGCCAATCGACAATTGGCATTAAAGAATGCCCGACAAAAGCGCAAGACGGCTGCGTTGAGCGAAAAACAAGTAGTGCCTGAAGAAGGCGTAGGTGGCGACGACCCCGCTCTCCCCGCTAATGAACAATTGATTGATATACCCACCATCAATGCTCAGACGATTAAACTGCTCATCATGTTTATCGGTTTTAGCCTGATCGTTGGATTCTGGATGATTTGGAGCAACATCCTGCCAGCTTTCTCATTTTTAGACCGTATTGAACTCTGGCAGCATCTGGTCACAGTTGACAATCAGGAAAGCTATCAACCCGTTACCTTGACTAATCTATTGATGGCAGGTTTATACGTGTTTATCGTGGCGGTGTCGGTACGAAATTTCCCCGGATTGATGGAATTGCTGGTGTTTAGCCGCTTTTCCATCGCGGCAGGTGGTCGTTATGCGGTCAATCAACTAGCCAAATACCTGATTATCGCCATCGGTTTTATCTGCATCGCTAATAAATTGGGTGGCAGTTGGTCGCAAGTGCAATGGTTGGTGGCGGCACTGAGTGTCGGATTGGGTTTCGGTTTGCAAGAAATCTTTGCCAATCTGGTTTCCGGCATCATCTTGTTATTTGAACGACCTATACGTGTCGGCGATACCGTTACCATCAGCAATGTGACAGGCAAGGTCAGTCGAATTCAAATGCGCGCAACTACCTTGATTGATCCCGACCAAAAAGAACTGATTGTGCCAAATAAAACCTTTATTACCAGCCAATTAATTAACTGGACCTTGAGCGACTCAACCACTCGCATCGTTATTCCCATCAGAATTTCCTACGGTTCGGATGTTGAACTCGCCCATAAAGTGATGATTGAAGCCGTGCGATCTACGCCCTTAGTACTGGAAGATCCTGCACCAGGTGTGGTTTTTACCGGGTTTGGCGAAAGTGCAATGGAGTTTTCTATTCGGGTTTTTGTCAGCGAACTGGCGCACCGTTTGCAAGTTACCCACAAATTACTCGGCAATCTCGAAAAAGCCCTGCGCGAAAATAATATTCAAATACCTTACCCGATACAGAACAATTCCCCGCATGACGCAGTTTGAAACCCAAGTATCGTAGCTGGAGTGACAAACCTAGGCTTATCACTCCGCCCCGTATCAAGTTACAGATTTAATCCACTACCTTACACTTTTGATCCCCTCTCCCTCTGGGAGAGGGTTAGGGTGAAGGTTGTAAATATTTGATTTTAAATCCTTCAGCCCACCCTTTTCGGCAATAGCTCCTGCGTTGCCCTACTATCTACATCCATGTAGACATCCCAGAGGAAGAAGGAGCTTTTTGAATTTTTAGAGATTCCCTTATTTCAATTGATAGTAAAATAGCGTTTTATAACAAATCATAACGAGGTGTCTGTTGGCGTGGTTGCTATTATTTACTGCGGGTTTGGTGGAAATTGTGTTCGCGTTAAGCCTTAAATATAACCAAGGCTTTACCCGCTTGATTCCCAGCATCATCACGCTTGCCTCTGGTGGGGTGAGTTTATTTTTGCTGATGACAGCGATTAAATTTCTGCCCGTGGGTACAGCTTATGCCGTTTGGACGGGCATGGGTGCGGTGGGCGTTGCGATACTCGGCATCGTATTATTTAAAGAATCCGCTGAAATTTACCGCTTATTCTCTATATTTCTGGTCATCGCCGGTATCATCGGGCTTAAGTTGACCGACAGAAATTAATGCTACACCTTATATTTCAATCACCTATCGACAATGCTGTGCTGGATAGAATGGCTACTGGCGATATTGCCGTGTTTCTTGAAAGCGCGGTGTTCGGTATTTTGCAAAACGGCGCACTATCTGATGCATTAAACACTAAGCTCTCCACCAATCGCCTGTGCGTATTGTCCGAGGATATGGCAACCAGAGGCATACTCCTGTCTGAGTTAGTTATTGGATTAGAAGCCATAGACTACGCAGAACTCGTTAAGCTCACCGTCGCAAATCCCTTGATTAGCTCATGGTGCTAAGGGTTAGTGATATGTCCTTGAAAACCACGGAGCAAGGCTTTCTGGTAAGTCGCTTAGATTGGAATGAGGAGATTGCAAGCCATCTCGCCCAGCAAGAAAACATCAGCCTAACCGAGCAACACTGGGAAATCATCAGATTCATCAGAACGTATTACCAACACTACCAGCATCTGCCGAATACCCGCGTGTTCATCAAAGCAATAGCGAAAACCCTGGGCGCAGACAAAGGCAATAGCCGCTATTTGCACAGATTATTCCCTGATGGGCCGTTGAAATACGCCTGCAAACTGGCGGGACTACCCAAACCGCCGACGTGCTTGTAGTTCGTGAAAGTAGTGCCTTCATCATTCCCGCGCTGGAGCAAGGGAACTATATAGCGATGCACCCCTTCTCCCTTGGTGGACGACCACCAGGGATGGCGGAAATGTAGCAGCAGGTATGGAACCTGCGCCGCTGAGGTTGGGATGAGGGGGAATTTAATGGCATTTTTCCTGTGCTTGATTCTCCTCATCCCAACCCTCTCCAGCAGGAGAGGGCTTTATCGCTAATCCCTCCCCAAACAACTGCAGCTACAACTGACAAAATTTGTCACAATCTGATGAAATCCGCGCGTAGGGTGGGCAGAAAAACATTGCCACCCTACACTTACGGGATAAACATTTTAACATTTAATAAACAGTCACCTACCAACATATGTCACCCGCATCAAACGTTTTTTTAGCGTTAACAAAAAAACTTGGCACGCTACCTGCTTTAGCTATTGCGTAGCACGCAAGCACACACTTTAATCCTTACTTTTATCAACAAAGGAACTATAACAATGCAATTACCAACACAAAAAGCTCAGCAAGGTTTTACCTTAATCGAATTAATGATCGTGGCCGCCATTATCGGCATCTTGGCGGAGGTGGCAATTCCGGCGTACCAAACCTATGCTCAAAAAGCGAAATTTACAGAAGTTGTTTTAGCGGCGGCAGGTGTTAAAGCAGCAGTTGCTGTTTGTGCTCAAACAATAGGCGGCGCAACTCCGCTTGCTGCAGCTGCTTGTGATGCTGATGTGGGCGTGCTGGCTGCGGTATCTCAAGCTAACGCAGGCGGAGGGTATGTGTCTGGCGTTACTTTTGCTGCCAACCTAATTACCACCACAGCTGGTAGCGCATCATTTCCTAGTGCTGAAACTTATACTCTTACAGGCGCGTTTGCCGATGGCAAAATAAATTGGGTAACTGGCGGAACTTGTAAAGCTGCGGGCTATTGCTAAAAGCCAGGCAGGGTAGCAACGCGGTTCTGCCCGCCACGCTGACGAACCAAACCAAAACCATCCAAACCTTAACGGGCTTGGGTGGTTTTTTGCGTTATGCCGTTGGATATGTTGGGTGGGCAAAACCGCGCTGCCACATGCATTGAATGTCTTGATTTGCTGACAATCTACGCTTGTTTTTCCACAATAATGTAGCTACAATAAATCAGGTTGAAATCACTTATGACCTTACTAAACGAGACAAGACTCTTGTTAAACGGGGTATTGATTTCGCAGATGCTATCGAGGTATTTGCAGGTACAAGCTTTGATTTTCAGGATGATAGGAAAGACTACGGCGAAATCCGCATAATCACGATTGGTCATTTATGTAATCGCATGATGGTGGGTTTGGACTCCCCATGGTAATGCACGCCACATAATTCCTATAAGGAAAGCCAATGAAAGAGAGCAAGCGTATTTTAGGCAGCAATTTTGCAAAAATTGATGCCTATACCATGCAGCCCGAAGAATATGAAGAAATCCCAGAACTCACTACAGAATGGTTTGAACAAGCGGACTTACATATCGACGGCAAACTTATCCGACGTGGCAGACCAAAATCAAGCAACAATAAGGTCTTGCTATCTGTTCGGTACAGCCCAGAAGTCGTTGAATATTTTCGGTCAACAGGTGATGGGTGGCAAACCAAAATGGATGAAGCACTTAAGGAATGGGTCAAAGACCACGCATTTTGAAAAGCCGTAGCTAGGGTGGGCAGCACTACCTGCCCACCACGCTGACTATAAAACCTCAAGCCGCCTGAACAGGAATGGAAGACGCGGAACGAATAATCTCGTTCTTGTTGTTGAAGTAGATTAAAACGGGTTTGTAAGTCGCCAGCTCTTTTTGGTCAAGGATGAAGTAGGAGCAGATAATCACCAAGTCGCCTGGGCAAGCCAAACGTGCAGCCGCTCCGTTGACGGAAATGATACCTGAGCCGTTTTCGGCACGAATGGCGTAGGTGGTGAAGCGTTCGCCATTGTTGATATTGTAGATTTGGATTTGCTCATATTCCCTGATGCCTGCTAAATCAAGGAAGTTGCCGTCAATCGCGCACGAGCCTTCATAACCGAGTTCTGAACGGGTTACGGTGGCTCTGTGCAACTTCGCTTTCAGCATGGTTGTTTGCATAGTTAAACGATTTATTCCTCTTAAGTTAACCGCAAATTATCGCCTATATTCATCATCATATCAAATTATACAATTTGATTATGGCGATTATGTCTATCTTGCAAGAGAAAAGCAGATATTATCAATCAAACGCGTTCGTCCTAACTTTGCTGCTGCCAGCACAAGCAAGTCAACATCTTGCGGTTCGGCCTTTTGTAAATCGGTTTGGCGGCAAATATTCAAGTAATCCGTTTGAAATCCGGCGTTATTTAGTGACGTTATGGCTGCATTTTCTATCTTTTGGTAAATCTTGTGTCCTGATAACACCTCGTCACGCACATTGCACAGGGTTTGGTAGAGTTTTGGGGCTATCTGTATGTGCTCTGGGCTGAGATAGCCATTTCTGGAACTCATCGCCAAGCCACTGCTTTCCCTGACGGTTTCCGTAGACCGTATTTCGACGGGAATGTTCAAATCGTTGACCATAGCGCGGATAATTGCCAGTTGCTGAAAGTCCTTTTGACCAAAAAAAGCCACGTCGGGTTGCGCCATATTAAATAATTTACTTACGACAGTTGCTACACCGTCAAAATGCCCTGGTCTTGATGCGCCGCAATGCAAGGTTGATAAGGTTTTCACGCTGATTACGGTCTTCGCGCCTTCAGCGTACATTTCGGCAACACTGGGCAAAAACAGCAAATCTAGCTTGGCTGCTTGCAGTTTTTGCTTATCTGCATCCTCGGTACGTGGATAGGATTCAAAATCTTCGCCCACGCCAAATTGGGCTGGGTTGACAAAAATGCTGACGACGACCTTATCCGCTGCCTGCTTGGCTTGTTCAACCAGCTTTATATGTCCGGCATGTAAATTGCCCATCGTGGGGACGAAAGCGATGCGTTCGCCTGCCATTCGCCAGGTTTTGACGGCATTTCGCAAATCAACAAAGGTATTGGCTACTTGCATGGCTTGTTAAAAGCTGTGCTTCAAACCCGGAAATTCGGCGTTTTTGACGGCGTGTTGATAGGTTTTGATGGCATCTTCCACGCTATTGCAATCTGCCATAAAATCTTTAGAAAACCGTGGTCGCCTGCTAGTGCCAATATTGAGCATGTCGTACAAGACCAGCACTTGCCCGTCGCAGCCAACACCAGCGCCTATGCCAATCACGGGGATAGTGAGTTCCTCGCTGATTTGTTTGGCAAGTGCGGCAGGTAGGCATTCCAAAACCAGCAAACTTGCACCCGCTTGCTGTAATTGTTGAGCATCATCGCGCAGTTTTTGGGCGGCTTCGGGTTCTTTACCTTGCACGCTGTACGCGCCAAGTTGATGTATTGACTGCGGTAATAAGCCTAGATGACCGCAAACGGGAATGCCTTGTTCAACCAGAAAACGGACGCATTCAACTTTAGCACCTTCCAGTTTTACCATTTGTGCGCCACCTACTTGCAGCAATTGTGCAGCGTTTTTGGCAGCAATATCAAGATTGCTGTAGGTCATAAAAGGCATATCGGCGATGAGATAAGCCCGTTTACGTACTCGGCTAACACATTGGGTATGGTAAACCATCTGCTCAATCGTGACGGGTACGGTGGCGCTATGTCCTTGAATTACCATGCCCAAGGAATCGCCAACTAGCATGATGTCTATGCCAACCTTGTCAATAACCGCAGCAAAACCGGCATCGTAAGCGGTCAGGCAGGTAATTTTCTCACCGTTGCGCTTCATTGCAGTGATGTCGTTGATCGACAAGGATTTATCAACTACTTGATTCATCTTCGTTTAATTTTCGTAAGCCTACGATTGAGCACTTTATAAGCAAGTCGGAAAGTTTACCTTTACCTGGAATAAGCAAGTCCGCATCACAATCGGATAAGGGTACTAAAACAAAAGCCCGTTCGGCAATACCTCTGTGCGGCACGGTTAATTCGGGCATATCAATATGCTGATCGCCGTACAGCAACACATCCAAATCCAGCGTTCTCGCACCCCAGCGTTGGACACCGCGCACCCGCCCATGTTCCAGCTCAATCGCTTGCAGGGCGTATAGTAATTCCAAAGGAGTAAGGCTGGCTGCCACGGACATCACGGCATTCACGTAATCAGGCTGATCTTGCGACCCCATCGGTGTACTTGCATACAAGCTTGAGAATGCCAGTTCTTGGACATTATCCAGGGCATTAATCGCCAAACGTGCGGATTTAAGTTGGGCAATGGGCGATTCCAGATTGCTACCTAAGCCGATAAAAGCGGTAAGTGTGTGTGGAGAAACACTACTCATATCAAGCACGGTCTGCTAACAGCCTTATCACTCTGCTGGTTTGGGCTTGTTTTGGCTGGGTCTGCGGTAATTTCTTTTCAAACCGGTCTTTTTATTTTGACCATTCCGCGCTGGCGCAGTCATTTTGCGCTGTTCGTTTTCGTTCGCATTTTGATAGCGCGCCCACCATTCTGCCAGTTCAGGATCAGCACCACCGGTTTCAGCACGTAACAACAGGAAATCATAACCTGCCCTAAAGCGTGGATGGGTCAATAACCGGCTCGGTTTTGCTCCGACTCGCGTAGTAAACTTGGGCTGTAAGCTCCACACTTCGCGCATTGCCGTCGTGATATGTCGTGGCATCGCTATTACTTTTATTTGTCTGGAAATTGCTTCATTGGCGGCATCTTGATACACCATGTATTCATCGCCACCTTTTTTTAGCAGCTCCTTAGCAAGCATCTGCACTGGTTCCCACATAAAAGCCGCCAGCAAGAAGTACGCCGTTACGGTTTTACCTTCGGCAATTCTATTATCGGAATTCTGTAATGCTTTGATTAAAAACAGCTTTGGAAAGCCTTCTTCCTCAAAGGACAGGCTTTTGTCGGTGGCAGGAAACAAGACTTTAAATAAACCGTATTGCCTAAGCAATTCAAAAGTTTGCAGCGCACTACCAGATAAAAACAGCTTTAAAACCTCATCATAAAGCCGAGCGGAAGGAATGCTGTCCAATACCGAAGCTGTGGTATGCAATGCTTTTTGGCAATCAGGATGGAGCTTAAAGCCCAGTTTGGCAGCAAAACGTACCGCCCTTAGCATTCGCACCGGATCTTCCCTAAAGCGGGTTTCAGGATCGCCAATTAGCCGCAACATGCCCGCTTTGTGGTCTTCCATACCACCGACATAATCGACGACTGAGTAATCTTTAATGTTGTAATACAGTGCGTTGACGGTAAAATCCCTGCGCCACACGTCTTCTTCTATTGTGCCGTAGACATTATCCCTGAGCAAACGCCCTTCTTTGTTGAGAATTTGTTTGTCGTTTTGCTTTGCGTCTTCGCCACGAAAAGTGGCAACTTCTATCACTTCTCTACCGAAATGCACATGGGCGAGGCGGAATCTTCGACCTATTAAGCGACAATTTCGGAAGACTTTTTTTATTTCGTCAGGGTCGGCATTAGTCACCACGTCAAAATCTTTCGGTTCACGACCTAACAATAAGTCACGCACACAGCCACCAACCAAGTAAGCATCAAAGCCTTCTTTTTTGAGTTTGTACAATACTTTCAAGGCATTGTCGCTAATTTGACTGCGCGAAATGCAATGCTCAGAGCGTTGATACAATCTTACTTTTGATGGCAATAGCGCATCTTTTGGCTTATTCGTGCCAATAATTTTTTTGAAGAAGTTTAAAATAACCTGTTATCCCTGATGTTGTTATTATTCGCGCTAATCATATCATTTTGACAGGGCTAGACCCAGTCAAGTAACGGTTTTCTTTTACATAAATCTTTTGAATATAGTAGAATCCACCTATTAATTTTAACAAAGATTGGGTTGTTTATTATGTATCTATGGTTTTTTTGTAGTACAGCATAAAACAATCTTTTGTCAACCCTGCCCTCGCCGCCGACATGAATAACTGGATTGTAATCTGCAAAAAAATTCTCACCGCTTTGGTTGACCAACCTTTTTTAGCCAGCCTGTTTGTAACAGATGTTGCTATTCTTCTGCTCCATAAGCCGCCGTTTTTTTTCTCCCTGCTGATGTTGGGCGGGCTGATGGCGATGTGTATGTATTTTGGTCAGCGGTTGGCGTTGTTTAAGCTGTAATTTCTAAACTCGAGCCACCTGCCCTTCGCCAGACCCTTTGATTTACATCGTTGATGGCTAAACCTGGGCTTTTACGTGTTCTGGCGGTTATTGTTTACGATTTTTTGCTACTAATTGCGGTATTATTTTTAGCAACCGCGATCCTACTGCCTTTTAATGGCGGCGAAGCTTTCACCAACCATAAGATTTTTTACTCCCTTTATCTATTAGCCGTCAGCTTCTTTTTTTATGGCTGGTTTTGGACGCACGGCGGTCAAACGTTAGGTTTAAGGGCTTGGAAAACAAGGGTTTTAAATAGTGAACATGGCGTTATTAGCTGGCAGCAAGCCTTCATTCGTTTTATCGTTGCGCTATTGTCTTGGGGATTATTAGGTTTAGGTTTTTTGTGGATTGTTATCGATAAAAATCAACGCAGTTGGCATGATATGGCTTCCAAAACGGAGCTTTTCCTCGATGCCGATAACAAGTTAAAGTAAGGTTGCATCGCAATTCCATGGCTTTGTCCTTAGCAAGCATCCCATTTTCAATTGCCCAACAGCAGCAACTTGCCCGATATTTTCTGACTGTTATCCTTAGCTCAGCCAATACCGATACCCAATCTTTGCTGTAACTTATCGGTTTTGAATTGCCCCCTCCTTCCACTAGGCGTTTAATTATGAATAACCCGCTATTAGCTAATTCCGTTTTGCCCTTGTTTTCCCAAATAAAACCCGAACACGTTGAACCTGCAATCGACCAACTTTTGGCTGATGCCCGCGCGACGGTTGAACAACACCTAAATGCGACGAAAAACTACACTTGGGAAAATCTGATTGAACCGCTGGAAAATGCGGACGATAAGTTAGGCAAAGCTTGGTCACCCGTTAGCCACATCAATTCGGTCATCAACAGCGATGAACTTCGGGATGCTTATAACGCCTGTTTGCCAAAATTGAGCGCTTATTCGACGGAGATGGGACAAAATGAAGCCTTATTCAACGCTTATCGTTTTATTGCCAAAAGCCCTGAATATTCAACACTTTCGCTTGCCCAACAAAAAATCATCAGCAATGCCTTACGGGATTTCAAGCTGTCCGGTATTGATTTGGATAATGAAAAAAAGCGGCGATACAAAGACATCAGCCAAGAGCTTTCCAAGCTTGCCAGCAATTACGAAGAAAATATCCTCGATGCGACCAATGCTTGGAGCAAACTGATTACCTATGAAGCAGATTTAGCGGGATTGCCGCCTTCTGCGCTCGCCCAAGCCAAGCAAATTGCTGAGATTGACCAGCAACAAGGCTGGAAAATAACCTTGCAATTCCCTTCCTATCACGCCGTGATGACTTATGCCGATAATCGGGAATTGCGCCGCGAGCTTTATGAAGCCTATTCCACACGGGCATCCGACCAGGGTCCTCACGCTGGGCAATGGGACAACACCAACATTATGGAAAAAATCTTGGCATTACGCCATGAAAAAGCGCAATTATTAGGCTATAAGAACTTTTCAGAACTGTCGTTAGCGACAAAAATGGCGGAAAAAACCGCTGATGTTATTCACTTCTTGGAAGATCTCGCCGAAAAATCGTTGCCCCAAGCACACAAAGATTTGGCGGAATTATGCGCATTTGCCGATGAACATCATGGCATCAAGGATTTGCAATCTTGGGATTCTGGCTATTATTCCGAGAAAATGCGCCAGCATTTTTACCAATTATCGCAGGAAGAAGTGAAGGCTTTCTTTCCTGTTACCCGCGTTTTGCCGGGCTTGTTTGCCGTCGTCGAAAAGCTGTATGGCCTGAATATTACGGAAATCAACGAATTCGACAGCTGGCATCCTGATGTGCGGTTTTTCCAAATTCATGACAAAAACAGTCAACTGCGCGGTCAATTTTATCTCGACCTGTGCGCCCGACCTAAAAAGCGCGGCGGTGCCTGGATGGATGATTGTGTGGGGCGTAAGAAGACTAACAATTCAATTCAAATCCCTGTTGCGTATTTGACCTGCAACTTTACGCCACCTACCGGAAGCGATCCCGCACTCCTAACCCATGATGAGGTCGCGACTTTATTCCATGAATTCGGTCACGGTCTACAGCACATGCTGACCAAAATCGACTACCTGGGCGTATCTGGCATCAATGGCGTGGAATGGGATGCGGTGGAATTACCCAGCCAATTCATGGAAAACTGGTGCTGGGAAAAGGAATCTCTGCAACTGGTTTCCGGTCATTATCAAACTGGCGAAACCTTGCCTGATAGCTTATTCGACAAAATGATGGCGGCAAAAAATTTCCAAGCTGGGATGGTAATGGTAAGGCAGCTTGAATTTAGCTTGTTCGATTTCAGAATTCATCAAGATTACGATCCGGCTTTAGGTGGCAGAATCTATGAAACGTTGGAAAAAGTACGCTCACAAGTTGCCGTTATCCATCCACCCAAATCCAACCGCTTTCCGCACAGTTTCTCGCATATTTTTGCCGGTGGTTACGCGGCAGGCTATTACAGCTACAAATGGGCGGAAGTTCTGTCTAGCGACGCGTTTTCCTTGTTTGAGGAAAAAGGTATTTTCAATCAGGAAGCGGGCAACGCCTTTTTATCGAACATCCTCGAAAGTGGCGGCAGTGAAGATGCAATAGAATTGTTCATCAAATTCCGTGGTCGCAAACCTAACATCGACGCACTGCTTAGGCACAACGGCATAGGTATTGCGGCGTGAGATATAAGGATCTACGAGATTTTATCGCGCAACTGGAAAAGCAAGGCGAACTTAAGCGGATTACCGTTGAGGTTGATCCCAATCTGGAAATGACGGAAATTTGTGACCGCGTACTAAAGCAAGGCGGCCCAGCATTGCTGTTTGAAAACCCTAAAAACCATAAAATACCCGTACTTTGCAACCTGTTTGGCACACCCAAGCGGGTCGCCATGGGCATGGGTGCTAATGAGGTCAGTGAGTTGCGGGAAATCGGCAAACTTCTCGCCTATCTAAAAGAACCTGAACCACCTAAAGGGGTGAGGGATGCCTTTGAAAAAATCCCCGTGTTCAAGCAAGTGCTTAATATGACACCCAAATTGGTATCCTCCCCTGTCTGTCAGGAAATTGTCCTGGAGGGCGATGAGATTGATTTAAGCCAGTATCCGATACAGACCTGCTGGCCGGGCGATGCCGCACCACTTATTACTTGGCCGCTAGTCATCACCCAAGGCCCAAATAAAACTCGGCAGAATCTCGGCATTTACCGCCAACAAGTTATCGCTAAAAATAAGGTGATTATGCGTTGGCTGGCGCATCGGGGCGGCGCACTGGATTTTAGGGAATGGCAACAGGCGCATCCTGACAAACCTTTCCCCATAGCTGTCGCCTTGGGTGCAGATCCAGCCACCATACTCGCCGCCGTCACGCCCGTGCCGGACACCTTATCAGAATATGGTTTTGCTGGACTATTGCGCGGCAGCAAAACCGAAGTGGCGAGATGCCTGACCAACGATTTGCAAGTACCCGCCAACTCTGAAATCGTGTTGGAAGGCTTTATTTATCCTGGAGAAACGGCGAAGGAAGGGCCTTTTGGCGACCACACCGGCTATTACAATGAGGTCGATGAATTTCCGGTATTTACCATAGAACGCATTACCCAACGCCGCAATCCCATCTATCACAGCACGTATACCGGACGACCACCAGACGAACCCGCCATCTTGGGTGTTGCCTTAAACGAAGTCTTCGTCCCTATTTTGCAAAAGCAATTCCCAGAAATTGTCGATTTTTATCTGCCGCCAGAAGGTTGCTCGTATCGTATGGCGGTCATCAGCATGAAGAAACAATATGCCGGTCACGCCAAACGGGTGATGCTGGGGACTTGGTCTTATTTGCGACAATTCATGTACACCAAATTCGTCATCGTGGTCGATGAAGACATTAACGTCCGCAACTGGGAAGACGTGATCTGGGCGATTACAACCCGCATGGATCCGGCGCGGGATTTAACGATATTAGAAAATACGCCCATAGATTATCTTGATTTTGCTTCGCCCGTATCGGGCTTAGGCTCGAAAGTAGGCTTTGATGCGACCAACAAATGGCCTGGGGAAACCAACAGGGAATGGGGTGAGCCGATTGCGATGTCCAAAGACGTTACAGATAAGATAGATCGCATTTGGGATACATTATGACGTTGAAGTCAACAACCTTAGAATTAATGCCCTTTAAACAAAAAAACCCAGCATTTAGCTGGGTTTTGAAATCACGCTAGAGAATAAAACGTGGTAGGAAATAAAGCTGGCTTGAAGCCTTTAATTATTTCCGTCTAAAATCAGATATCGACTTAGTATTTTCCGAACAAACCGTCACGACCGCCGCCTTCGGCAGTGCCACCAAATGTAGGTGGAACGTCAGGTTTATTCATTTCAACTCTGGCTTCATCAACTAATGATGTAGCTTTCATGAAATCACCAGCTTTTGCAGCCTTCTTCGCTTGTTTGATTTTGGTGCTGATACGCTGAAGACGTGGAGAGTTGCCTTTGTTACCTTGATCTTTTGCAACATCGGATGCCTCAGAAGCAATAGCAGTAAAAGCAGCTACATCGCTAGCTTTAGCGGCTTCTAACATCTTATCCGAAATAGTTAAAAGCGCTGTGTAATCCTCATGAAGAGGGGATCCTGCTGCTTGTGCTACGCCAATTGAAAGCAAAGACAGCAACATGGCTGCCAAAATGTGTCTAAAATTCATGTGTTTCCTCACGTACCTATTTGCCGTTCAGCAAATTCAAAAAAAGCGGCTGAATGCTCAGGTTAATCAAAACATTTTTACCCCCATAGTTACCAAAACCAATAAACTTTGTTTTCCTAAAACAAAGCTTCACGCTCAGGTATTCACATAGTAACTCTTTATTGCTTTTTAGTCCATCAATTAAGCAGCTCTCACGGATAACACGGCTGCTCAATCGAAGTAAAAAAATACGTCATCAGATTTCGAGTGCCACATCAACTTGACTGGCAACACCGCTGGATGCAAGCTCTAATCCTTGTTTATAAGCTGTGTTGGCTTTATGCTCTTCGCCCTGGACAGAATACAAATCACCCAGCAAGCGATAGGCTTGTACGGTGGGATCAATGGCTAAACTTTTAGATAAATAATCTTCAGCTTTTGAGTAGTCTTGACACTTAGCGCTCAATTTGCCAAGAATTGTCAGCAAGACTCCGTCTTTTTTATGATAAGCCAACAGGGATTCGGCAATGTCCAACTGCTTATTAACATCGCTAGATGGCAAGCTTCCGAATAACAACAACAAGGTTTCGTCCCAATTGATGGTCAAGGTTTCGACCAGCTCGCCTTGAATCTCAGCTCCCAGCTCAGCGTTAATCATGCCTGCAAAATAAATCGCTGCAACATCGGGATTCTTTTTGATGTGTGCTGGAATTTCAGTCCATAGCAAGCGCATTTCATCAAGGCTGCCTTGTTTGATAGTTTGCTTTAACAGGCCACCAAAAGCATCTATTTCAAGCATTTTTATTTCGGTTTCCGTCAGCACCTTATTTTTGTTTAAGGTAGGCAACAACTTACGCAAGCCTTGCCAATCGCCCAGGCGTTGATAAGTTTGATGCAATAACTTAAGTACGCTGACATGGGTCGCATCAATTGAATGGAGTTTCGTCAGCGTTTCCAAGGCCTGTTCAAGCTGGTTTGCAGAAAAGTGCAGCTCTGCTTGGGTCAAGCCAATTGCCACATCAGAACCCGGTGCTTGTGCTGATGCTTTCTTAAGATATTCATCCCGTTTGTCGAAAGCACCACGGGACTGCGCCGCTTTGGCAGCAGTCAAATAATGCAGTAACGGCGCACCACTGTTTGATGCGTGTTTAATCAAGACTTTCTCAGCTTGCTCAAATTTTCCTTCTGCCGAGCCGACCAAACCCGCAATCAAGGCTTCTTGTGAGCGGTTAAATTTGATATTGCGGCTGCGATTTTTCAATTGCCAGGGCAACCGAACCAGCCAACCCAGCCACCTGAAAAACATATACAGCAGGAAAAAGCCGACAATTAGACTGGTGAGGAACACTGCTAATGAAGTTTCCATCGACCAACTGCCTATGCCTATCAGCACATAACCAGGGTTCTCAAACGTGCCTAGCCATTGCTTAAGAAGGAAAACAGTCGCTACCGTAACAATCAGCGCACAAAAGAAAAATAACCCGTTTTTCATTAGGTACTCACTCTGCTTGCTTGGTAGGAGCGGTTTGAGTTGGCTGTCCAGAATCGACAGGTTTTCCTGACTCTACCGATTTTGTTGGCGATTCTTTAGTCTCCGAAGGCGATGCTGGATTTTCTTTTTGTGTCGGCTCTTCACTTTCTGTAGACAAAGCCTTGTCCGCTTCAATCCTCAGCTTGGTCACATCGCGGAGCATCTTTAGCGACAAACTGATGTCGGGCAACTGGCTACGCAACTTGATTGCCTGTAAGCGTGACACCTCACTGATAAAGCTTTTGGCATTATCATTTACCGTAAAATGCTGGTTAATCTCGGCTTTTATATCCGTTAAAGCCGTTTGATATAAGGCATCATTTTGTTGGACTAACGCCATTTTCGCCATTTCCAGCTTGACCTTAAGCTGCTCGCGGATGAATTCAGCTTGCTCCTGAGTCAATATTTCCTTGATGGGCTTATTGGAATGTTTGATGGTGACAATGCCTTCCAACCCCTGAATGGCAGAATTGAGCAAATCATTGGAGTCTTCGCTGATCGCGCTAGAGTTGGTGACTTCCTCTTTAGGTGTCAAGGGTTTGCCGGAATAAGGCAGTACTAACGTTAACTTGGCGACTTCACTTATCAAGGTCTGTATTGATGTGTACAAGCCCACCACATCGGGTACATTAACACCTTGAATTTGCGAAAGTTCTTTGGAAATCTGCTCGCGTATTGTGATAGTGCCCGTATCGCCGCTTTCGCGCAAACGTTGATCAGCTGCTTCAAGCGCTGCTCGCGTGGTATTTATGTCACCGACCAAATGCAGTCTTTCATTAGCAACACTCAGTAAATACTCAGCATCTGCAATAAGCCAATCACCTCTGGTTTTACCCAGTTGCCGCTGCACTTGCAGCACTTTATCGCCGAGTTCTTTGCGCGTTGCGTCGGTTTTTTGGGTATTTAGGTCAGAAAAACTCGCCAGCGTCTTGTTGAAATGGTCTTCTTTACCGGCAATTTCAGATTGTAGCGCAGCCACTTGCGATTGTATGGCAGTCAGTTGGGCTTGATAATCGTTGACCTGACGAATCAGTTCGTTTTTAACTTGACCGCCCAGCCCTTCTTGCTTATCGCTTAATTGCGTAAAAAAATAAAATCCTGCACCTGCCAGCCCTAAAATCAGGAATAACAAGATGATAACAAACAAAAGCCCACCACTTGACCGAGGTGATGGCTTTGGTTTTCCGTCGCTTTTAGTTATGACGGGCTCTTGTTCTGGTACTGGTACTGGTACTGGTACTGGTACTGGTACTGGTACTGGTACTGGTACTGGTACTGGTGCTGGTTTTTCAGTCAATTCTGCCACTCTAATCCCCGTTTTTTACCGCACCTGTTTTTAACAGACCCTGTTTATCACTACACATACCGCATCAATAATAGCTGAATCTGAAGGATATTCAGTCACGGCTATTCGCGTAAATCCCATTTCGGCAGCAAATCGCTTTATTCTATCACTGACAACCACCAGCGAAACTGTAGTCAGATGCTTTGTATAGCCTGCACCAAGCATGGTTAACAAATTCTGCAACACCTC
Source organism: Methyloglobulus sp. (assembly GCA_009695535.1). Taxonomy (GTDB): domain Bacteria; phylum Pseudomonadota; class Gammaproteobacteria; order Methylococcales; family Methylomonadaceae; genus Methyloglobulus. Next base: position 16,873 of record SHZQ01000009.1, read on the forward strand.
ACAACTGGTGATAACGATGACATTCAGCTTGTTCTGCTCAAGCAAACTAAGCACCTCGGTATTGTCAACATCGGGCATTATCCGTTGATAAACTTCCCAATAATCGACATTTGCGTCCCTGCTACGAAGCACGTTTGCCAGTTCTTCACGTCCGCCCTGCCCTCGAACGATTAGTATGCTCTGCCCTTTAACCTGCTGCATTTCCGGCATTGCCAGTAGTGCGTCGCTATCAAAACCCACTTTAGGTAGCAAATTAGCTTGCAAACCCACATTTTGCAACGCTTTAGCGGTTGCTTGCCCAATAGCGGCTATTTGCATCGCCTTTAACTGGGCTATTTTGCCACCATTCGCTTTCAGCGCAAAATTTACTGCATTGGCACTTATAAATATCAGCCAATGCCAATTGAACAATTTAGGTAAGGGATTGGTTGCTATGGTTGGATAATCGGGCGGATTTTCCGGTTTTGGATTCATCCCAACGACTTCTAGCGTTGGGAAACGCACAGCTATTCCGCCCTGCTGCTCGATAAGTTGGCATAAATTTTCTGCCTGATGGCTGGGGCGGGTGACCAAAACATGCGCCCCTTGCAAAGCATTATTCACTGATAAAGTGCCTGTAACACCTTATCTGCACCTTGCGCCAACAAATCCTCCGCGATGGTTTTGCCTATTGCTTCAGCATGTTCCGGCTTACCGCTGAATTCGCTACGATAAATCACACTACCATCAGGATTGCCGACCAGTCCACGCATGATTAGCTGGTTATCGTGTATTTCGGCGAAACCTGCGATGGGGACTTGGCAGCCGCCGCTTAACCTCGCATTCATTGCCCGTTCTGCCCGTACACAAATACCTGTTTCGTTATCGTGCAATTTGCTCAACATATCATTGATTTCCTTGTCATCAACTCGGCATTCTATGCCAATTGCGCCCTGGCCAATGGCAGGTAAACTTGTTTTGGTATCAAGGCGCTGGGTAATTCGCTCCCCCATGCCCAGCCTTATCAACCCAGCAGACGCTAAAATAATGGCATCATAATCACCTGCATCCAATTTTGCCAAACGTGTATTGACATTGCCTCGCAGAGTCAAAATTTCCGCACTGGGGTACAACTCCTTGATTTGGCACTGCCTACGCAAACTGGACGTGCCTATTCTGGCGTTGGGTGACAAATCGGCTAATGAAGCAAAATGATTGGAAACAAAGGCATCGGTGGGGTCTTCTCTGCTCAATATCGCACCTAAGTGCAAACCTTCTGGAAACTCCACAGGCACATCTTTCATGGAATGCACGGCAATATCTGCTGTTCCTTCCAGCATTCCCACCTCAAGTTCCTTCACAAACAAGCCCTTGCCGCCAATTTTTGCCAGCGGCGCATCCAGGATTTTGTCACCTTGGGTGCTCATTTTGACCAATTCGGTTGTTACGCCGGAGAAAGTATTTTCAAGTAATGCCGCGACATGTTCTGCTTGCCATAAGGCCAGTGGGCTTTTGCGGGTGGCGATGCGGATGGTTTTGTTAATCAATTTTCAGCCCGTTTACATTAATTTTGTAGTTATTTAGGTTTTAAATATTTTGTAGTTTACGTCAAATTTTTTGAGCATAGCGTGCATAAGCCCTTATAACCTTATTATCTTCATTAAAACAAAAAACCTCGGCTGATAATCCACTACTATTTCATATCACAAAGTTATGCTGCTTACCCCAGCCAGGGTGGCTAGCAATTTAAAATGAAGATCTGGGTTTAATTGCAACGCCTTAGACCAATAAGACCGTACTTTTCCTTACCTTTTAACACTCCTGATGACTCGCCTAATATTCTGATAATGAATGGCGCTGACATTTCAAAATCGTCACTATAATGCGACAAAATTCGATCAAGATCATGGCTATTCCATGAGTCAATAGTCAAATGCAACATGTTCAGCAAACTCTTTAACAAGCATAATTGATGTCCATGTTAACGTACTACCAATTTGTCAAAACCTTGGCTGCTTTCGCTAACCGATCATTCACAGCCAGCCATTCTTCTGTTTGGGGTGGCTGCTCGATTAAGATTAAATCGAGAACGGCATCATCCAGCGCTCTTAGTGTACCGTACAAGCATTGGGCATAACCATCGACATCATTGGGCATTGTTATGATTTTTGCAAATAAGTCAGATTCGATCTTCGTGAAATAACTGGCTATACCCATTTTATGCTGATGTTGAAAAGCATCGCCTTGGAGTATGTCCTTAACTTGATCCTGTGTGCATAAAAACGTCTCAGTAATAGGCGCATAATGCACTTCCATCATCCCTGGTGCATGGATTTGTTTATTATTTTCAGGTAATTCCAGCTTCACTTGCAGAAACTCTTCAATTTCGGACTTACTGATTTGCCCTGGACGTAACAATGTTGGCTGCGCTGCGCTTAAATCAACAATCGTCGATTCCAAACCGACCTGACACGCACCGCCATCCAAGATCATATCGACTTTATCACCCAGCTCTTCTTCGACATGACTGGCCCGGGTGGGGCTAATCCGACAAAATCGGTTGGCGGACGGCGCGGCTATGCCGCCGCCAAATGCCTGTAATACGCTTAAAGCCACCGGATGACTAGGCACCCGTAACGCAACGGTATTTTGTCCACCCGTGACTTCCATCGGCACATCAGGGTGTTTTTTTAGCACCATGGTCAAAGGCCCAGGCCAGAAGTGTTCCGCCAGTTTCCAGGCAAGCTCAGGTATTTCAATCGCCCAATCGTTAAGCGCGGCCTTATCCGAGATGTGGACTATCAAAGGGTGATTGGCAGGACGACCTTTGGCGGTAAAAATGCGTTTAACGGCATCGGGATTTTTGGCATCCGCACCCAAGCCGTAGACGGTTTCGGTAGGGATTGCGACCAATTTGCCTTGTCGTAATAACTCGGCGACGATTCGTATTGTGTCTTTGTTGGCAGGCTGTATGATGGTTTTCATTTCCTTAACAAGTAAACTGCATTCCGTAGGGCGGATTAGCCGCACAACATGGTTGGTTTTAATGTGTCGCTTTCGTTTGGGCGCGGCGTAATCCGCCGAATGATGCACACCCCTGTCATGCGACGGATTGCGGCGCACAGAAACTCCTTACAAACCTTAAAGCTGGTTGTTTGTGCACCTAATCCGCCCTACAGTTCTTACCCAACCTACTTTACTATTTTCACCTATTAGGGGCTAATCTCCACCAACACCTCATCCGGATTCGCCGGTTCGCCCTTGACCACATGCACGGCTTTCACCACGCCAGCAATAGGTGCGGTAATCTCGGTTTCCATTTTCATCGCTTCGGTAATCATGACCGCCTGCCCCGCCACCACCGATTGCCCTACTTTAACCAGCACTTCCAGTACGTTGCACGGCATACTGACGACGACATCGCCGGGCGCGGTGGGTTTGCGGCGCTTGCTGGATATAGTCCCTTTGACCGCGCCTTGGGTACCGCCTTCCAGCACGATTTCGTCCAAGGTTTCGACGACGATTTCTTCCGGTACGCCATCGACCATGAAGTAGAAATGCCTGAGCATCTGGTTTTTGGGGCCAGCGCCCGTAACTTTGACGTGATAGCTTTCGCCATGCAGGGCGACATTGAATTCGGTGGGTGCTTTTTTGATGGCATCGTCAGCCCTGGATTCAATCGCCAATGGCTCTGGCACTAAGCTTCCGGTTGCGCGTTGCTCCAGAAACAGCTTGCCGACTTCGGGGAACATCGCATAACTCAACACGTCCTCATCGTTCAAAGCCAATTCGCCGATTTCCTTACGTAGCTTATCTAATTCCGGCTTGATTAAATCAGCGGGGCGGCAATCCATTACGTCCTCCTTGCCGATGGCTTTTTTCTGCAACGCCGCACTCACGGGTGCGGGTGCTTTGCCATAACCGCCCTGCAGGTAGCGTTTCACCTCATTGGTGATGGTTTCATAGCGTTTGCCGGTCAGCACATTAAGCACGGCTTGCGTACCGACAATTTGAGATGTCGGTGTAACCAAGGGGGGATAACCTAAATCCTTGCGGACTTCGGGGATTTCCTTATAAACCTCGCCAATGCGGTCTAAGGCATTGCGCTCCTTTAACTGGTTAGCCAAGTTGGAAATCATGCCGCCTGGAACTTGAAATACATGGACTTGGGTGTCAATGCCAGTAAATTCGCTTTCAAAACGGTGGTATTTTTTCCTGACTTCGGCAAAATAACTGTTCGCCGCTTGCAGTTTATCCAGATCCAGACCAGTATCGTAAGATGTACCTTTGAGTGCAATCACCAAGCTTTCGGTCGGCGGATGGCTAGTACCGCCCGACCAGGACGACAACGCCGTATCAATATGCTGGCAACCTGCTTCAATCGCCTTCAATTGGCACATTTCCGCCAAACCTGACGTTGCATGACAGTGTAAGTGCAAAGGCAAATCGACCGCATCTTTTAAAGCATCAACCAACTCGCTAGTAGCGTAAGGCGTAAGCAAGCCCGCCATATCCTTAATGGCGATGGAATCACAACCCAGGTCTGCCAACGCCTTGCCCAACGTCACAAAACTATGGACATCATGCACCGGGCTGGTGGTGTAGCAAATCGTACCTTGGGCATGTTTGCCGCTTGCTTTGGTTGCCTCGATAGCCGTACGCAAATTGCGGACATCGTTCAGGGCATCGAAAATACGGAACACATCCATGCCGTTTTCTGCTGCTTTATGGATGAAAGCGCGTACTACATCATCTGAATAATGGCGATAACCCAACAGGTTTTGCCCGCGCACCAGCATTTGCAGACGGGTCTTAGGCAAGGCAGCCTTGAGTTTGCTCAAGCGTTCCCACGGGTCTTCCTTCAAAAACCGCAAGCACGCATCAAACGTCGCACCGCCCCAGCACTCCAGCGACCAATAGCCAATGTCGTCGAGCATCGCACAACCTGGGAGCATGTCTTCCGTGCGTAGGCGGGTTGCGATCAGGGATTGATGTGCATCGCGTAATATTACGTCAGTGATATAAATTTTTTGCATAGTCACTTTAAAACAGTCAATAAATTCAGTTAATTAAAGCCCCGTATGTGCCGCCATAACAGCAGCAATTACGCTTGCCAAGACTTCTGGTCTGGGTTTATTAGAGTAATTAATCAATTCGGGATATTGTTCGATAAAGCCAGTATTAAAATTTGCGGCACGAAATTCAGGATGACGCAATATTTCCAGATAATAAGGGATGGTGGTTTTAATGCCGAACAAGCCCATGTCCTTTAAGGCACGTTCACCCCGTTTGATAGTGTCTTCCCAAGTCGTCGCGCTGACGATGAGTTTTGCCAGCATGGAATCGTAATATGGCGGAATGTCGTAGCCGGTGTAAATCGCGGTATCGGTACGAACCCCAGGGCCGCCTGGCGCATAATAACGTGAGATATGCCCGAAACTGGGCAGAAAGCCATTCTGCGGGTCTTCGGCATTGATGCGGAATTGGATGGCGAAACCGCGACGGCTGATGTCTTCCTGTTTGCACCGCAAAGGTAAGCCGGCGGCAACACGGATTTGTTCCTCAACAATGTCCACGCCCGTGATCGTCTCGGTAATAGTATGCTCAACCTGCACCCGCGTATTCATTTCCATGAAGTAAAAGCGGTCGTTCTGATCTAGCAAAAACTCCACTGTTCCGGCATTGGTATATTTGACTGCCTTGGCAGCCAATACAGCCAGACCGCCAATATATTGCCGTTGTGCTTCATCCAATTGCGGCGAGGGCGCTATTTCGATGAGCTTTTGGTTGCGCCGCTGGATGGAGCAATCGCGTTCGTACAGGTGAATGGTATTGCCATGATGGTCGCCCAACACCTGAACCTCAATGTGGCGAGGATTGACGACACATTTTTCCAGAAAGACATCCGCACTACCGAAGGCTTTGGTGGCCTCGGATATAACGCGGTCATAATTACGCTGCAAGTCATCGGAATTATCGCACCGCCGGATTCCCCGTCCACCGCCGCCAGATGTGGCTTTCAGCATAATCGGATAGCCAATCTTGTCGGCAGCAGCCAGAGCCTCTCCAACATTCGCAAGATTTTCCGTACCTGGCGTAACCGGAATGCCAGCAGCAATCATGGCTTTTCTGGCCTCGGTTTTATCACCCATCTGATGAATAACATCCGCGTCTGGGCCGATAAAAATCAAGCCGCGTTCCTTGCAAGCCCTTGCAAACTGGGCGTTTTCGGACAAAAAGCCATAACCCGGATGCACGGCATCACAACCCGTCGCCGCCGCCAAATCCACTAAGGCGTAGATGTTGAGATAACCTGCTAATGGCTCTGTGCCGATACAATACGACTCATCGGCCTTTTTGACGTGTAAGGCAAAACGGTCAACTTCCGAATATATAGCCACCGACCGTATGCCCATTTCCGCACAGGCACGGATGATACGAACGGCGATTTCACCACGATTTGCGATTAGGATTTTGCGTAGCATAGGCTTCAACGTAATTAAGCAAGCATGTATTCTATCAAAATTTAAGCTGATGATAATCTACCATTATGATGCCACTGCTATTAAATCGAGCAATTTTATTCATCCTCTCAGAAGAGCTAAGAAGAAAAATCATTTTATTGTGCATTTTTACTGCCATTGCATCTGACGGGATACTATTGGGACTTAATTCAGTTTGCTTTATAATCACTTACCAAGCCCCCCAGCAGAAGAGAGCAGGCACTTATTGCGCTTTAGGACGTTCCCAGCAATCCCTGCTCCACCAAACGGTTTCACACATCAGGTTAAATAATGACATCAACCCCAGCCCCCATCCAAGATTACGCCTTACTCAGTGACGAAGAATGCGATGCCAAGATAATTGCCGCCAAAGCCAAGCTGGGTAAGCGTTGCGTCATCTTGGGACACCATTACCAACGCGACGAGGTGTTCAAACATGCCGATTACGTCGGTGATTCGCTTAAACTGTCGCGTGATGCCGCCGCTGCGGAAGCAGAATTTATCGTGTTTTGCGGCGTACATTTCATGGCGGAAGTGTCCAACATCTTGACCCGGCCCGAGCAAGTCACCATACTGCCAGACCTCGCCGCAGGCTGCTCGATGGCGGACATGGCTAACCTTATAAAAGTTAAAAAATGCTGGGAAGAATTGGGGCAAGTGATCGATGTCGATAATGAAGTCACGCCTGTCACCTATATCAATTCCGCCGCCGACCTGAAAGCCTTTTGCGGTGAGCATGAAGGCATCGTCTGCACCTCATCCAACGCACAAAAAATCCTGGAATGGAGCTTTGCCAACCGCCCGAAAGTCTTATTCTTCCCCGACCAGCATCTAGGCCGCAACACCGGATACCGCATGGGCATCCCGTTAGATCAACTGGCGCTGTGGGATTTCAACAAGCCGATGGGCGGATTGACCGAAGAACAGATCAAAAACGCCAAAATCTTTCTTTGGGGCGGCTTTTGCTCGGTACACCAAATGTTCAAGCCGGAACAGATCGACAACTTCCTGGAAAAATACCCGGAAACCAAGGTCATCGCCCACCCCGAAGCGCCGTTCGAGGTCTGCCAGAAAGCCGAGTACATCGGCTCGACCACGGCGATTTTACGCATCATCCGCGAAGCCGAACCCAACACCCGCTGGCTGGTGGCGACCGAACTCAACCTCGTCAACCGCCTGCACGAAGAATGCAAAAAAGACGGCAAAAACGTCCACTTCATGTCGCCCACCTTGTGCATGTGTTCCACCATGTTCCGTACCGACCCGCAGCATTTGGCGTGGGTGATGGATAATCTTGCTAATGGTCATGTGATTAACCAGATTGTTGTCGATAAAGATGATGCGAGGTTAGCGAAGAAGGCGTTGGATAATATGTTGGCGATTCATTGATAGACACAAATGAAATGCTAATTAATCCACAATTCGAATGCTATAAAATTCAGGACTGTAAGGTGCATTTTATGCACCAAAAGGCATTGGGACTTATTTTTCATTATCAATATAAATCGGTATGATTTTGGCGCATGGAATGCACTCTACTTGACTACGGCTACGGCACTAGCTCGTAACCCGTAACGTGCGCTAATGTAGGATGCGGTGAGGTACGAACCGCATCGTTCGTGTTTCGCGATTGATACGGTTTACTGTGTTCACCACATCCTTACGTTACTATGACTTCCTTGAGTTGACGGGTGCATTCAATAACTCCAAAAGCGATAAATCATGTATTACCCAACTTGATTGTCGCTCAAACAGCTATGCTTTTGGTGCGTAAAACTCATCCTACTTCCGAACGACCGAGAAAACCCTAAAATAAATGGAATTTACTTGGTAATGGATAGTCTTAACCGTTAGAATACCAACCAAGGGGGCGACATGGCTTCGACGTGGGTAGCAAAACCTTGAGTGCATGCCGAGGACTGTACACCTCGTAAAATCTACAGAAAAAAAGTATTCGCAAATGACGAAAACTACTCGGTGGCTTTAGCAGCTTAAACCCTGCACCACCTCTCTGACTGGCGGTGCTTATGCAGCCAGAGTTTGAAGTATCCTTCGGGGTATAACGGACGCTCAGGGATCATCTTACATAAGATCGCGCCAGGGCTTTGTTCGGAGCCTAAAGCGCTAAACCCAATCGAAATCGCTGGCGGTTTTCTTGGCCCGACGGGTAGCCATCAGCTAAATCAAAGCTCGGGATAAGCATGTAGACCTTGTGGCGGAGTGCTTGCGGACGGGGGTTCAATTCCCCCCGCCTCCACCA
>SHZQ01000096.1 GCA_009695535.1 Methyloglobulus sp.
CAAAGCAATTTTTATAATTAACCGACTATGTTTTAGGCGATTGGAAAGCACTTGATAAACAGTCATCACAAAATCTGATCAGGCATATTAAGTAATCGTATGCTGTTCAGAATCTTTGTTGCCCAAATTATCAACCCAGTTGATGATGATCACATCTCCCGATTTGCCACCTTTCAGCAAAAAGGCAAAGTAAGGGTCTTTGGATATACCCGCGCCCATATTGCAAGTAGCGATGGTTTTGTCATTATGGGTAACAGTCAATACTTGTATGTAATGGGCAGGAATCGGTTTGTTGGTAGTTTTGTCCTTGTTTCTGCCATGCTCCATTGGGTGCGCAATCAAAGTGCGGATTTGGGTGTTACCGTCCAGCCGTTTGGTGCGTATTTTTATACTCGACATATCAGCCTCCACAGCCGCCGATGGTGACTTTGACTTTTTTCTTGACGCTATAGCAGACTTTTTCTCCTTCAGCGATGACGAACACAAAGGAAGAACTGGCAATTTTTAACCGCGCTGACAGTAAAGATTCAAGTTCTGGCATTAACGTAGCCTGGATTGCTAACGGTACGGGGTTTTGTTCGACAACGATGGCAATGTTTTTAATATCTTTAAGGCTGCTGGTCACGGTAACTGGAACCAATGCACCATTTTCCGCAATTTCAGGGATATTCAGGTCGATTTTGTCGGTTTCAACAATGGGTTTGCCTTTAAGCAATTGCTTCATGGTTGCATCAAACGAGCTGGGGGAAAAGTCTGCTGCTAGCCATTCTGCGTTTGCTAAGGACGATTCCAATAATACTAACCCTGCCGTACTGTAAACCAGCGATGTTGTTAGAAATTTTCTACGATTAACTTTCATAGCGATTCTTCCTATGTTTCTCGAAAGGTTATTTTAAACCCCAAAGATAGTCAACGACCTGGTCAATTTCGTCTTCGCTGATAATTTTATGCTTCCCAAACGGCGGCATACTGGTTTCTGGATTGGACTGGGTGGCATCCCAGATTTGTTCGCGCAGCTGTTGCTTATTCTTGAATCGGGTGGGTAAGTTTTTCAGTGCAGGACCAATATTGCCAGGAAACTCACCGTTTTCGATTTCATGACAAGCCAGGCAATTGCCTTTTTCGCGGCTAAAAGTAATCTGTTTGCCTAGGTTGAAGACTGACTTTGTTGTCTGTATCTGTATCTGTGTCGATGTGACACAGGATAGTAGCAGTAAAAAGGTGAAGCTGATGATGATTTTCATCAGTATTGCTTAGTCTTTAAACAAGCATCGATAAGACAACGCCGCTGATTTCGGTTCATGGTTAAACACGCCTCCGATAACAGCCAATAAATCAGCGCCTGCCGCCAGCAATTGACCACCATTTTCAGGCAGAATACCGCCTATGGCAACAATGGGAAGATGAATTGCGGTTTTTGCTTGGCGTAAGGTATCCCTGTCTGCGGGTGCCGCTAAGGGTTTAGATGATGAAGGGAAGAATCGACCAAAAGCGACGTAAGTAGCTCCCAGTGCTTGTGCAATCAATGCTCGGTCAACTGAGCTGTAGCAAGACACGCCAATGATAGCTGCATTCCCCAAGTGCTTCCTGGCTACAATTATTTCGCCATCATCTTTGCCAAGATGTACTCCATCGGCATTTGAGCGCAGCGCAAGCTCTATATCATCGTTGATGATAAGTGGCACGTCGTGCTGGTGGCAGATATTAACTAGTTCACGGGCAATATAGGCCGCATCTACTGGGTTTTTATCCCGATACTGGATGACACGCGCACCTCCTTGAATGGCAGCAGCCACGGCTTCAAAAAGGGCATCGGCTGAGTTGGTCTTGTTTGGGTTGTTCTGAGCTTGGGTGATGGCATAAAGCCCACGGGCTGGAAACGGCTTCATTCATCATCTACCCAATAAAAACGGTTAGGATTGTGTTGACCTTTGCCCGTTTGGTAGGCGGCGCTTAATGAGTTCCAGGTAAATTCTTGGGCTTCGGAAATGGCTTGTACGGTATCCAACCCCTGCGCCAATAAAGCCGCTATGCTGGCGGCGAGCGTACAGCCGGAGCCGTGATAGCTGTAAGGTAGGCGATTCCAGGAGTAGGTTTCTATTGCTTGTCCAGCGTGGAATAGTCGGTTGCTGACTTCTGGTGTGCTTTCATGACTGCCAGTAATCAACACGTATTCGCAACCTTTTTCCAGTAGTTTCAATCCGCATTCGGTGAGGTCAGTCAATCCGGTCAGTCTACGGGCTTCTTCGCTATTGGGCGTTAATACGGTTGTATAAGGTAATAATAAGTCCTTGATTACTCTGACTATGTCTTCATCAGATAAATCCGCACCGCCGCCAGCAGCAAGTACTGGGTCGAAAATGACGGGAATATGTGGGTTTTTCTTGAGTATTTTATGGACAGCTAAGGCGGTTTCAGTATGCCCAAGTAGACCAATTTTGATTGCTTTGACGGGGATGTCCGCCATCAGAGCTGTTGCTTGACTGAGAATATTATCGGGATTTTGGGGGGTAAGCTTTTTTACGTTCACGGTATCTTGCTCTGTCAACGTCGTTATGACGCTGACAGCATGACACCGATGACTAACGAATGTTTCGATGTCTGCCTGGACACCTGCACCGCCGGACGGGTCGTGACCTGAAAAAGACAGTACGGCAGGACGGTTTTGAATCATTCGGGTTATTTTGCGGGTATCACTTCATCGAATACCAAAAAAGCAGGTAGTCTTCACCTTAACTGCTTTTTTTAGGTATTAAGGAGATCACTTTTTCGAACAACAATTTGGCTATAGCTAAAATAGATTGCCGCTTCATGATCAGCAAGTAACAGCCTAAACCGAGTAATAAGCCGTAAAAAAACTTAACCGTCGGGGTATCTGGTTGAGTAACCATTGCGCCACCTGCCGAGGGTGCGACTGCTGGTTTTTGTACAGCTACCTTGGAAGGTTCAAATTCGGCATTCAAGTCTGGGAGTCCCAAACTACGGAAAGCATCGTAATCTTGCCAGATGGGATATTTGCTCTTCCAGAAATTTTTGGTGAAATACGGCGTAAGGCTCATGCCGTGCGAAGCCGGAATGCCTTTATCATCAAGAAAGCCTTTGTACACTACTAGGCTGATGTCACCGCCTTCACCAATACCATTGGTTGTGAACGCTTTTTCAACATGATCATGAAACATCCAAATGCCTTGACCAAAGCTGTGCAAACCGTCGTCTACGCCGCTGAGCTCCAAGTCCATGCGCTGTGCTGGCACCATACCGTGAACATCACGAGTGATATAAGAGCTTGGGCCATTATCGACACCATCATAATGGGTGATTGTGGGTTTATGCCCGTGAATGTGCATAGCTAACGATTCGGTATGCCCATTTAAAACCCGCAGTTTGACTTTTTCATCTTTTACCATGTGGATTAGCGATTCACGTAAGGTATAAGGAAAAGATCGACCATTGAGCATAAAGTAATCATCCGTTGCATCGGTGATGTCATATTCGGTGTTCATGTGTTTGGCAATTAAGCGCGGATCATTGGCTGATCGTGCGACCACTTCATGCAATTCTTTATCTACCGATTGATAATGTAAGTCATATTCCCTGGCGTATTTTTCTAAGACCGCTACCGAAGGATGGCGTACTTGTCCTGCACCAACGTTAAAAGTTTGCACCCAATTGTTCGGGCGATTTTCTTCCACGACAAAAATTCCCTGCAAGCCCATAGGAATATGGACATGCGGTTGGACGTGGCAGTGGTAATACATGGTGCCGGCTTGGCGGGGTTTAATCACATAAGTCTTGATTTCACCAGGCATGGTGTCCATGTTGCTGGTTTGTCCAACACCATCGTTACCCATGCCGCTGTGATCCATAAACGGATGGTCGATGCCGTGCAGATGAATAGAGTGCGGTAAATAGTGGGTGTTTTCCAAGACTATCCAAACGACATCATCTTGTTCAACACGGATAACGGGTGATGGCGCACGTAATAAGGGATTGGCGACGGGTTCGTACAGGCTACGGGTGGACATATCGCGCGTCTTTGGGGTAAATACCCAAAAGGTAGGTTGTATGCCTGGGGCAATATCGAAAGTTGTGATGGGTTCTTTAACGTCAGGGGAATGACCGTTAATTTCGACAACTTCCAGTTTAATGACGATTTTGTCAGGGTCGCCGTCTTTGTCTACGTCGTCAGACATGGTGATGGCATCCGATGCCAACTGGGTTGCCATCAGAGTTTCCATGGAAATATTGTTGGTGCCTTTGACAAAAGCGGCAATGTCTTCCGGTGCATCAGGGTCACACAAGAGCGATTCTTGAATTTGTACCCCATCAATAACCTGGGCTTTACGGGCTTCGGGTGAAATGAAATTGGAACAGACAGCTTCAACAGGACCTGGATCAACCTTAGCTGACGGGGGTAAGTCGGTAGCTGCAACGCTTACTGAGTGGACAAGTAGCAGGAGAATAATACCCCATAAGGTGCGGGGAAGTTTTTGTTGCATAGGTTTGCCTCGGAAAATCATTCTATATCTAAGCCTGGTAATGCCCGAAAGGGACAGCGACAAATTATTTCTAGGCTATTTTATCCGAATATCAATAATATGAAAGTGTAGACTTGCTAAATGTAAGGGCTCGCTTACTTGGGATTGCGATGATTTTGAACGAATACAACAATATTTGACAGCGAAACAGGTTCTTGAGCAGGTCACTGTCTGCACAAAAAAGCCAAGGCTTGTTTGCTAACTTAACCTTTTGAATGAGCTATAATGTTTTTCTGAAAAAACATACTGTTACTTTAATAACAAAGACTTATTTAATATTCATAGGGCGGCAATGCAAAGATTTTACGGTGCATATTAGATATGCGGAATTGCTCGTGAATCTAATTTACACAGGCTGTGTATTTCATAAAGCTGGTTATTCATGAAGCAAGCAAGTGAATGCCGCGAGGAGTGATTAGAAAAAAAATTCATTTCTGATCGGTTTTTTTGTATATAGCTTTGACATAACCCCTTATCTCGTGTTAAAAATTACACCGTTGAAAATACTTCGACAACCTACTCACAGAATTTGTTGAGTTGCTCCCTCGAAAGAGGGGGGGATAAAAAAATATTAATAACTATAGAGGATTTTAAAATGGCTGAAGCACAAGAAAGAGATAACACCTGGGTATGGGTTGGTTTCGCAATCGCTTGTATCATTCTGTTGGTTGTAATGCTGAAGAAAGATGAAACTAAGCATTTGTCAAGTGGTGCTGTTGCCGCTAGTAACGCTGAAGTTGATGCTAAATTAGCACAAAAACATTCATTGAAAGGCGCGAACGATACCGCTAAGTAAAACTTTATGTTTTAATGTTGCCCTTTAGGGTTAACCTAAAGGGCAACATATTTAACTTTACATTTAGACCGCCTGATTTTTCTTTCTAAGCTACACCTCTCTCAAATCCTCTGCGCATAACCTAGCTTTTATTTTGAAGCTGACTGATTTCTTCTTCTAATGCCTTTACTCTCTTAATCAACTCAGGCAATTTGCTGATTGCGATTTGTTCTTTGTAAGCGGTTTTCTTGTCTTTTGCTGGGCTTCCAAAATATTGTGAGCCTGGAGGTACGTCCCCTGCCACACCTGACCGCGCCATCACCACTGCACCTTGCCCAATAGTGACATGGTCTGCAATGCCTGAACTGCCCGCCAGGATTGCGTAATCCTCAATAGCGCAAGAACCGGACACCCCCGTCAGCCCACACATAATGACGTGCTTGCCGACTTTATTGTTGTGACCGATTTGTACCAGATTATCTATTTTGCTGCCCATGCCAATAACAGTGCTACCCAGTGCGCCCCTGTCGATACAAGTATTGGCACCGACTTCAACATTATCTTCAATCACCACATTACCCACTTGAGGCACTTTGTAGTGAGCATTGTTTCTGAACTTATAGCCAAAGCCATCAGCTCCGATTATTGCGCCAGAATGGATAATCACATTATTGCCGATAACGGAATCGTCGTAAATTACGGCGTAAGGATGAATCCGGCAGTTTTGTCCTATGCTAACGTTGTTGCCAATGTAAGCACCCGCCAAAATCGCTGAGTTATCGCCAATGACTGCGTGTTCGCCTACGATGACGTAAGGACCAATAAATAAAGCATTCCCTAATTTTACAGTGCTGTCGATAACGGCAAGATCAGCAATCTGGTTGTGATATGCCTTAGCTGGATGCAATAGTTCGACTGCCTTGATAAAACTCATTTCAGGATCGGCGCAGATAAGTAAAGCGGTGTTTTCGGGAATGTCCTCAACATGGAAACCTTCAGCAATAAAGCAAGCTGTAGCGGTCGAATCTTTGATATGTCTAGTATATTTAGCATTAGTCAACTGAGTAACTTGGCCTTGATGAGCGCAGGTTATATCCGCCGCAGCATGAATGCTAGCCGACGGATCGCCGCCTTCAATTCGGGCATTGCAAAGGTCTGCGAGTTCTTTTAATGTAATTAGCATGTAGGTCTCTGAGGTAATTTTTGCTCGCTGTTGAGCATTATCAAGTGTAGTTCTATTTAGTATTCAGGTGTGTTTTTCAGCAGGTGAAATACTAGGTTGGCGGTCAACGCAATCAGTAACAGCAGAATGCCCAAGGCCAATCCTAATTCAAAATCACCTTTGCCAGTTTCCATAGCGATTGCGGTTGTCATGGTGCGACTGATACCTTGTATATTGCCGCCTAGCATCATTGCCGCGCCGACCTCGCCGATAGCTCGTCC
>SHZQ01000097.1 GCA_009695535.1 Methyloglobulus sp.
GTAAGTACCACCGCCAATGATGGTGAAGCCGGGCTGGTAATAATGTTTTTCAGATGGCTCAATTAACCCGATGGTTATTGTTGGATTTTGCCGACGCATATTGTTGGCGACAGATACGCCAGCCGCGCCGCCGCCGACGATTAATAAGGTGAAATGCTGAGCTGCCATGATTCCTCCAGTGGTTTTATAATTTTTGTATGTTTTTGCTTAACCGATTTCAACACATTTTTCACCTAATATGGGCAGATAGTCAACCATTTTTCAAGGGTTACGCTTAACTCGCTTGACCCCAAGCCTCATAACCCCCCGCAATGGACAGCACATTTGTATAGCCTAATTTTTTAAGTGACTGCGCCGCCATAGCGGCACGCCCACCCGTGCAGCAATAAATCAAAATGGGTTTGGCTTTGTTCGCTAATTCAGACATATTTCCTACCTTAAATTCCAACACGCCACGCGGCAATGGCAGGGCATTATCCAGATGTCCTGCGGCATATTCGCTTTCCTCGCGGGTGTCGATGACGGTAATATTGCCTTCTGTAATCAATTGCTTGGCTTTTGCTACATTGACTTCGGTGATTTGCTGTTTGGCAGTCGATACCATGTCTTGAACGGTGATTCCGCCTGTACTTGGCAGTTCGCCGCCGCAGTTAACAATAGGTTCTGCCGCTGTTTTTGCACTTTCTCGTACATTTTCTCTATGTGCTACCGCATCTTGCCGCTCATTTTCTTCCAGACCGCAAAAGCGGTTGGCGGGCACGGCTTCGTCAATCAATTTCGGTTTAGGCAGATGGAGGTTATTCATGATGGTTATGAACTCATCCCGCGATTTACCAGCCAGACGTGGATTGGTAGTACGTTCCTGCATAATACTGCTAACCCAGCGTTGTTGGTAATCATGGGTAGGGTATATCAAGGTTTCATCAGGCAAGGTAAATAAGCGTTGCGTAATGCTGTCGTAAAGCGTTCCGGCATCACCACCTTGGAAATCGGCACGACCACAGCCGCCGATCAGCAAGGCATCCCCCGTGAACACGCGGTCGCGCCATAAAAAGGACATGCTACCTACCGTATGCCCTGGTGTGGCGATTACTTTAATCTGTTCACCATTAATGAAATCAAACACATCACCGTCTTTCATCTGGAAATCTGCCGTTTCCGCCCCGCACAAAGCCCCCACGCCGGTCTGTGAGCCGAGCTTTTGCCGCAACAAGCCGCTGGCGGTGATGTGGTCGGCATGGACATGGGTTTCCAGCGTGTATTTCAGTTGCAAACCAAATTCTGCAAGCATTGCTAAGTAATCGTCTATATGCGTGTTGACGGGGTCAATCAACACGGCTTCCTTATTGACCGGATCGGCAATTAGGTAGGTGTAAGTCCATGTTTCCTGGTCGAATAGTTGCTTGAAGTGCATGTTATCTCTCCATTTGTTGTGGTTGCGCTGTTTTTCAAAAGCGTGATGAAGCAATCTATTTTCGACCAGTCACGGACAAATCGTTTGATACAAATCAAGCTTTTAACATACCGAAACTTCAGGCAAGTGTCTCAAATTTCCTGCCTTAAGCATATAGCCTCAGCAGTTTATAAAAATGGTCGTCGTAGTTTATAAACGAGTAGTCGAAATAATTATGCTGACGTGTATGCAGATAATTAAAGCTAGTTATTCTTGTTTAACTGGCTGTTATTAATGGAGTAAGTGAAATATACAATCAAGCCAATAACCAGCCAAATCACAAAGCGTAGCCAGGTGAGGGCGGGTAAAAACAGCATGAGACCACCGCAAGACAACATGCCCAGTACAGGAAATAATGGGCTAAAAGGTGATCGGAATGGTCTGGGCAGTTCCGGTTGGGTGATGCGTAATATGATTACGCCTAGGCAAACGAAGGCAAAAGCCGCCAATGTACCGATGTTGACTAACTCGGCGAGATCACCCAACGGCATTAATCCTGCTATCAGCGACATAATAAAGCCGCACAACACAATAATACGCACAGGTGTTTGAGTGGTCGGGTTGACCTTACTGAAAAACGCCGATAGCAAGCCATCACGCGACATCGCAAACACAATGCGTGTTAAGCCATAGTAAAGCACTAGCATAACGGTAGTTAATCCTGAAATCACTCCCGTGGAAATCAAGGCAGATGCCCAATTAAAGCCGATCAAGCTCAAGGCATGGGCAACTGGAGATTCGACGTTAAGTTGGGAGTAATGCACAACGCCAGTCAGCAAACCAGCGACCAGAATATAAATCATCGTACAAAACACCAAGGAAGCGATGATGCCAAACGGTAAATCTTTTTGCGGATTTTTGGCTTCTTCAGCCGCCGTCGAAACCGCATCAAAGCCGACGTAAGCAAAAAATACCATCGAAGCCCCGGCCAATACGCCAGTGGTTTTGCCGTCGGGTAAGGTTTGAAACCAGCCGAAGGGCATGAAAGGCTGCCAGTTTTCTGGGTGTACGTTAAATACTGCAACGCCTATAAAAATGCTGATGGTAATCAATTTAACGCACACCATCGCATTATTGGCTTTAGCACTTTGCTTTACGCCGATGATAAGCAAGCCCATCAATATCAATATGATAAGGCTTGCGGGTAGATTGATGATACCGCCCAGCTTGGGGGCTTTGGTTAAGGCTTCCGGCAAGGGTAAGGCTATTGCAGATAAAGCTTTATTGAGATAACTTGCCCAGCCATTGGCGACCGCAGCCACCGCTATGCCGTACTCCAGTAGTAAATCCCAGCCGATAATGAAGGCGAATAGTTCGCCGAATGCCGCGTAAGTGTAGCCGTAAGCACTGCCGCAACCGCCAATGGCTGCGGATAATTCCGCATAAGACAAAGCCGCAAAGATACACGCAAATCCAGCGATTACAAACGACAAAACCACAGCAGGCCCAGCTTGCGTAGCGGCGGCAATGCCCGTCAACACAAAAATACCTGTCCCGATGATAGCGCCTACGCCGAGGAAGGTCAGATCCCACGCGGACAAGCAGCGGTTAAGACTTTGCTCAGACTCATCGTAAGACTGAACTCGTTTGGTGCGAAATATGGGTAGTGCCATAGCGGTTGGTTTCATCCTATCGACGCATTGCTTGGAAAGAACGCAGATTAACTGTTATGGAGATTATAGTCTTAGGTTTTGTTGGATGGCGAAAAACAGTCCAGATTTATCATCCTACTTTGGGCGGCAGTATTAGGCGTGGACTTAAGTTCCAGCTAGCTTTAGAATTCTTCCCAGAGACCATCATTCGTCGTTACAAAAATATTGGTCTGGATTAAAGAACGATAACAACGCTCGACAATTACATTAACCAACGAGGCTCCAATTTATGAACGCATTAAAAACGCTAGTCTGTTTAGTGGCAATCAGTTTCGCATCGCTAAGCACGCTTGCTTACGCAGAAAACAACGAACAAGTAAAAGCGGCAATCGAGCAAACAGTCGCTAAATTAGAACAAGCCGCAGCGGCTGTGGATAAAGGCGAAGATGCCAAAGTCATTGTTGAGATGGTGCTAGAAGCCAAGCAATTACAAAAAACTATCTCCACATCTGATCCGAAAGTTTCAATAAAGAAAGCCCAAGGCAGCAACAAATTGGGGCAAGCACGTACTGCGCTTAATGATGGCGATCTAAAAAGTGGCGGGGACTTGGTAAAAGGAGCCTTGGCCGACTACAAGGAAGTGAAGGAAAAATATAACGCGACGCATTAATGCTACCGTGATTGGTGGTAAAGCTGCTTAAAGCGATTTTTAGAGCATGTTTATCAGGACAAAGTGGTCGATAGTTCGCCACTTTGCCTCATAACCTTTGTAAATTATTTGAGAATAGTTAATGCCTACCATCGAAGAAGAAGTGTCATTACCCTGCAACGACAGCTGCGCTATGGATGATGACGATATTTGCATGATTAGCGGCGTTAGGCGAGATACATTTAACGTTGGTTGGGCATGTAATCAAATTTTTTCAGAATGCTGAAATATTCGATAAAAAACTGCGGATTTACACAAAAACCCACCTGGAAAACTACAAGCATCATCATAAAATCAACTCGCCAGGAACGCGATTAATGAATCGTAGCTTTGGTGAAGAATGGACGAACGAATATTTAACAGATTATTTATTCGTTTGAGGCTAAAAAGTGGTTGAACTTCCCATAATTATTAGCACTCTTAGCAATCGAGTGCTAAAATTATGGCATATCTTAACTTTTTGGAGTTGCTGGTGAGTGATGTGATTACATTGCCCGTAAATTTATCCGTCGGTACGTTCGATGCTTATTTGAATGTCGTTAGGCAAATGCCTAAATTGACACCTGAGCAAGAACGTGAGTTGGCGATTAGATTCAGAGACAATGGTGATTTAGCGGCGGCGCGTGAGCTGGTGATGGCAAATCTGCGCTTCGTTGTTCACGTTGCGAGAGGTTATAGCGGCTATGGCTTGTCTATGCCGGATATTATTCAGGAAGGTAATGTTGGCTTGATGAAAGCTGTCAAACGCTTTGATCCAGAAATGGGTGTACGTTTGGTATCGTTTGCGGCGCATTGGATCAAGGCGGAAATCCATGAATTCGTCATTAAAAACTGGGGCATCGTCAAAGTTGCTACGACCAAAGCGCAACGTAAGCTTTTCTTTAATCTACGTAAGTCTAAAAAGGATTTAGGCTGGCTATCAAACGATCAAGCAGAAGCGATTGCTAATGATTTGAATGTTGAAGTCAGCGCAGTTTTTGAAATGGAAAAACGTTTGGGCAATAGGGATACGTCTTATGATATGCCCGTTGATGAAAAATCTGAAGAAGCTTACGTAGAACCAGCCAGTTACTTGTTTGAGCAAAACAATGATCCGGCGGTTATGCTGGAAAATGCCGAATGGCGTGGGCATGAACAGAAATTGCTATCTAAAGCGTTGGGTGGTTTGGATGAGCGCAGTCTGGACATCGTTTCCAGCCGTTGGTTAGCGGAGGATAAGGCGACATTGCACGAACTTGCCGAACGCCATCAAGTATCAGCGGAAAGAATCAGACAGCTGGAACAAAATGCGATGAAAAAAATGCGGGAAGCGGTGATTTTTGCAGCTTGATAATTTCAAGATAATTATTACAAAGGCTTAGGGCGAAAGTCCTAAGCCTTTTTTATTGCCGTTAAGTTTAAGTAAATGGAGTGCAGCAAGCTCTGCACTACAAAAACAGAGGTTAAATCGACGGATTTGACCTCAAGCCGTATTCATCAGCCCTAAAAGTGCATGGGCATGTTCTGCGGCCTCATGTCCTAGCGCAGTCAAATAACCGCCGTCTGCCAGCGTCACCAGGCCTTTGTTAAAAAGCCGCCGAGTTGCCTCGATAGTTGTTGGTGCTGCTGTTGTTGTGTGGACTTTTATTCCTTCCAGTGTCGTGGTCAGTTTATAGCGAACGAGGATGTTGAGTTCTTCTAGGTTATCTTGGGTAAATTGCATGTGTGACCTCAGCCATAGTTGATCGGTGCAGACTATAAAAGTTATCTGCTGCTGACAATAATATATTGGATATGTAGTTAGTCGTAGAATTATTTGAAGAAATGGTCGATTAGCTTGATAAGCGATGTTGCCACTGAGCAATCCGTGCTTTCAAAGCCGCAAAATCTACGGTAGTCAATTGCCGCTGTTTTAACAACTGCTTTCCTGCTACCCAAACATCCGTAACTTGTTGCCTGCTGGCGGCGTAAACAATTTGTGAAATTGGGCAATATAAGGGCTGGGTTTCCAAGTAATCCAGGTCGATGGCAATGACATCGGCGGATTTGCCGATAGTCAGGGAGCCAATTTCTTGCTCCAGACCCAAGGCCTTTGCACCGTTAATGGTCGCCATCCGCAAGGCGGTCATAGCGGGAACGCAACTTGCATCCTGGGCAACGGCTTTGGCAAGCAATGCAGCAGTCCGCATTTCGCCCAGCATATCCAGATCATTATTGCTGGCTGCGCCGTCAGTTCCTAATGCCACATTAATTCCTGCATTTAGGCATTGGGCAACAGGACAAAAGCCACTGGCGAGCTTTAGATTGGATTCTGGGCAATGGACGACATGGGCGCCGGATTCAGCAAAAAGACTGATTTCCTCAGTCGTCAATTGGGTCATGTGGACAGCGATAAAAGACGGCGTGAGCAGCCCAAGATTATGCAGCCGTTGTAATGGCCGTTGTCCGGTATTGGCTCGCGCTTGTTCCACTTCATGGAGAGTTTCATGGACGTGCATAGTGATGGGTATATCGAGTTCGTCTGCCAGCGTTCTGATTTTTTGCAAGGGATCGTCGGAAACCGTATAAGGCGCATGGGGCGCAAAAGAAGTCGTAATCAGCGGTTGATGGCGCAATTGGTCGTGAACTTCCAGCCCTCTGGCGATATAAGTCGCGCTGTTTTCTGCCCAAACCGTTGGAAAATCAATCACAATAAGCCCAACACAAGCGCGAATGCCGTGTTGTGCGGCTTGTTGTGCGGTCAAGTCGGGGAAAAAATACATATCGTTGAAGCAGGTCGTGCCGCCCAGCAACATTTCGGCTATCGCCAAATCTGTGCCGTCTCGGACAAACGCCTCGCCCATCCATTTTTGCTCCAACGGCCAGATGTGGTTTTGCAGCCAGTCCATCAACGGCAAGTCATCGGCAATACCGCGCATCAAGCTCATTGCCGCCTGGGTGTGGCAATTG
>SHZQ01000098.1 GCA_009695535.1 Methyloglobulus sp.
AATCCAGCTCCATGTTTAATTGCCCAATTTTTGCATACAGCCGATCTGGATCGCTTTGCGCATTAGTCGGTTTTGGCCCCCGTTTACCTTCAAATAGACTGCCGGCATTATTCATCAATTCCTTTTTCCATTGATTCACTTGGGTTGGATGTACGCCGAATTCCTGTGCAATCTCATTGATGGTTTTCAAACCTTTAATCGCTGCTAATGCAGCCCTGGTTTTTGTGCGCCGGTAAATACCTTACGTGTACTCTCGCTCATTTGCTGACCTTTTTCACGACAGGGTATAGCTTAATCTATTGTCCGGTTTTTGGGGTTCACTATAATGCTTTATAAATGAATTCACGAAAATATGAGTTATAGGTCTTGGTTTAATGAGCATGGAAATAAACACAAAGTAATAGTTGAAAAACTACAAGCTAAAGGCCTAAGCAAAGAAGAAATGGTGGATTATTTTGACTTTGATAGTAGGGTGCAGGCCTGAACCAGGCTTTTGCTACCTTTGCGCGGACAAGAAAAAATGCCACGATGTGGGACACCTAAACTGTTATCTGTGTGCGTGCCCGTTATTTCGGTTCAATTCCAATGGCATAGAAAAAATCGGTGAGAAAACCGCTTTCAGTTGCTGTGAAGTAAACTCAAAGTTTGAGCATCAAGGTGTTTTTGGAGATGCAATTCATCAGGACTGTTCACATTGTACCGTTCCTCATAGCAAAAAGTATGTTCTAAAAAATTTCGATGAAAATTGGTTTTCAGTCATGGCAAACTGTGATATAGAAAATGAATAATCTTAAATTTCGTAACACTTTACTGACCGACAACAAAACCAAAGTGAAGTCTAATATAGCGGAGCAGGCTTGCTTTCACTGTTTTCCTGAATATCACTAATTTAAAGCAGATCACCAATCGGCCACCTCGGACTAGCAAATATTTTCAGGTTTTGATGTTCGCCCCTCAGCAAACGCTGACAACCCGCATAAGCAATCATTGCACCGTTGTCTGTACAAAATTCTGATCTGGGAAAATAGATTTCGCTTTTTTCTAATTCCGCCATTTCGCTTAAAGTAGCACGAATTTGCTTATTGGCACTAACGCCGCCAGCCACCACTAATCTTTTAATGCCAGTTTGCCGGATTGCGCGTTTGCACTTGATGCTGAGGGTTTCGGCAACGGCTTGTTGGAAGGCGCGAGCGATGTCGGCTTTGTCTTGCTCGGTTTTTTGGCTTTTGTTAAAGGTATTGAGCGTGAAAGTCTTAAGTCCGCTAAAACTGAAATCCAACCCTGGTCTGTCTGTCATAGGGCGTGGAAATTTATAAACTTGCTCACCTTGTTCAGCAAGTTTAGATAATTTTGGTCCGCCGGGATAGCCTAAACCTAACATTTTGGCTGTTTTATCAAAGGCTTCACCGGCGGCATCATCCAGTGATTCACCCAATAATTGATAGCGACCTATGTCTCCGACTTGCACCAATAAGGTATGTCCACCGGAAATGAGTAGCGCAACAAACGGATATGGCGGCGGATTTTCTTCCAACATGGGCGCAAGTAAGTGGCCTTCCATGTGATGTACGGCTATTGCGGGGATTCCCCAAGCCCAGGCCAGACTTCGCGCGGTGGCTGCGCCGACCAGCAATGCGCCCATTAAACCTGGGCCTGCGGTGTAAGCAATGCCGCCAATATCGCTTTTTTGCAGACGGCTTTCTTGTAAGGTTTGCTTGATTAGCGGAATTAATTTTCGGATATGGTCGCGGGATGCCAGCTCCGGCACTACACCGCCGTATTCGTTGTGCATCGCAACTTGGCTGTATAAAAAGTGGCTAATCAGACCGTATTTGGGGTGATAAATGGCAACGCCAGTGTCATCACAAGAGGTTTCTATCCCTAAAACATACATTGAGTTTTTGAAAAAATAAAAGATAGGGTTATAATCAACGGTTCTTTTTATTGCGTAGGTACGTTGCCGCGCTTAAAAACCGTTTATTTCAAATATTAACATAATGGAAAGCTATGCCGTCAGTCAAAATTAAAGAAAACGAACCCTTCGATATTGTTATTCGCAGATTCAAACGCGCATGTGAGAAGGCTGGTGTATTGGCGGAAGTTCGTCGCCGTGAATTCTATGAAAAACCTACCTCAGAGCGCAAACGTAAAGGTGCTGCTGCGGTTAAACGCCATTTGAAGAAGTTGGCGCGTGAGCGTTATGCGCTTAAAAACCTGCGTCGTGGTCGTCCTGTACTGTAAAGCACAGCTATGACAGGCTTGCTAACAGACCGTATCAAGGACGATATGAAGGCCTCCATGAAAGGGGGCGCGAAAGCTAGGTTGCAAGTCATCCGGCTAATGCTGGCTGCCGTCAAGCAGGTTGAGGTCGATGAACGCATCACATTGGACGATGCGCGAACCCTTCAAGTGCTGGACAAGATGATGAAGCAACGCCGTGAGTCCATCCGGCTATTTTCTGATGCGGGCAGAACCGATTTGGTCGCTATTGAGGAAGCAGAAGTGCTGGTGATCCAGGATTTTATGCCGCAAGCCCTTACCGAAGCCGAAATTGATGGCATGGTGAGTGCCGCCGTTGCTGAATCCGGCGCGGAATCAGTAAAAGATATGGGCAAAGTGATGGCATTGCTCAAAGGAAAAATGCAAGGACGCGCCGATATGACAGTTGTCAGCGCCAAAATCAAGGCCGCGTTTCCCAACTAAGCATCCCGCTCTGGCGATGTCCGGCAGGATTCCCAAGCATTTTATCGACGACCTGCTGACCAGGGTTGATATTGTCGATTTAATCGATTCACACGTCCCGCTCAAAAAAACCGGTGCAAATTATGTTGCCCGGTGTCCGTTTCATTCCGAGAAAACCCCCAGTTTTTCAGTCAACCGCAGCAAACAGTTTTTCCATTGCTTCGGTTGTGGCGCAAGCGGTAATGCCATTGGTTTTCTGATGGATTTCAGCCATTTAGATTTTGTAGAAGCTGTCGAAGACCTCGCCACGTTTGCAGGTGTTGAGGTAATTAGGGAAGCGATTGATTTTAAAGGAACTGCGCATAAACCAGAAAACATCAGCGACCATTATCAGCTACTGGAACAAGTCGCGGCTTATTATGTGAAATGCCTTAGAACCGACGAAGCCGGAAAAAAAACCGTCAGCTATCTAAAATCCAGGGGCGTTAATGACGATTGTGCCAAGGAATTCATGCTTGGCTACGCGCCCGATGAATGGCAAGCCTTAGCTAATCGTTTTGATCAAAACCAGCTAATCCAAGCAGGATTGTTGATTGATAAGGACGGCAGGGCGTATGACCGCTTTCGTGGGCGCGTTATGTACCCAATCCGAGATAAGCGTGGACGGATTGTCGGTTTTGGTGGGCGAGTATTGGATGACTCCTTGCCTAAGTACTTGAATTCACCAGAAACTCTGGTTTTTCAAAAAGGTAAAGAAGTCTATGGGCTTTTCGAGCTGCTTCGTAAGGCGTCAAAACCCAAACGGATTCTCATTGTTGAAGGTTATATGGATGTTATTGCCTTGGCAGGGAGTGGGATTGATTATTCCGTAGCCACGTTGGGAACTGCGACATCGCAAGCCCATCTCGATTTATTATTCCGGTTTTCATCTGAACTGGTATTTTGCTTTGACGGCGATAAAGCCGGACGTGATGCCGCTTGGCGAGCAATGGAGCCGGTATTTGGCGCACTTAAAGACGGTCGGCAAGTTCGTATCATGTTGTTGCCGCAGAATCATGACCCTGATTCCCTGGTGCGCGAGGAAGGTGCGAAGGGTTTTACAGAGCGTGTCGAGCAATCTCAGCCCTTATCGGATTATTTTTTTAGCGCATTATCTAGTGACCTTAAGCTTGACGAAATGGAAGGTCGGTCACAATTGATAAATAAAGCAAAGCCTTACTTAGAGAGGCTGCCATTAAGTGTGTTTCGGGACATGATGTTTGCCAGATTGAATGAATTAACCCGATCAAGTTTGCTGGATGTTTCAGGAAATCCAGCTAGACTTAATCCCAAATCAATAGGCAATCGACCTCATGAGCGGCGTTTGCCGTCATTGCCACGGCTAATCATTGCCTTGCTGGTGCAGCACCCGGAGCTCATCAGCAAGGTCGAGCAGAAAGAAATTATTTGGGATGGGCTGGAATTTTCTGGCATTCAATTGTTCAGAGATATTCTGGCGGTGGTTTTGACAACAAAACCAACCAATACCGCGGTATTACTTGAGCATTACCGAAATCATCCTGATGAAAAAATCATTAAAGATCTAGCCTCATTAGGTTTGCTGACTTCGGGGCAAAATGTCGAGGCGAAAGGCGTTGAAAATGAATTCAGTGACGCTTTAGATAGATTGCTTATTCAAGCCAGAGAAGCTTGTCTTGATAGATTGCTGACAAAAGGAAAGGGCAGTTGCTTAAATCAGGACGAAAAGGAATTATTGCGTAAGCTGTTGGTTATTAAACATAGTGGTGCAATTTAACAATTTTCATAGTATAATTTTGGGTTGATTTCGGTCAGGCTGTAACAAAGTAACGCGTGGATAATATATGAATCAAGAGCAGCAACAGTCCCAACTTAGACAATTGATCGCCAAAGGCAAAGCCCAGGGATACCTGACTTATGCTGAGGTGAATGATCACTTGCCCAGTGATATTGCTGATCCAGAGCAAATCGAAGATTTCATTGGCATTATCAATGATATGGGGATTCAGGTGTACGAAGCTGCGCCAGATGAAGACTCTCTGATTACCGATTCTGCTGCTGTTACTACTGACGATGAAGATGCCGAAGAGGTTGCCGCTTTAGCTTCTGTCGATAGCGAATTTGGGCGTACGACCGATCCCGTACGCATGTACATGCGCGAAATGGGTTCCGTTGAGTTGTTAACTCGTGCTGATGAATTAAAGATTGCCAAACGCATTGAAGAAGGCAATCAACAGCTTGTTAAGGCTATATCTCGGTCTTGCGTGGTTGTTGAAGATGTTTTGCAATCATTTGACTCCATCTCCGAAGAAGAAAGCAGCATTAGACTGTCAGACATGATTGTGGGCTTTACTGACTTAAGTGAGCCTGAGGACTTATTGATAAGTCCAGCTTCCGTTGAAGGCTTAGAAGGTGCTGAAGTAGCCGGCCCTGAGGAAGATGTAAAAGGACTCAATTTAGATGAAGTTAAAGAAAAAATTGACCAACTCAGAGAACAACTGAAAGAAGCCACATCGGCTATCAGTGAATATGGCTATGTCAGTGAGCAGACGGAAAAAGCCTTTGAAGCACTCGCTGGCTTGTTTATCGAGCTGAAATGGGCGCCACAATACCTGAAAAAACTCATAGCCATTATTCCTGATGGAGTCGCTTCCGTACGTGAACAGGAAAGAGTGATCCATGATATATTTGTGAAAAAAGCAAAAATGCCTAGGCTGGAATTTATCGCTGCCTATACACATAATGAAACTCGTGCAGACTGGCTAGAGCAATATTTTGACAAAAATAACCCGTATTCGACAGTTTTAAAAGAATACGAGAAAGAGTTACGTAAGGCTCGCAAAATATTGGGCGAAATTGAAGTGCAATTCGGCTTGACGATTGGCGGATTAAAAGACATTAACCGCTGCATTTCGATTGGCGAAGCCAAAGCCAGGCGTGCCAAAAAAGAAATGATCGAAGCCAACTTGCGTTTGGTTATCTCCATTGCCAAAAAATACACCAATCGTGGCTTGCAATTTCTTGATTTGATTCAGGAAGGAAATATTGGCCTGATGAAAGCGGTCGATAAATTTGAATACCGTCGTGGCTACAAGTTTTCCACTTATGCCACTTGGTGGATCAGGCAGGCGATCACCCGTTCCATTGCCGATCAAGCCAGAACTATCCGAATTCCGGTGCACATGATTGAAACCATCAACAAACTGAATCGGATTTCAAGACAGATTTTGCAGGAGTTAGGTCGTGAAGCAACCCCCGAAGAACTAGCAGTGCGTATGGAAATGCCGGAAGACAAAGTCCGTAAGGTGTTAAAAATCGCCAAAGAACCTATCTCCATGGAAACCCCAATAGGCGACGATGAAGATTCGCATTTAGGTGATTTTATTGAAGATTCAAGGGTATTGTCCCCAATTGAGGCGGCGACCATTGCGGGCTTGCGTGAATCCACCCAAAATGTATTGGCAGGATTGACAGCAAGGGAAGCAAAAGTTTTACGTATGCGGTTTGGTATTAATATGAACACCGATCATACTCTTGAAGAAGTGGGTAAGCAGTTTGATGTCACCCGTGAGCGCATCCGTCAAATCGAGGCGAAAGCCTTAAGGAAGTTACGGCATCCGTCCAGATCAGAGCAATTAAGATGCTTTTTGGATGGCGAATAGCTAGCAATTAATAAACACAGGGCCCTTAGCTCAGTTGGTTAGAGCATCCGACTCATAATCGGCAGGTCGTAGGTTCAAGTCCTACAGGGCCCACCATTGACACCAAAAGGCTGCCCTTGCAGCCTTTTCGCTATTAATTCTTTTATTAACAAAAGGTAGTATTGTGAGGAATAACTTCATTTTTACATCAGAATCCGTTTCAGAAGGGCATCCAGATAAGGTTGCAGACCAGATTTCTGATGCCGTACTTGATGCCTTGTTGGCGCAAGATCCGCGCTCCCGTGTGGCGTGTG
>SHZQ01000099.1 GCA_009695535.1 Methyloglobulus sp.
AAGAGCAGCTTTATAAACCAGTGCGCTGGGTGGAAAGCATCGAATGTATGCACAATAAAGGTGTAACTATTTTTGTAGAATGCGGTCCAGGCAAGGTGTTGACGGGCTTGGACAAGCGCATCGCCAAAGAGGCCGAACACTTAGCAATCTATAACCCAGAGACCTTAAATAAAGTATTGGAGCAGCTCAATGACTAAACCTGTCGCTTTGGTAACCGGTGCCAGCCGAGGTATCGGTAAGGCAATTGCAGAAAAATTGGTCGCTGATGGCTTTTTTGTAGTCGGCACAGCAACCACCGATAGTGGCGCGGATGCGATTTCGTCATACCTAGCAGAAAATGGCAAAGGCTTGAAACTTAATGTTGCCGATGCCAATTCGATTGAAGATGTTATCAAAACCGTCAACGACAGTTTTGGTGCGCCCACGGTGCTCGTCAATAATGCGGGAGTGGTCCGCGATAACTTGTTGATGCGTATGAAAGATGAGGAATGGAATGACATCATTAACACCAACCTGACCTCCGTATTTCGCATGAGCAAAGCGGTATTGCGTGGCATGATGAAAGCCAAAACCGGGCGTATCATCAATATTTCGTCTGTGGTTGGCGCGACCGGAAATGCCGGACAAGCCAATTACGCCGCAGCGAAAGCGGGTATGATAGGCTTTGCCAAGTCAATGGCGAAAGAAGTCGGTTCGCGCAATATCACTATCAATACCGTCGCTCCAGGCTTTATTGATACCGATATGACCAAGGAGTTGAGTGACGACATTAAAAACGCACTGTTGGCTTCTATTCCGTTGTCCAGGTTAGGTGCAGCCAGTGAAGTGGCTCATGCTGTTGCGTTTTTGGCATCAGAAGGTGCAGCCTACATCACCGGAGAAACCCTCCACGTCAATGGTGGTCTATTCATGCCGTAATATTGTGAGATTTTCGCAATATCAAGTATAATTCCCCCGCCGTCTGGAATTGCCGGAGACGGGATTTCCAATAACTAACTAACACCGCAGTGTAACCGACTGATTATAAAAAATAAACTGTGTTGATTGAGGATATAAATATGAGTAATATTGAAGAACGAGTTAAAAAAATTGTTGCAGAGCAATTGGGTGTTAAAGAAGATATCGCTAACGATGCTTCCTTCGTTGACGATTTAGGTGCTGATTCTCTGGATACAGTTGAACTCGTGATGGCGCTTGAAGAAGAATTTGAATGCGAAATTCCAGACGATGAAGCTGAAAAAATCACCACTGTTCAGCAAGCTGTTGATTACGTGACAAAAAACGCCTAAACTCGATTTTCAGTGGATGAACGATCACCGTTCATCCACTTGTTTTACCACTCCTTTATCCCCCACCTTAACCTTTTTTCATACGGACTATTACATTGAGCGGTCGTCGAGTTGTCATAACTGGATTAGGTGCTATAACACCTCTTGCTAACACGGTATCAGGAACTTGGGAGGGTATCATTAATGGTCGCAGCGGTATTAGTGGCATAGATTCCTTCGATATATCACCATTCGCGACCACGTTTGGCGGTGTGATAAGAAACTTTGATATTACCCAGTATATTCCAGCCAAAGATGCCCAGCGCATGGATGGTTTTATTCATTATGGCATTGCGGCTGGTTGTCAGGCGATTGAAGATTCTGGAATTGAAGTTACAGAAGCGAATGCCGAACGCATTGGTGTTGCTGTTGGATCAGGTATTGGTGGCATTACGGGCATAGAAGAATGTCATGCGCTTTACGATAAGAGTGGACCACGACGGATTTCACCTTTTTTCGTTCCTGGCAATATCATTAACATGATTTCCGGCAACCTTTCGATTAAATACGGCATGAAAGGGCCTAATTTTGCGATTGTTACGGCTTGTACAACCGGTACTCACAATATCGGCGGTGCCGCCCGATTGATTAAATACGGCGATGCAGATGTAATGGTCGCAGGTGGTGCAGAACGCTGTACGTCGTCGGCTACTGCGATGGGTGGTTTCATTTCAGCAAAAGCCTTATCGCGCCGTAACGATGATCCACAAAACGCCAGCCGCCCTTGGGACAAAGACCGTGATGGCTTTGTGTTGAGTGATGGTGCTGGGGTAGTCGTGCTTGAAGAGTTGGAGCATGCTAAAGCCCGTGGTGCAAAAATTTATGCCGAATTAGTGGGCTATGGCATGAGCGGTGATGCTTATCACATGACCACGCCATCACCAGGTGGGGCAGGTGCTGCCCGTTGTATGCGGAATGCTTTGCGTGATGCAGGCCTGAATCCTGAAGCTGTTGATTACATCAACGCGCATGGAACTTCGACACCAGCGGGCGATCTCGGTGAAACTCAAGCCATGAAAACCGCATTGGGAGACCATGCTTATAAAGTCGCAATCAGTTCAACCAAATCCATGCTTGGTCACATGCTGGGTGCGGCGGGTGGTATTGAAGCAGTATTGACAGCATTAAGCATCAAAAACCAAATCGCTCCGGCTACCATCAACCTGGATAACCAGGATCCGGAATGTGACCTGGATTTTATACCGAACATAGCTAGGGACATGAAAATTGATGTTGCCATGTCCAATTCATTTGGCTTTGGTGGCACTAACGGTTCTTTGGTGTTCAGGCGTTTTGAATAACGCTTAAAGCCATCACGCTTATGTGATCAACTCTGCCATGATCTTGATAAATGGAGTAGAAGCTGATCACATTGCGGTCAATGATCGCGGCTTCCAATACGGCGATGGTTTATTTGAAACCATTGAAGTCCTTGATGGGCAGCCCGTATTTTTGGAACAACACTTAAGTCGATTAAGTGCGGATTGTTTAAGGCTAAAAATCCCCAATCCCGACATAAAGCTACTTACCGACGAAATCGCCAATGTTTGTAAGTCAGTTCAAAATGCCGTCCTCAAAATAATCATCACACGCGGTATTGGCGGGCGAGGTTATCGACAACCAGAAGCTATTCAATCAACCCGTGTCGTAAGTTTACATCCTTTCCCAGAATACCCCCAAGCCTACGCAGAGCATGGCATTAATGCGCGGTTTTGCACTACTTGCTTGGGATTAAATCCCGCGTTAGCTGGTATCAAGCACCTCAATCGACTCGAACAAATTATGGCGCGCGCCGAATGGGATGATCCTACGATACAAGAAGGTATAATGCTGGACATCAACAATCAGGTGATTGAAGGCACGATGAGCAATCTTTTCTACGTGAAAGACAGCAGCATATATACTGCATCACTGGATTTTGCGGGTGTTTCGGGTGTTGTGCGTGGCATTATCAAACAATTGTCAGCAGAGCAAAATCTAACGATAATCGAGCATGACTACAAACAAGACGCGTTGTTGAACGCAGATGAAGTGTTCGTCTGCAATTCCATTATCGGTATTTGGCCTGTTAAGCAGATAGAAAACGCGAATTTTGCTGCAGGTAAGTTGACCAAGCAACTTCAAACTTGCCTGACGCAACTGAAAGGACGGGAGCAATAGTGCGGCGTAACATCACCATAGGCATTGTGATAGCTCTATTGCTTGTTTCGGTCGCGTTAGGTGTGTGCTATTACAGCGCCATCAACAAGCCAGTTGTGCAAAACACATTGCTTGTTGAAATAGAAAAAGGCGATTCATTTAGCAAAATCACCCAGAAGCTGCTTGCACAAAATGTTGCTGTCGATAGCTTCTGGTTTAAAGTGATTGCCTATCAGCAAGGAGTAATTAACAGTCTTAAAGCCGGTGAATACGAGCTGACCACTGACCTGACGATGCCGCAAATATTGACGATATTTGCTGAGGGCAGGGCGAAGAAATACACCATTACCTTTCCTGAAGGCTGGAGCTTAAAGGAGATTTTACTGGCAATAGACAAACATCCTAACATCAACAAAACCCTGAAAAAAGAAAGTACTGAAGAGCTATCTTCATTATTAGGGCTGAGTGAAAAAATTCCCGAAGGTTGGATTTTTCCTGATACCTACCATTTTGAAAAAAATGCCACCGATATTGCGATATTAAAAATGGCATACGCACAAATGCAGTCCGTATTAGCTCAGGAATGGCAAAGCAAAGCAATCAATCTGCCCTATAAAGCCCCTTATGAGGCCCTAATTATGGCTTCCATTGTGGAAAAAGAAACCGGAGCAAAACGTGAACGCGCGATGATTGCTGGGGTATTCACCAGCCGACTGGAAAAAGGCATGTTATTGCAAACTGACCCCACCGTCATTTATGGCATGGGTGACAAGTACAAAGGCAATATTAGGGTGAGCGACTTGACCACCAAGACACCTTACAACACCTATATCATCCAGGGCTTGCCGCCCACGCCGATAGCCATGCCAGGGCGTGATGCTATACATGCGGCATTACATCCAGATAAAGCTAACTACCTGTATTTTGTGGCAAAAGGTGATGGCAGCCATCAATTTTCACCTTCCTTGGCTGAACATAACAAGGCGGTGAATGACTTCCAGAAGCATAGAAAATGATGAATTCCAAAGGAAAGTTTATTACGTTGGAAGGCGGGGAAGGGGTCGGGAAGACCACCAACGTCCCGTTCATCAAAGATTACCTACTCAGCCAAAATATTCCTGTCGTTGTAACACGCGAACCTGGAGGTACTCAACTGGCCGAAAAAATACGGGATTTGTTGCTGCACAGCAATGACGAGGCAGTTACTAGTCATGCCGAAATTTTGTTGATGTTTGCCGCCAGAGCGCAACATCTTAATCATGTTATCAAACCCGCGCTGGCTCAAGGTCAATGGGTTTTGTGCGACCGCTTTACCGATGCGACTTATGCCTATCAAGGTGGTGGTCGCGGTATGTCGCTGGAAGCAATCCAATGGCTAGAAAATTTCGTACAAGCGGATTTGCGGCCAGACCTAACCTTATTGCTTGATGTGCCAGTTGTAACCGGTATGGCGAGGGCAAAAAATAGGGCAGGGCAGCTAGACCGCTTTGAGTCTGAACAGCTTGAATTCTTTAACCGAGTTCGGCAAGTTTACTTAAACCAAGCTCAACAATACCCAGAACGCATCAAAATTATCCAGGCCGACCAAGCCTTAACCGTCGTGCAACAAGCAATTGTTGGTGCATTAAAACCGTTACTGGTATGACCGCAACCAATAACCCATCGTCGTGGCAGCAGCAAAGCTGGAATTCACTGTTTAGCTATATCCAGCAAGATCGCATTCCGCAGGCTTTGCTCATTACAGGCGCGAGTGGCTTGGGTAAATATGTCTTAGCCAAACGATTTGCTCATGCTTTGCTGTGTCCTAATACGCACACTGATGGCTCGTGCTGCGGTGTGTGCAATAGTTGTTTGTTAATCAAGGCAGGTACGCATCCTGACTTAATCAAAATCAAACCGGATGACGACAAAAAATCTATTTCTATTAACAAGATACGCCATATCGTTACCGACACTTACCTAAAGCCACAGTTTGAAAGCTATCGGGTGCTTATCATCAATCCTGCGGATGTGATGACTACGCAAGCAGCAAACGCCTTCTTAAAATGCCTGGAAGAGCCGACAGAGCGCACGATTTTTATCCTGATAAGCAACAAGCCCAATAAACTACCGGCAACCATTATCAGTCGTTGCCAAAAACTATCGGTCACGTTGCCTGAAAAACATAGACTATACGACTGGTTGAACGGGCAGGGCATTCATGACAACCAGGAAACCTACTTAAATTTAGTGCGCGGCGGCATTTTCACCACCCAGCAGATCATCGACGAGCCACTCCTTAAGCAAAGAACAGACTGTTTTGCTGACTGGCTGGCGATAGCCAAGCAGCGAAATCATCCCGCATTAATTTCAGAAAAATGGCAGAAAATGCCGGAAACAGAATTGCTAAACTGGCTGATTTCCTGGACGAGCGATGCAATAAAATGTGCCTGTGGCAGCAATAAGGCGCAATTATGCAATCAGGATATGGCAAAAAACCTGCAAGAATTGGCGCAACAACTACACTTGAAAAGCCTGTATAAGCTTTACGATCACTTGCTTTCAAGTCGTCGCCAACTAGCTACACAGGTCAATTTCCAGATGATGCTGGAAGAAATTTTAGTGCAATGGCAACAACTTAACGGGAGAGCCCAGTAATGGCAGAAGCAGCAGCACCCAGACAAGGCTCTTTGATCTTGCCCTAATTTCACAGACACCCTGCTAAGCGACTTTTTTGGTTTCAAACGCAATCGGGCTAAGATAATCCAATTTGGAATGAAGCTGCCCAGTGTGCCGACGTTTTGCCCGCCAGGCATACAGCGTCTCCTCTGTCAGCCCTAGATCTTGCGCCACCTTGGGATGTCATCTTTATTTATCAGCCCGTTCTAATACCTGTTCATTAAACGATGCCGTATATGTGCTGCGGACAGTTCGCGTTGTTACTTGTTCTTTCTTGCTTTTCATGATTGACCTCGGTTTTAGAGATTACTCTCTTAGTCGAGTGGCTGCTAGGTCAGGGCAAGGTCACAGCAAACCAGTCAACTCAAAATTTTCGTACTTTATTTACAATTCTTTAACTAAATTTGTTAATTGTCTGTAAAATTCGTTGTTCTTTTTCCCATGAATTTATTATGTCGACTGCGCAAAGCGTACGCAGATATTCAT
>SHZQ01000100.1 GCA_009695535.1 Methyloglobulus sp.
TGAACTAGGTACTTAAATGCCAGAGGGGGGTGCCCCGTAGGGTGGGTGTTGAGGATGCTGTTTATTGGGATTGTTTGAGCACAATCAAGTGTAGAGAGAATTAGGTACCATCAAACCGAAAACGGGGTGGTGGGGTCGAGCTTGTTGGTTGGGAGGATTTGGTTTTATTTGGGAACTGGTATATTGCTGAGTTCAAAGTCGGGTAACACCGGCTTTTTTATGCCTGAATTATGGGCAGTTGTTGCGGTTTATTGTGATGATTTATTTAGAGGTGCGCCATAATTGCGCCATTTTGAATTTTAGGCATAAAAAAAGCACTTGATTTTAATCTAAGTGCTTGATTTTCTTGGTGGCGATAGGTGGATTTGAACCACCGACCCCGGGGTTATGAATCCCGTGCTCTAACCAACTGAGCTATATCGCCGAATGCAGGAGTTTGACAAATAGCCGTGAATTATAGGTTTCACCCTCTGTTTTGTCAAACGTTGAATCTGAAATGCACAACATCACCATCCTTAACGACGTACTCTTTTCCTTCCAGCCGCCACTTACCGGCATCTTTAGCACCTTGCTCACCTTTATAAGTAATAAAATCTTGGTAGGAGATAACTTCGGCGCGGATAAAACCTTTTTCAAAATCAGTGTGGATTACGCCTGCTGATTGAGGAGCAGTAGCACCAACGGGTATTGTCCAAGCCCTGACTTCTTTAACCCCAGCGGTGAAGTAGGTGGCTAGGTTTAACAGGCTGTAACCCGCCCTGACCACGCGGTTTAGGCCAGGTTCTTCCAGGCCGAGATCATCCAGGAATTCTTTTTTCTCATCGTCATCAAGTTGGGCTATTTCTGACTCTATGGCTGCACAGATTGCTACCACCATTGCGCCTTCGTTATCAGCAAACGCTTGGACTTTATCCAATAAGGGATTGTTGGTAAAGCCGTCATCTTGCACATTGGCTATGTACATGGTGGGTTTTAAGGTTAGCAAGCACAAATCTTTGATGAGGGCTATTTCTTCATCCTCTAAGCCCAACCCTCGTGCGGGAAGTCCGGCGTCCAGTTGTTGATAGATGCGATCCAAGACTTGTTTTTTCGCCAGATCATCTTTGTTACCGGACTTGGATGCTTTGCTTACGCGTAATAATGCACGTTCTACAGAAGCCATATCGGCAAGAGCCAGTTCGGTGTTAATGACTTCAATATCAGATAGCGGGTCTATTTTCCCCGCAACGTGGACGACATTGTCATCTTGAAAGCAGCGAACGACGTGGGCAATAGCATCGGTTTCGCGGATATTTGCCAGGAATTGATTACCCAGACCTTCGCCTTTGGATGCGCCTGCGACCAGTCCTGCAATATCGACGAATTCGATAGTGGTAGGGACGATGCGATCCGGCTTGACGATTTCTGCCAACTTATCCATCCTGGGATCGGGAACTGGCACGACACCTATGTTAGGGTCAATAGTGCAAAACGGGTAGTTTTCTGCCGCGATTTTTGCTTTGGTTAATGCGTTAAATAAGGTTGATTTGCCCACATTGGGTAAACCAACAATTCCACAATAAAGTGCCATAAGTTCTCTTGGAAGCGAATAAGGTGTAAGGGTAATGAATTGCGGATTCTGGTTGAGCCCTTAACCAAGGCTCTCCTGAGATCGTCGATGGACTCAGAATCAACGGTAATGGACTCAAAGATTCCAGCAAATAAGCGGCATTATACAAGTTTCAACAGTAATCTGGGCGATTAATGCAGCAGTGAAGACTAATGCACAGTCATTTTCAGCTTTACGATAAGCTGTCTGTAAGCCTCTTCGCTGAGAGCATCATTAGCAATAATGAATGGTGGGTTTTTGTTGCATTTGCAGAAATATAAATGCCGTTGTGACGACAGTTGATTTTTGTATTTCTACCGCTACAAAGTCGCCACCATTGGAAATTTCCCAACCTAGCTTTATCGGTGTATCTTATTTTACGTTGTTCAATCCTAAGCTGGGGGAAGTTGATTTTGAGATTTAAGCCGATCAAAGCAGCTATAGCCAGCTTCATAGCAATAGACAGAGAATTAACAACACTTGCGCTCAAGGCAATCAGATGGATAACGATGATTAATCTTTTTAACTTTATTGAAGGCTTGAGTTCGGCGACAAACGGTGCGCCGTGTTTTTTTTGCGATCAACGAGATGCCCTAAAATTTACGTTTTTGACGGTTCAGATGAATATTGTCACAGTTTTATAAACATCACCATTGCGACTTGCGAACATTAAAACTACGCCCTTTTATTTTGCCTGTTCTTAAACAGGTGAGGGCGGCATCGACACTTTCTCGTTTTATCGCCACGTAAGCGTGGTTATCAAAGATGTCGATTTTGCCGACTTCAGCGCCAGAAATGCCTGCATCACCTGTTAAAGCACCCAATATATCGCCCGGACGCACCTTATCTTTGCGTCCACCGTCTATCCATAAAGTGACCATTGGGGCTTCAAACCGCTCTTCATGACTCATTTTAAAAGGTACAACTTCATCCCACTTAGCCGTGGTATTTTGGTAGTCTTCAATGGCTTTAACCCTGGGCAGTTCCTGCTGCGTACATAAGCTGACTGCCAAACCTTTATTACCTGCGCGACCTGTGCGGCCAATTCTGTGGACATAGATTTCAGGATCCCACGGCAGTTCGTAATTAATTACTGCCTGCAATTCCTTAATGTCCAAGCCACGGGCGGCAACATCGGTTGCTACCAGAATCGAACAACTTTTATTGGCAAAGCGCACCAGTACTTGATCGCGGTCTTTTTGTTCCAAATCGCCGTGTAATGCCTGTACAGAAAAGCCGCTATTCCCCAGCTCATTGGCAACATCGTGACAATCTTTTTTGGTATTGCAGAATATAACTGTCGATTCAGGACGATGATACGATAACAGGTAGCCCAAGGCATTGGTTCTCCGGCTTTTTTCTACTTCATAAAAAAGCTGCTCGATAACGTCGGCGTGATGGCCTTCCTCAATACTGACAGTAATCGGTTTATATTGAAATTTCTGGCTGAGTTCCCGAATCGGATCTGGAAAAGTAGCTGAAAATAGCAAGGTTTGCCGATGGGTAGGCGCATAAGATATGACTTCGGTGACGGCATCTTCAAAGCCCATGTCTAACATTCGATCTGCTTCATCCAACACCAGTATTTTAAGGTTGCTCAAGCGTAAACTGCGCTTACGTAGATGTTCCTGCAAGCGACCCGGCGTACCGACAACAATATGAACGCCATGCCGTAGGGAATCAGATTGCGGACCGAAAGGTACGCCACCACATAAGGCTAAGACTTTGATATTTTGGGTAAAACGTGCCAATCTGCGGATTTCCTTGCAGACTTGATCGGCCAGTTCGCGGGTAGGGCAGATTACCATTGCCTGAACCTTAAAGCTGCTTAAATCTAAGCGTGAAAGCATTCCAATGCCGAAACAGGCGGTTTTGCCGCTGCCGGTTTTAGCTTGGGCAATTACGTCTTTGCCTTCAAGAATGTGTGGCAAACTTTCAGCTTGAATGGGCGTGAGCTGGGTGTACCCCAAGGATTCTATATTTTCAAGCAGGGCGGGTTTTAATGGTAACGATGAAAAGGTAGCTGACTTCACAAAAAGGCTCTTAAACAACGCGAATGCTGACGAATTGGCTGCATTCAATTGCTTATAATACCAGATACGACTGGTTTGAGGTGGAGGAGGGCGCAGCTTTAGCGAATCACTCGTAATAAATTGCCACAAAATAGCTCATTACCTGTTTTTGCTGGCATCCAAAGTTGTTTTATATCGATTTCAGTTGCTGAAAACGTCTGCTCGGCAGCTTCTGCCAAATCTGCTAAGGTCACTTTAGGTGAATAGGTGTTAAGAATTAAAAAAGCTTTGGGATTCATCAGGTCATGCGCGATTGCTATCAAACTGGCTAGATGATTTTCCAATTTCCATTTTTCGCCTTTAGCACCCAAGCCCCAGGCAGGGGGATCCATGATGATGCCATCGTATTTGTTGCCGCGTTTCAATTCACGTTGGGCAAATTTTAACGCATCTTCAAGCACCCATTTGATGTCTGAAAGCGAGCTGCGTTCCATATTATTGTTAGCCCAGGTGAGCATTTGTTTAATCGAATCCACATGTACTACTTCGGCACCATTGGCACGGGCTACCAGCGATGCCGCACCGGTATAAGCAAATAAATTTAAAATCTTTTGCCCAGGATTAACTTGTTCTTGAATAAAACGCCAGTTGTCTTGCTGCTCAGGAAAAAGACCGACGTGTTTGAATTTAGTCAGCTTCAAGTTAAAGTTTAATTTACCGTAGCTAATCATCCATTGCTCAGGAGAATGCGCTTTGATGTTTTTCCAGAAGCCTTGTATTGAAGATTGCTCCTCAAATTCCCAGTTTGCCATTTCTAGCCATTCAATATAAAGCAGATTGGATTTGAAGTTTGCTTGCAGGTCTGGACGAATGGTGATGATTTCCCCCCAACGTTCCAGTTTTTTACCGTCACCCGCATCAAGCAGCTCGTAATCAGACCAGGGCAAGCCGTATTCGCGTAGCGGTGATCCTGCAAATGTATTCATGCGGCTATGTTTTTCAGGTGATTGGGTACTAATCCCCAGTATCTATGCTTATATAATTGTTTTTGTTGGGGCTATTGCCTCAAGCACAACCTACTTTTTAAGTGGAGTAGCGCTAGTTACCAACAAGCCATTAATCAGTTCAAGATCAGCTTGAACGAGATCGCTGGTGGTTTGCTTAAGTTTGATGGTGTTAATCAGGTAATCATAACGGGCGCGGGACAGATCACGTTTTGCTCGGTAAACATTACGTTGCTCATCGAGTACATCGACCATAGTACGTATACCAACTTCAAATCCGGCTTCTGAGGCTTCCAAGGCACTAGAGGCTGAGGTTACTGTGGCTTTGAGGGCTTCAATTCGACTGATATTGGTCAATACGCTACGATAGGTGTTATTGACTTGACGTTTCACCGAACGTTTAACAGCAGTTAGATTTTCTTTGGCAGCTTCGTATTCATAACGGGCTTGTCGGGTTCTGGAATTGACCGCACCGCCTTCAAATAAGGGGACATTCAATTGGATGCCGATGTTTTGGGAGTCACCTCTTGGGCCAAACGAGGAGCCATTTTCATTTACGCCATACGCGCCGACTAAGTCCAACTTAGGCAAATGACCACTACGTTGTATGTCGATAGCTTTGTGTGCTACTTCCATTTCATTGAAGGCAGCAATAATGCTGAGGTTATTGGTTTCGGTACTTTCTGCCCATTTTGATAGGTTATCAGGTTCGGGTTTTTTTAAGGGCAGGGTTTCCCCTAGCGAGCTCACTAACGCTTCGCTGTCGCCAATAATTTCCCGTAGCGCTTCCTTTTGGTTATCCAGGTTATTCGCGGCCTCCAGTTCATTAGCACTGGTCTGATCGAAAGCAGCCTGTGCTTCGTAAACATCGGTGATGGGAATGATGCCGACTTCAAAGCGCGCCTTAGCTTGCTCTAACTGTTTGGCGATAGCCTCTTTTTCCGATAGCGTGAATTGCAGATTATCCTGAGCCGACAACACATTGAAATACGCTTCGGTCGTCCTCACCATCAGTTTTTGTAACTCGGCTTCGTAAGCGGCCGTAGCCTGAGCGATTTGATTATCGGATTGGCTGAGCCGTATCCAGTGATCCCAGTGGAATAAGGGCTGGGTTAGATTGACACTAAAAGATTGATTCCAGTATTCCTGATTGGCAGGAAATAAATTGTCCAGACTTGCTATTCTATTACGTCGCCATTCTCTGCCCGAAGCCGCTGATGCTGCCAGGGTAGGGAAAAACCGAGCGAGCCCTTGTGTTCTACTTTCCCCGGCAGCCGATTGCTTGGCTTCGGCTTGCCGGATCAGCGGGTCGTTTTGCAAAGCGCGTTCGTAAATATCCATTAAGTTTTCTGCGCGTAGCAGGGAAGGTACGCATAGCAACAGGATAACCATCAGCTTGGGTAATCTTCGTTTCATAGAGTGCCAGATCGATATGGATTTAATCAGAAAACAGCTAGTGTATTACGCATTTTACCGACTAAGTGGTAGTATTTTGCAGGTTTTTCATGCAGCTTTTACTATAACGCATGAATCTCTTAATTAAAATTTTCTTTTTAGCAATCTTAACAGTTACTTTGAGTGCGTGTTCCAGCATGGGCAAGAGCATGGTTGAAGCTTTTTTTTGAGCAACAAGATGCTGTAGACACTCGCGTTTGTGAGATTTGGGGCAAAGCATTTGATGGGCTTGCACCGTTTTTGAACAACGGACGAGGCAAGGTGAAGGTCTTGATGGTGCATGGCGTGGGCGATCATCTGCCTGGATATTCTACGCAATTTGTCGAAAAGTTAGCCGCAGAACTGGATTTACCAGTGATGTCCGCCCTGAAAAAGAATATTACTTTAACCAGTAATCACGATACCAGCAAAAATCTCGGTAATTTAAGCGTTGCCAGGTTGCTGAGTAAGGACAGAAGCAAAGAACTGATGCTCTATGAATTAACCTGGTCTGTTATTACTGCCGATAAAAAAGAGGTATTAGCTTATGATAATTC
>SHZQ01000101.1 GCA_009695535.1 Methyloglobulus sp.
AAGCAGTCCCCGCTAAAAAATAAGGTTATTCACCCACAAAAAGGGCGGGTGACCGCCCTTTTTTTATGGGCATACAACACTGCTTAAGCCCTTCTACAAGC
Source organism: Methyloglobulus sp. (assembly GCA_009695535.1). Taxonomy (GTDB): domain Bacteria; phylum Pseudomonadota; class Gammaproteobacteria; order Methylococcales; family Methylomonadaceae; genus Methyloglobulus. The sequence goes on from SHZQ01000101.1 coordinate 102, forward strand.
TCTGGACGAACGGTAAAGTGTTGATTAAATTCGTGGTTATCTTATCAGGATCAACTTGTTCAGGGGTTTCCTAACACTACCAAACTGATGTGATTCCTACTTTAGTTGATGAACAGTCACCTACCCTAGGGCGAAAGTTTTAATGACTAATATATAAACAGTTTGATGCATCATCCTCATCTCCACGATTATCAGTGGTTATTGCTACGTTGCAAATATCAATCCGCGCAGTGAGCCACATAAAAGCTCGTTTCTTCAACCATTTAACGGCATTGCTACTTTTCAAGTCATAAAAAAAGCACTGTCGAAAACGACAGTGCTTTTTTCGTTATAGCGCTGCTTGTCACATGATGTATACGAAGATAAACAAGCCCAACCACACTACGTCAACAAAGTGCCAATACCAAGCCGCAGCTTCAAAAGCGAAATGATTTTCCGGTTTGAAATGACCTTTCCAGCTACGGAACAACACCACGCTTAGGATGATTGCACCCACGCAGACGTGAAAGCCGTGGAAACCCGTCAACATAAAAAATGTCGAGCCGTAAATACCTGAACCCAAGGTCAAGCCCATATCGGTATAGGCTTCGTGGTATTCAGTCGCTTGGCAAAGGACGAACAAGAATCCCAAAGTAACGGTGGCGATCAAGCCTTTAATGAGCTGGTCGCGGTTTTTTGCCAATAAGCCATGATGCGCCCAGGTGCAGGTAACACCACTGGATAGTAGCAATAAGGTGTTGAGCAAAGGTAAACCAAAAGCACCCATCGGTTCAAATTCACCACTGCTTTTACCATCGACAATCTTACCGCCTAAGTGGGAAGGGCCGTTTGTCGGCCAAGCTGTTTCATAATCAGGCCAAAGCAATGCTTTGGTCGCCGCACCCGTGCCCTCACCACCCAGCCAAGGTACGGACAAATTACGCGTGTACCAAAGCGCACCGAAGAAAACGGCAAAAAACATGACTTCTGAAAAGATGAACCACATCATGCCCATCCTAAAAGAAATACCGACTTGGGTATTGTAAGTGCCTGATTCGCTTTCGTTTGCTTGCAGGGTAAACCAGCCCGCTACCATGACGATGAAAATTGCGAACCCGACAAACATGAAGGTTGCACCTGACGATGAGCCATTTAGGTAACTAGCAAAACCAGCCAACATGCAGAACAAACCAGCGGTAACCATAACCGGCCAAGTTGCTTTATGTGGAATGTAATAACCATGCGATGTAGACATAATTTCCTCTTCTAATTTTGCACTGCGGCTTTGGTGTTATCAAAAAATGTGTATGAAAGCGTAATGGTTTTTAAGTCTTTCGGAAAATCTGGCTTTACTGCAAAACGCATAGCCATCCGCTTTGATTCTTTCGGTTTAAATATTTGTTGGTCAAGACAAAAACACACCACCTTATGAAAATATTTTGCGGCGATACTCGGCGTAAAGCTAGGTATTGCCTGTGCATTCAATAACTTATCTGTCATGTTTTCACCGTAAAAATACACGGTATAGTATTCTCCAGGATGCACTTTTAACTGCTTGGTTTCAGCACGAAATTCCATCGGCGTTGATTCGTTCAACGATGTAATCAATTCAAGGTTTATTTCCCTAGTCATATCAACCTTGTACGGAACTTCTTCTGCCGCCAGCGATTTTGCCTTACCGTTAAGTCCAGTCAGATCACATAACACATCGTAAAGTGGTACTAAAGCATAACCGAAGCCGAACATACCGATGACAACTACTACCAAAATCTTAACAATTTTGGTATTTTTTTGCTTTAGGCTTAAGGCATCATCCATCAAAAAACAGCTTTTAGTGCGTTAAGAATATGTTCTATAACCGCTGAGGGTACTGCAAATAAGTAGAAGCTAACTGCCAATAACCCTAAAATGGATGCAGTCAGCCAATTTTTTGTTTTTAAATTCATTAATATCTATAAGCTATTATTCAGTTGCTTAATGCTGATACTCAGTCGGCACAATAACAGGTGGTTTGGCAAAGGTATGGTATGGCGGTGGAGATGGCAATGTCCATTCCAAGCCCTGTGTGCCGCCACCGCCGTATTGCAGTGCGCCATCCCAAACCTCATTGGTTGCTTTTTCGCCCGTACCACCACGGATGGTATCGACAACGATATACAAGAATAGCAATTGGCTAAAGCCGAATATAAAACCACCAATACTGGAAATCATATTCCAATCAGTAAACTGCACGGCATAATCGGGAATCCTTCTTGGCATACCCGCCAAACCTAAAAAGTGCTGTGGAAAAAACAGAATATTGACCGAAATAGCCGACAACCAGAAATGCAGTTGCCCGATTTTTTCGTTGTACCTATTGCCTGTCCACTTGGGCAACCAATAATAGCCACCTGCCATAATCATGAATATCGCAGAAGGCACCAAGACATAATGGAAGTGGGCAACAATGAAATAAGTGTCGTGGTATTGCAAATCCGAAGGCGCAATCGCCATCATCAAGCCCGTAAAACCGCCAACCGTAAACAGCACCACAAAGCTAATGGAAAACAGCATTGGCGTTTCAAACGTCATCGCCCCTTTCCACATGGTCGCCGTCCAGTTGAACACTTTCCCTGCGGTGGGAACAGCGATAATCATGGTCGAATACATGAAATACAACTCACCCGCCAACGGCATTCCGACCGTAAACATGTGATGCGCCCAGACGATAAACGATAAAAAAGCAATAGATGCAGTAAAGTAAACCATTGAGCTATAACCAAATAGCGGTTTTCTGGAAAATACAGGGATAATTGTAGAGGCTATGCCAAAGGTTGGCAAAATCAGGATGTACACTTCTGGATGACCAAAAAACCAGAAAATATGCTGATACAGGACGGGATCGCCGCCGCCTGCCGCATCAAAGAAGCTGGTTTCAAAGAATTTGTCGGTAAGCAACATAGTGACTGCACCCGCAAACACTGGCATGACGGCAATCAACAGGAATGCAGTGATCACCCAAGTCCATACGAACATAGGCATCCGCATCAAGGTCATGCCAGGTGCGCGCATATTGAAGATAGTGGCGATAATGTTGATTGCGCCCATAATCGAAGAAATACCCAGCAAATGCACCGAGAAAATCGCAAAAGGTAACGCTTTGCCAGTCTGCAAAACCAGCGGTGGATACATCGTCCAGCCCGCAGCCGGTGCGCCACCTTCCATAAACAAGGTACTGGACAGCAAGAGGATACCCGCCACTAACATCCAGAAACTCATGTTGTTCATGCGTGGCAGCGCCATATCGGGTGCGCCGATCATCATCGGAATCATCCAGTTAGCCAAGCCGACAAAGGCTGGCATGACGGCACCAAAAATCATCACCAGCGCGTGCATGGTGGTCATGGAGTTGAAGAATTGCGGTTCAACAAACGACAAGCCGGGCTGAAATAGTTCCGCACGGATAATCAACGCCATCGCCCCACCCACGAAAAACATCACTAGGGCAAACCATAAGTACAGCGTTCCGATGTCTTTATGGTTGGTAGTGATGATCCATCTTAGCCACCCTTTTTCTGGGCCGTGATCATGGTCGTCATGCTCATGCTCGTGGTGTTCATCATGTTCAGCTACAACGGCAGACATATCATTTCCTCTTTTATCCTAAATTAATCACTGCTAGTGCTATGCACTGCGCAGCAAAACAAAAATCGTAAAACTGAGCCACTTAATTGGCTGATTGCAACGCCTCAATCTCAGAAGGCTGCTTAAAATCGCCTGTCGCATTTAGCTTGTTGCGAGTAAATGCGAGTACTGACGCAAAGTCTTCCGCACTCAAGGTACTGCCGAAAGCGGGCATCATGCCTTTGCCTTTAAGCATCAGTTCAATCTGTGCATCAATCTTTCCAATTACTACCGCACTTCCTTTTAAAGCAGGGAATACAGGCGACATACCCACGCCTTCTGGCTGATGACAGGATTGGCAAGTTTTTTCATAGACCGATTCGCCTTGAGCTACCAGTTCGTCTAAGGTTTTTTCGCCGGCTACAGCAGCAGCTTTGTCGTCCGCTGTTGCTTTAGCTTCCTTAACTGTATTTACCTTGGTATCATCCACTTTCAAGTCTTTTTCTTCGATCTTGTTTGCAAGGTTTTCAGGCGCTGCTGAAGTTTCGGTAGTGGGCTCGTCTTTGCCGTGCATCAGCTTTTCTATTTGGTCTGCGGTAATTGCATCGCCATTAGCATTACCCAAAGCATTTCGGGTATAGGTGATGACTTGCGCTAATTCGACTGGCGTTAATTTGCCACCAAACGCTGGCATACTGCCTTTTCCCTTCATGACCAGATTGACTTGAGCTTTGATGTCATCTTTAACGACCGCACTGCCAGTTAAAGCAGGAAACACCGGTGGCATTCCGCCACCGTCTTTTTGATGGCAAGATGTACAGTTAGTTTCGTAAACCGTCTGCCCTGCGGCAATCAAGTCTGCATGGCGCGATGCTGTATGGGTAGTATGACCAGAACTGGCTTTGCTGTCAGCCCAATTTGGCTTGCTCATTGATGGCTTGATTACTTCCGGCTCAACAATATTGTTGAGTGATTTGCTTGCTGGTTTTGTTGCGGCAATACTTTCTTCAGGCTTTTCGACTGCTTTTTTGCTTGCGCCTGGATTTTCTGCCGATGTCTTAGCTGGTTCTTCCGTTGTATCCGCTACGTCCGCTTTTGCTGGTTTGTCATCTTTATCCGTTTTTGCAGGTTTAGCCGCGCAACCGTCATCGTCATCATCTGATTTAGGCAATTTTGCTTTAATTGCTTTTGGCTGAATTTCGTCACCTTTAGCATTGCCCAAAGCATTACGTGTGTATGTGATGACGGCAGCCAATTCAGTGGCGGAAAGCTGTTTACCAAAGGCGGGCATGGCATTTTTACCATTCAACACCAATGATGCTTGAGCATTGATATCGCCATTGACTACAGCACTACCCCTTAATGCTGGGAACGCACCAGCAATACCATCACCGTCCGGCATGTGGCAAGTGCTGCAATTTTTTTCATATATTTCAGCACCTTTGGCGACTAAGTCATCATGTGACATATCGACATTGCTTTTTGCCTTGCATTCTTGCTCGTGCTTTTGGGTTGCCCAGGCATCGTAATCTCCTTGCTCCATCGCTATCACGACCACAGGCATAAAGGCATGATCTCGACCACAAAGTTCGGTACATTGCCCTCGATAAATACCTGGCTCATCCACGGAAGCCCAGGCTTCATTGATAAATCCTGGGATGGCATCTTTTTTCCAACCCAGATCTGGCACCCACCAGGAATGCAATACATCAGCCGCCGTGAATACGAAACGAATTTTTTTGTTGACGGGGATAACTAAAGGCTCATCAACACGCAGTAAATAGTGAGCAACAGAACGCGGGTCGGTATTTGAATCTAATTGCCTCGCCATATTACTGGCATGATCTAAGCTGCTAAAGAAGCGAATGTCATGACCTAAATATTCGTATTCCCATTTCCATTGCCAGCCAGTGACTTTGATAGTCATATCAGATTCTTCCACACCGTCCATTTCGATCATGGTTTTGGTGGCAGGTATTGCCATCGCCAGCAAGATCAAGGCGGGGATGATGGTCCAGATGATTTCGACAGTCGTGTTTTCGTGGAACTGCTCGGCGACGTGACCTTTGGATTTACGATGATGATAGATGGAGTAAAACATGGTACCGAACACGCCGATACCAACCAGGACACAGATCCATAAGATAAGCATGTGCAGGTCATAAACATCGTGACTGATCTGCGTATGACCCTCAGTCAAATTGAGCGTATACCCGCCCGGCGTGGGTTCAACGGGGAAGCCTTTGGGCAGACAAACGCTACCCTCCATCAACTTCGACGGACACTCCTCAGCCGCTTGCACAGTCCCCAAACCTGAAACCAGCAAGATCAGACCTGCGAATAGTTGCTTTGTTTTCTTCACTGAGAAAACTCCTCTGTAATAAATTATAAATTCTTGGATGGTCTGCATGGCTTCAAAAAACACGGCATTCATTCAGTATCCATGCACAAATTTGATAGTAACCAGCAATTCAATTAGTTGGGTAGATTCTAACCTATCAAGCCTTTCTGCGCCAGAAGCCGCATCATTTAGTTTTAGCAGAAACCAACGAATAGCCAGTCTAGTAAACGCTTTAAAGCCATTGCACACGGATAGTTGCGTATCTGTAATTAGTCAACCCTGAAAACCGCATCATCCAATTGAATCATATAACTATTTGTCAACATAAGGCACAACCAATCGACCGGAAATGATAAAATAAGCCCTTGTTTCTCGGTCAATAAGGATCAAGACATGTTAATGCTCTCAAGCACAGGCCACCAGACCAACTTCTTGGGTACCGACCTGTTGCTGCAACTTGATCCCCATGACCCGCTGCTGCGCTTGGTGCAGGTGATCCCTGGCCGGAATTGGACAGTGCCTTCGCAAAGCAACTACCCCCAAGGCCAAGGCAGGCCGTCCA
>SHZQ01000102.1 GCA_009695535.1 Methyloglobulus sp.
TACTTAAGTGCGGCATTTCGCAACAAGCTTTCTGCGCGATTGAAATCTTCTGCGTAAAACGCCATTTGCGCTTGCAAAATCAAAGCCTTACCCCAATCTGGCTGTAATTTTAAGGCACGTTCTATTTTCCTCTCTGCTAAGCCCTTATCTTTCATATCCGCAGCCAGCAAAGACTGGATAAAGTAAATCGATGCTTGATCGGGATGCTTTACCGACAAAGTTTCCATCACTTCGTAGATAAACGGGACGCTGCCGTCTTTTTGTAATGCGCCAGCCAATTCAAACAAGATTTTTTCAAAACCGGCTGGATCTTGCTTTAAAAGCCCGTCCAACTGTTCAACAGACTGTTGTTTATTTTCATATTTTAGTGCAGAAAGGGCTGCTATTTTTCTGGCTGAAAGATTTTTGGGATCTTGTTTCAGCCACAAAGAGACAGCTTCATTGGTCTTATTGCTATCTTTCATGTACATGGCAATCATTGCTGCGCGTTCGGTAAGCCGTGGATCATGGACGCGCTTTGCGGCTTCCAGATAGCCTTCCAAGGCAACATCATACTGGCCTCGTTGTCCGGCAATTTCCGCCGTCATCAACACAAACAGCACGTCGGGATCAATGGGAGTTTTATCTTCCTTATGTTCACTTTTACTCAGTGGCTTGCTTAACCCAACTGATTTTTCAGCCGCGTTAGGTGTGCCAGTCTGCTCCGGCGCAATCGCACAAGCCGCAAGAAAAATGAGGGGAATAACTGAAAACAATCTTAAAATTGACACAGATGATCCTATCTTTAATTCACAAAATATCCCGCATAGATTAGCAGAAATCCCAATTGGTTCAGACTGTTAATTTATTTTGACACTATTGTACAGTTAAGCAGATACTTACTAAATATTTAAAATGCTGCTGTCATTCATAAACAATAATTCTTTCTTGAGCAGATCATCGTATCCTTTTTCCATTAAGCAAACCTTTTTTGTGTAATAGTCTGTTGAAAACACTCACTTAAGGAGTCCAACTCAATCCTCTTTTCCAAATCTGTTACAATTTGCACAATCCGTTCATTTTTTTAGCTCATGACACTTTTAGCCGTCGGAATCAACTATAACACCGCGCCAGTTGCCATCCGCGAGCGTCTGTCATTCCCTGCCGACACCTTATTTGCGTCCTTAAAAGAATTACGGCAAGTCCGTGAAATCAGCGAAGCCGCCATTCTTTCGACCTGTAACCGCACCGAATTCTACTGCACCACCACCACCGCAAATGAGCAATTCCTAATCGATTGGGTGGCACAAACGAAAAAAATTGATGTCGCTAGCTTTAAACCCTATTTATACACTCATGCTGATAGCCAGCTAATCCGGCACATGTTTCGAGTGGCTTGCGGCCTGGATTCCATGATCTTGGGCGAGCCACAAATACTCGGTCAAATGAAGTCGGCTTACCAATCAGCCTGTGAAGCCGGTACTTTAGGGAAGCATTTAGGCAGACTTTTCCAGCAAACTTTTACTGCTGCCAAAAAAGTCCGCACCGATACCGCAATCGGCTCCAGCCCCGTTTCGGTTGCATTTGCCGCCGTGCAACTTGCCCAGCAAATTAATGACAACCTTAGAGAACAAACTGCATTATTAATCGGTGCTGGCGAAACTATCGAGCTTACTGCGAGACATTTACGCCAACAAGGCATAGGCCGCATTATTATCGCCAACCGAACCTTTGCCAAGGCACAAGCCCTAGCCGAACAATTTAACGGAGTCGCGATCACCTTAGCTGATATACCGTTATATTTGTCTGATGCTGACATCGTGATTTCCTCCACGGCCAGCCAATTGCCGATATTGGGCAAAGGCAGCGTCGAAAGCGCTTTGAAAAAACGCCGATATAAGCCGATGTTTATGGTAGACCTTGCCGTTCCCCGCGACATTGAAGCGGAAGTCGAGCAACTTAGGGATGTGTACCTGTATACAGTTGATGATTTGCAAAACACCATCGACCAGAACATGGATTCGCGCCGCCGTTCCGCCGAGCAAGCCGAAGAAATTATCGACACCCAAGTCGATTATTTTTTGACCTGGTTACGTGCAGAGAACGCCCAAACCACGATACGCGACTACCGTTTGCAATCCGAACAAACCCGCGACGAAGCTTTGCAAAAAGCCTTGGCGTTATTAAAAAATGGTAGTACGCCCGAAGAAGCACTGACACGTCTGGCTTACAGCCTGACTAACAAACTTATTCATACGCCCAGCACCCAAATTCGTGATGCTGCTGCTAATGAAAGACATGATGTGATTGCGGCTGCACACGAAATTTTTAAACTGAACAAATCTTGATGAAACCTTCCATACAACTCAAATTAGAAAGCCTTTGCGAACGCTACGATGAAATAGCGGCGTTACTATCTGAGCCTAGCATTCAAAATAACCAGAACAAATTCCGTGCCTTAAGCCAGGAATACGCGCAAATTACTCCATTGGTTGAAGTCTACAAAAAACGCGTCAAAGCCCTGGCTCAAAAGGCTTCGGCTGTTGAAATGGCTAATGACAGTGACCCAGAATTACGGGAATTAGCTAAGGAGGAAGTTGCCGAAGCCGAGAAAATCATCGAAAATCTGGACCATGAGCTGCAAGTCCTGCTGCTCCCGAAAGATCCTAACGATACCCGTAATATCTTCCTCGAAGTCAGGGCTGGCACGGGTGGCGACGAAGCTGCGATTTTCTCAGGCGACCTCTCACGCATGTACCAACGCTATGCGGAAAGAAAAGGCTGGCAAACCGAAATCATCAGCGAAAATCAGGGCGAACACGGCGGTTATAAGGAGATCATCCTGCGTGTTTCGGGGCGCGATGTATATTCGCAACTCAAATTTGAATCCGGCACACACCGTGTACAACGCGTACCAGAAACCGAATCACAAGGTCGTATCCACACATCCGCTTGCACGGTTGCTATCATGCCAGAAGTTGCAGAAGTTGATGCTATCGACATCAATCCGGCTGATCTTAAGGTTGATACCTACCGTTCATCCGGTGCGGGTGGTCAGCACGTTAACAAGACCGAATCTGCCATCCGCATCACCCACATCCCCACTGGCGTGGTCGTCGAATGCCAGGACGAACGCTCGCAACACAAAAACCGCGCACGAGCCATGTCCTTATTGGCATCCCGTTTGCTGTCCGCCGAGCAGGAAAAACACCATGCCGAACAGTCCCTTAATCGCAAGCTACAAGTGGGCAGCGGTGACCGTTCAGAGCGCATCCGCACTTACAATTACCCGCAAGGCCGCTTGACAGACCACCGCATCAACTTAACCTTGTACAAGCTGGAAGACATCATGCAAGGTGGCTTGGAACATGTGGTTCAACCCTTGATAAGTGAACATCAAGCTGAATTGCTGACACAACTGGGTGATGAATAACCGCTGTGCAAAGCATCAAATCGGTGTTAGCAGAAGCTGTAACGTCGCTACAAACGGCATCAGATTCAGCACTGCTGGATGCGGAAGTCCTGCTTTGCACCGTATTGGGTAAGGAACGAACTTATCTGCGTACTTGGCCGGATAAAGCGCTACATCCTGAGCAAATAGCCGCTTTTAAGCACTTATTGCAGCAAAGACAACAAGGCAAACCCATCGCTTATATCACGGGCAAGCGAGAATTTTGGTCGCAGGATTTTCAAGTGTCGCCGGATGTGTTGATTCCCCGCTCAGATACCGAATTGCTTATCGAACTCAGTTTAGCACTGATTCCAGCAAACCAATTTTGCAGAATCATAGATCTAGGTACAGGCTCTGGCATTATCGCCATCACACTTGCCGCAGAACGTCCACATATCAATGTCAGCGCGACCGATATTAGCCCAACCGCTTTACATATCGCAAAGATGAATGCCGCTAAACATAAGGTCGAACACATCCAGTTTTATCAAAGTAACTGGTTTGATAGTGTTCCAGATGGCAAATTTGATCTTATCGTTAGTAATCCGCCGTACTTATCGGAAGATGATGATCACCTAAAACAAGGTGATTTACGTTTTGAGCCGAAAACTGCGCTAATTTCTGCCCAACACGGATTAAGTGATATAAAAATAATTGCCGAAACCGCCCGTAACAGGCTTGAAATCGGCGGTTTTTTGCTGGTTGAGCATGGTTATAAGCAACAGGAAGACCTGCAAAGCCTATTTAAAATAATGGATTACTGTAATGTTCAAACTCATACCGATTTAGCAGGACAGCCACGTGTTACTTCAGGACAATTCCTACCGCCGCGTTAAAAAAACTTTTACAATGCCCCCAAACCCAGCGTTATGTTTGGCAATCTCTAAGGAATTAATATGCTCCAAACCACCGAAACCCAAATACCCCGTAAACTGACCAATCAGCTATTGCATCTGGCGCAATTATCGCCCGATTACGAAATATGCGGCCTCGTCGGCGGCAAAAACGGCATTCCCAGTACTTGCTACCCCATAAGCAACATTGCCGAACAACCGCAGCAGCGTTTTTTGCTGGATGCCAAACAACAAATTGCCGCGATGAGCGACATGCGAAATCAAGGCGAAGAACTGTTCGCCATTTACCATTCCCACCCGAAAGCACCCGCACAACCCTCTATTCACGACCTGGAAGCCGCCACTTATCCCGATGCGCTATACCTCATTATCTCTTTGAATATAAAAGGCGTACTGGAAATGCGCGGCTTTAAAATCAATCAACAGAAAGCGCAGGAAGTTGTGCTTAGTTTGTTGGGGGAATAAATTCAATGTCGGGCGCTCATGTTGATCATCCGGCTGAAGTGCAATAATCCATAACAAAACCCTCCGACTTCCATCACCGCTTGACAATTTTTCCACTTAGTAGACACTAGACCAGTTTTTCACTCACAGAGACTGCTTTGAACGATATGACCTTGGGTATGCTGTTTGGCATACTCGCCGCTATGCTGCTGCTTTCCGCTTTTTTTTCCGGCTCAGAAACGGCATTAATGGCCTTAAACCGTTATCGGCTAAGGCATTTAGTCAAGCTCAAACATAAAGGTGCGCTTAAAGCCCAAAGGTTATTGCAACGCCCTGATCGCTTATTGAGCATGATTTTGCTGGGCAATATCTTCGTCAACACGGCTGCCGCGTCCGTCGTCACCATCATCGCCATCCGGCTTTATCCAGGACACGAAAGTGCCGTGCTGATAGCTGATGGGATTCTGATTTTGGTGACCTTGATTTTTTCTGAAGCCACTCCCAAAACTTATGCTGCCGTAAAACCTGAAACCATCGCTTTTCCTTCCGCCTGGGTTTATGTTCCTTTGCTGAGGCTGTTTTACCCAGTCATCGAATTCGTCAACATCTTTGTTAGCTTACTGCTGCGATTGTTTCAGGTAGATGTCAAACAACACGGCCTGGAAACACTCAGCAAAGACGAGCTAAAGGTCGTTATCGCCGAAGCCGAAGGCATCATGCCGCACCGATACCAAAAAATGTTGATGGGCATATTGGAGCTTGAATCGGCAACAGTCGAAGACATCATGACCCCGCGCAATGAAATCGTGGGCATAGATCTGGAATTACCGCTGAAAGACATAATCAACCAAATAAAAACCAGCCCACACACCCGCTTACCGGTTTACAAGAAAAGCATAGACCGCATTATTGGCTTTTTGCACTTACGTAAAGTATTGATACTTATCAATCATGAAGATTTTGACAAGCAGACGATCATTAATTTGCTGAGTAAACCTGTTTTTATCCCTGATACCACGCCTGTGCATTCACAGATGCTGGCATTTAAAGCAGATAAAGTCCGTGTTGGTCTCGTCGTGGATGAATACGGTGATGTTCATGGCTTGGTGACAATGGATGATTTATTGCAGGAGATAGTCGGCGAAATCATCACCTATGATACCCAGGTTAGGGTGCAAAATGACGGTAGTCACGTAGTGGATGCCAACATCACAGTGCGCGAACTTAACCGCTTTATGCAATGGGAATTGCCGATTGAAGGTCCGAAGACGCTGAATGGACTGATAATAGAATTTATGGAAACGATACCGGAAGCGGGTACGAGCATTAAGCTGCATGGCTATCCATTGGAAATTATCAAACGGGATGATAACTCCGTAAAATTAGTTAAATTCCTTACAAATAATTGATTTTTAACTACTTAATGCGCAATATCTGAATACCATTGCGGCAACATCAAAATACAGTTTGGATTAAAGCCTCGGTTTTTTAGGGTGTCTATGCTGGCTTTCTTTACCATTTTTTGTAAATCAATCACGGAAATCGAACCGTCATCCATCTTGGGCAAGTTCAAAAAACTGTTTTGTACAAAAGCGTATTTTTCATCAGGCGATATGCCGACATGATGCGCGGCCACCCGCTGTTGGAATTGATTTGATTAACCTCGGTTTTGTTTTACTGCTGATGTCGAATATATTCAATGCGCCAGGGTTTGCGGTGGTGACGTAAAGCCGATTATGGGCTTGGTTAAAGTAGATTTCTAAAGGCATTGCTTGCTTGATTTCAGAAAAATCATATACCGCTTGAAATTCAAATTTATGC
>SHZQ01000103.1 GCA_009695535.1 Methyloglobulus sp.
GTATATTTGCAAATCCGAGTGCTTATGGTTTGAAATTAAGACCTATCGTCAATGAAACGTATTTTATTAAAGTGCATATCGACCATGAAACTGATATTAAGCATTTAGCAAGTAAGGATTTACGAACGGTTGCCAAGCTCGCTGATTTCAATCCAGATCAGTTTAGTTCATTGAATTCGGCCTACCTTAAAGCGACTCCCCCAGAATTCAAATCATTTAGTTTGTTGATGCCGATCAGCAATACTAACTTACTGCACCAAAGCTTGGCTTTTATGGCGCAATCGCATAATGCTGAGGAAATACGCATTACACTTTTTCGAGGAGCTGGCGTTGTTTCCTGAACCTAATTGGACAGCTTCTCAAACACCTTTGCTGGCGATTAATCTAAATGAACAGCAACAGTGGTCTTCTCCACAAGGACAAGCAATGACGATTGGCGTTAAGCCAGATTCAGCAGGTAATGCGGCAAAAACAGCTAATGCGGCAGGCGCAGATTACTTAGCGGCGTATTATCTTGATAAAGGCGAGTCGCTAAAAGTGGTTGCAGAAAATCACGGAGTGAGTGAGGAAGCTTTACGCGAAACCAATAAGCTTAACCGTCGGCAAACTATTTCACTGGGACAGCGATTGTTGATTCCACTTAAACAATTGGCGGCGAACTCGGCTACAAAAAAGACCAATGTTTCAGTGCTTTTTAAGGCAATAACGGGGGAATTCGATTTACCACATCCACGTCTTTAAACATGACAATCTACATCATCCCTTGCCATAAAACTCACTATCCCTATAAATATCATGTATATGGTGTAGGAATACCATGATGATAGACGCAATAGGCAAGGCGAGCAAAATCCCTAAAAATCCAAATAATTGACCACCCGCCATCACGGAAAAAATCACTGCAACAGGATGCAAGCCAATTTTGTCACCGACCAGTTTTGGGGTGAGTACTGTGCCTTCTAAAGACTGACCGATCAAAAACACCACAGCGACGGGTACTAGCTGGGTTAATTCGTGAAACTGCACCAGCGCAGCGGTACACGCGACGACGATACCAACGATAGCCCCCAGGTAAGGCACGAAGCTGACTAATCCTGCCAGCATTCCGATTAGCAAGGCCAAATCCAACCCGACTATCCAAAGCCCTAAGCTATAAATGCAGCCTAACGCCAACATAACGTAGAACTGCCCACGCAGGAATGCCGATAGTACGGTATCAACTTCGCCAGCAAGTTTGGCCGTGGTAGGTGTAATCCGTCTTGGCAACAGACCGTAAATCTTGGCAACCAGGATGTCCCAATCGCGCAGCAAATAGAAGGTAACGACGGGAATTAGCACTAAGTTCATCAAAAAACCGACGATGATGCCACCGGAATGCGAAAGCGAGCTCATCGTGGTAGCGGCAATACCACCGGCTTTTTGCCAATGGTTTTTAACGAGAGTGATGAGCTCGTCTATTTCGATAGGTTTTAGTGCAATGCCAAAACGCTGTTCCAGCCAAGGTAATACGACACCATTAATCTTATCGGCATAAGCAGGCAAATTGCCCAGGAAGTTGGTAATCTGGACTTCCAATTGCGGTATCAACAAGAATAACACCAGCGCAAATACCAGTGACATGACCGAAAATACGACCAGCACCGACTGGGTTCTGGATAAGCGGCGTTGTTCTAACCTGTCGGTAAGCGGATCGCCTAAATAGGCAAGAATGGCGGAAAACACAAACGGCATTAACACGGGCGATAATAGATAAATCAGCCAACCGCCGAAGGTGACTAATGCCAGCACCAGCCATTTTTGTGAATCAGTCATCGACGATAATCCTTAGCTATTTTGCCCGTGTACGGGTTTAGTTTTTAAACTAATCCACTAGCACGAAGATACATAAACCCTGCTACCGAAGCTATAACCAACAAGCCCAGTGCTGCTGCAACCCATTTCAAACTGGTTTTTTCTTTATTAGGGCTGTTTGTATTGGAATGTTGCGCGTTAACGCCCTCAATACTGGCATTAACCGCCCTGAATTTGCCCTGCTTATCTCTTGCTACTTGATAATAAATAATATCGCCAGGTACGGGGCGACGCGCTGTGTCTCCGAGCGAGGAAATATGTATGAACACATCCCTGCCTGCGTTATCGGGGGTAATAAAGCCAAACCCTCGGTCTTCTTTCCACGTTTTTAAAAACCCTTTTAGTACTGGTTTTGTCATAAAAATAATTTAATTATAGGCCTGTGATACTGGCTGTTACTGCGCTGACCAACATTGGCTGATCCAGGAAGGTAAGCTTGAATTATATTTTGTTAGCTATTTTGGCGTTTTTGCGAGATACCCATAAAACGCGACTTCAAAAACGCGGATTTATTTTATGAATCCATTCACGTTGTACCCGTGTTTGATTGCAAGTCAATATTTGAGTAGCTGTCCCTTGAATAGCATGATAAAGCGCATTCAAAATGCTACTACCCAAACGAGTGAATATTTCTCGATTTGAATGCTGATTATCCGATGCTTTGGATAATTCAGCGTAGAGTTATTTAGATTTTCTCTGAATAATGGCCTTATCATCAATAATTAACTCGGAAATACCCCCCATAACAGACCTTATGGTGCAAGATGCTTTTTTAAACCCGCCTTTATTCTCACCCACCCACTTCAAGGTGATATAGCTATCTTTATCGCTTTCAGTTGAGGACGGGAAATACACCTGCTCCCCTGTTGCGTCCTTAATGGCTGTAGGGCAGGCTTCTGTTGCCATAGTTTGCAAGTTAAAATAATTCCTGACCATTGCGGAGGATTCTTTCTGTTCGGTTGATTGCTGATTATTAAGCCAAACCAGCGCGAATCCCACTAGAATTGCACCTACGATGGCTATCGCTAACTTAGCGGTTTCCGACATTTTTTCTTTTGTTTCTTCTTCTGGCATTTTCCTACCTCATTATGGTTATTACGATTTGTCTGATAGCACACTTGGATTCTATGCCTATTGCCCAGCTACAGCAATCAAGCTTGATAATGAAACCGCTGAATTAGTTGATTTAGATCAAAGATTGATGAAATTACCAGCGTTCGTACCAAATTCTTCGGTAAATTCAAAAGCATGATGTTCGCATTACACCTTACATATCACCTAATGCGGCCTTCAAACTGATTAGAATTCAATGCCTTGCTCCGCCATAATGCCTTGCTCGTAAGCATGTTTGATTTTGGTCATTTCCGTCACGGTATCCGCCACTGCAATGACTTCGGGTGCGGCATTACGCCCCGTCATAATTAAATGCAGCCAACGCGGTTTATGATTGAGAATAAAATCGGCGATTTCTTCTCCACTTATCCAGTTGTAGCCGCAGCAATAATTGATTTCATCCAGTAAGACCACATCAAATTCTTCAGACAGGATTTTTTGTTTGCTGAATTTCCAGATTTCGCGGCTGGTCTTGATGTCTTGTTCTGGATTTTTGGTGTCCCAGGTGAAGCCGTCACCTAGCGCGTGCCATTCGATATTGTCGAAATGAGTCGCGGCTTTTTGCTCGCCGGTTTGCCACTGGCCTTTAATATACTGAATAACGCAGACTTTCATATCCCAGCCTGCGGCTCGAAACACCATACCCAAAGCGCTGGACGACTTGCCTTTGCCTTCGCCGGTGTTGACTACGACCAATCCGTGCCGCCTATCTCTTGCTTTCATAAAGTCCTATGGTATTGTGCAAATACAGCCGCGTTCCTTGTCAACGCGCTAAGTTAAAACAAGCCGACAAGTTAAAGAAAGCTTACACGAAAAGCCTTTTTATCTCATTACATATTGCTACAATGCCCTCTTGCCAACAGACAAATTAATGAAATGGATGTAATACAACGACTCGCCGAGGAATTATCGGTCAACACCAAGCAGGTGCAAGCTGCCGTGCGGTTGCTGGATGAAGGCTCTACCGTACCGTTTATTGCCCGTTACCGAAAAGAAGTCACAGGAGGCTTGGATGACACGCAGCTTCGCAATCTGGAGGAACGGTTGAGCTATCTGCGCGAACTCAATAGCCGCCGCGAGTCGATTCTTGCCAGCATTCTTTCTCAAGACAAACTCACGCCAGAATTGGAAGCAGCGATACTTGCTGCTGATACCAAAACCTTGCTGGAAGATCTCTATTTACCCTACAAACCCAAACGCCGCACCAAAGCGCAAATCGCCAGGGAAGCAGGTCTTGAGCCTTTAGCTGATGCCATTATGGCTGATCGTACAGTCATTCCAGAACAACTCGCCGCCAGTTATATCAATGCTGAACTGGGCGTTGCCGATGCCGCCGCCGCGTTGGAAGGTGCGCGGCAAATCATTATGGAACGGCTGTCTGAAGAGGCAGAACTGTTGGCTAATCTCAGGGAACACGTCTGGCAAAAAGGCTTAATCCACGCCACTGTTGTTAAAGGAAAAGAGCAGGAAGGCATCAAATTTACCGATTATTTTGATTACCAAGAAGCCATCAACAAAATCCCTTCGCATCGCGCTTTGGCGTTATTCCGTGGTCGCAACGAGAGCATCTTGTCGCTTAACCTGTCGCCGGAGCAAGACGAACAAATCGGACATGACTACTGCATCCAGTTAGTTGCAAAACGACTCTCGATCACCGATACCCGCCAGCCTGCCGAAGCCTGGTTGGCTGAAACAGCGCGTTATGCCTGGAAAATCAAGTTGTTCACGCGCATAGACTTGGACTTAAAGTTACGTTTGCGGGAAGCCGCCGAGCTGGAAGCTATCAAG
Source organism: Methyloglobulus sp. (assembly GCA_009695535.1). GTDB lineage: Bacteria > Pseudomonadota > Gammaproteobacteria > Methylococcales > Methylomonadaceae > Methyloglobulus. Next base: position 4,753 of record SHZQ01000103.1, read on the forward strand.
GTATTCTCTAGTAATTTGAAGGACTTGCTGCTGGCAGCGCCCGCTGGAGAAAAAGCCACGATGGGGCTAGATCCTGGCATTCGCACCGGAGTTAAAGCCGCCATTGTCAATGCCACCGGAAAATTATTGGCTTACGACACCATTTATCCACATCAGCCTAAAAACCAATGGGATCAATCAATTGCCACCTTAGCCAAGCTCATTCAGCAGCACAAAGTTGATCTGGTCAGCATCGGTAACGGCACAGCATCCAGGGAAACCGACCAACTGGTTGCTGATGTCATGAAGCTGCATAAAGACCTTAATTTTAGGAAAATTACCGTGTCAGAAGCTGGTGCATCAGTCTATTCGGCATCAGAACTGGCGGCAAAAGAATTTCCCGACCTGGATGTTTCGATACGCGGCGCGGTATCCATTGCCAGACGTTTGCAAGACCCGTTGGCAGAATTGGTCAAAATCGACCCAAAAGCCATTGGGGTTGGGCAATATCAACACGATGTCAACCAAGCCCAGTTAGCCCGTGGGCTGGATAATGTCGTAGAGGATTGCGTGAATGCCGTGGGCGTGGACGTTAACACCGCATCGGTCGCCTTGCTCAAGCAAGTATCGGGCTTATCGGCAACTTTAAGCGAAAATATCGTCGCTTTCCGCAATGAAAACGGCGCATTTGGCAATCGCACGCAACTCAAAAAAGTACCGCGTTTAGGTGAGAAAGCCTACGAACAGGCCGCTGGTTTTTTACGTATTACGAATGGCGATAACCCCTTGGATGCTTCATCAGTACACCCAGAGGCGTATCCAGTGGTCGAAGCTATCATTAAAGATACCGGAAAATCCATCCGTGATTTAATCGGGCAAGGCCAAATACTGCGCAACCTTGATCCTGCCAAATACACCAATGAAAACTTCGGCTTACCGACTGTCACCGATATTTTAAAGGAATTGGAAAAACCAGGGCGCGACCCAAGACCAGAATTCAAAAGTGTCGAATTCAAATCCGGTGTAGAAAAAATATCTGACCTCGAACCTGGAATGCGGCTAAACGGCGTGGTGACAAATGTCGCCAATTTCGGCGCATTTGTCGATATTGGCGTACATCAGGACGGCTTAGTGCATATTTCGCATCTTTCCGACACTTTCATCAAAGACCCTAGGGATGCCGTTAAAACGGGCGATTTTGTCAATGTGCGGGTACTGGAAATTGATGTTGCACGAAAACGTATCTCCTTATCGATGAAATCAGACGTTTCACCCGAAGAACACAAACCAAAACCTGAACAAGCCACGCAAAAAGCTGTCCTTAAGCCTAAGCAACAAGCCGTGCAGCCCCAAAGTTCGATGGCGAGTGCATTTGCCAAAGCTTTGAAAAGGTAAATAATAAAAGCTCTGCTATATTGATCCTCATCAAAAACTGATTTACAGGATTCAACATGACCTCATTCAGACAAATCACAATAGCCACGCTGTTTTTGACCTTGTTATTGGCGCAATTCCCCGTATTTGCGGCGGCTGATTATTATCAGCAACAGAACTGACCCCAATTGCTTAAACAGACATTATCAATTTATAAGTAAATACCTGTCATTATATTAAGCTGCTTTTTTTAATGGTGACAACAAACCATAATAGGCTTCATCGGGAGTCAGTCTATTCAGATTTGAATGAGGTCTTTCCTGATTATACCAATCCAAGTATTTTTGTATGGAATGCTTAGCGTCCTTGACTGAGTCGTAAGCATATAAATAAAC
>SHZQ01000104.1 GCA_009695535.1 Methyloglobulus sp.
CAGCATTTTTTCAGTTTTCAAGCCTACCCAAGGGAATACGGACACCGTAATATCACCCTCAAACGCGACATCACGTCCGACCTTATTTTTAATCAAAGCTGCAATATCGGTTTTATAGTCATTGGGATTAACCATAAAAAGCATTAGGCAAACAGCAATGACGAGGACTAATAGAAATACCAAGCAGCCAACTAACACATATTTAGTTATTTTTCGCAAAAGTCTCTTCCGGTTTTGGCAGGTAAAATTGAGGTAATATAAGTAGTGTTGTAAAGATAAAGAAATAGGATAACAAGCAAGTGAATAAATTCATTAATAATTGTAAAATTCAAGCCATAGGCTGAATTTCAATAAATTTATCATAATTACTTTGGAGAGGAGAAAACATGTTACTTTTAGCAAAACTGGCCACACTCGGCATTGGTATTTGGTTTTATATGACGGCTAATAAGGTGGGTGAATCGCCAGCAAAATGGGTGACTATCGGACTAATCGGCTACTTGATTACTTGGCTTATAGTGGATCTGACCTTGGTTAAAGCATTAACAGCGGCGGTAGCTAAAAAAAGCACAGCAGTTATTGTTATTACCCAAATCCCAACTTTGGTCGGGCTGCTTGCTGCCTATTTTATTAGGCGGAAATTACTGAGCAATCTCAGCGCCAGTAACTAACAATGAGTGACGCATTGCATAAATGCAATGCGTCACTTGAAACTCTGATGGCTTGTTACAGTTTGTCGGAGTGTTTGTCTAAATATTCAGCAACACCAGCGGGACTGGCATTCATGCCTGCGTCGCCTTTTTTCCAGCCTGCTGGGCAGACTTCACCGTGTTCTTCAAAAAATTGCAGGGCATCGACCATTCGTAATAATTCATCCATATTACGGCCTAATGGCAGATCATTAACGACTTGATGACGCACCATACCATTTTTATCAATCAGGAAAGTGCCACGGTAAGCAACGCCAGGTGGCACAGCTTCAACGTCATACTCCTTACAGATACTATGGGTCATATCCGCTGCCATTGTATACGTGACAGGACCAATGCCGCCTTTGTTGATCGGAGTGTTGCGCCAAGCATTATGGGTAAAGTGTGAGTCAATAGAAACCGCAATCACCTCAACGCCACGGCTAGTGAATTCGGCCATACGGTGATCTAACGCAATCAATTCACTAGGGCATACAAAAGTAAAGTCCAACGGATAAAAGAACACAACCGCATATTTTCCGCTGGTCGCAGAAGAAAAGCTGAATGAATCGACGATTTCTCCAGTTCCCAAAACGGCTGGAACGGTGAAATCAGGGGCTTGTTTACCGACTAGAACGCTCATCAAATATCTCCAGGTTAGCTAAAAAACAAAGGGGTATTAATTGTACCGACCGCCTTTTAGTGCATTCGCACAAGGGGTATGTGAATCATTTTACACCAGATTAGTCATCAATTGTCTTGGCATACAAAATTCGCTTGCATTTCTTTACACTTAAGCGATAATTTGCAATTGTAAGCTTACAAATTTTGCATTACTATTACTTAGCCTTAACAAAGACTTCTGGCATTGCAACATAGCTTCGATGTTACTTGGATTTTTTGAGACTGTAGTATGGCAAAAGTTAAGCATGTCACAGAACCCGATGTGTTCGGTTACCAGGTTCGTATTGTCAGACGCGGCAAAGAAAGCAGCCGTTATTTTTCCCATAAACTGTGGGGGAATAAAACCAAATCGCTAAAAGCCGCCGTCACTTGGCGTGACCAGATGTTGGTCGCACTTAAAGGTAGCAAGACCCGATTCCTCAAACCGCCGAAAAATAAAACCACCACGGGTGTTACTGGGGTTTCTAGGACGATTAAATTCGATCATCGCAAAAATAAAAGCTACCTTTGCTATACCGTGTTTTGGGTAGATAATGGCAAGTCCAGAAACAAGACCTTTCAGGTAGGCAATGTAGAGATTGTTACCGCCGATGATGAATTACATGCCTTTCGTACTGCCCGTTTGTTTAGAAGCTGCTACGAATACGCCATCGACAATGACCTCCCTTTCCGCGACGAAGCATTTGCTGGCTGGAAAAAAGTACGTATATACGAAAATGAGAACCTAAAGGCTATACGTTAGCCAGTTGCCGCTTATTTATTGAATTTGAAGCTGAATTTTTGAGCTCCTTTGCGTTCAGTTGCAACACCGTCAATCACTTCAGGTTTAAAGCGATATTGACCGATTGCATTAAGTGTCGCTTCGTCAAAAATGCCAGAAGGTTCAGCTACGGTGACATGAGCATTTCTAACTGACCCTGTCGTCGTCACGGTAAATTCAACCTTAACCCAGCCTTCAATCCGGCGGCTCATGGCTCGTGCCGGATATTTAGGTTCGACGCGCTTTAGGGCGCTTAGTCCAGAGCTTGCTCCAGCACCCTTACCATTGCCTTTTCCACTTCCCTTGCCAGTACCGCCATTACCCGAACTTGTACCGCTGCCCTTGCCGCCACCACTCGCATTGCCATTTTTCTCTCCTCCAAGAACACTAGGCTGACTGACCGTCGGCTCTGATCCCATCGCTTTCTCGGGAATATCGAGCTTAGGCGCGATCTCCTTCTTGAGTGCGATTTGTTTGGCTATGGGTGCTTTCTGTGACTTGCTTATTTTTTGCGATTGTTGTGCCTGTTTTTTGGGTTCTGTTTTACCGCCTTGAATCGCCAACACCTTTTTTTCAGGTGGCTTCTTGGACTTAGGTTTAGGCGGTTCACGTTTCAGCCGAACAAATTCCATCATATTCAGGCTGTCGGTTTTTTTGATGGCTTGTGGGTTACTGGTCAGCATAAGCTGCATCAACCAAAATAAACCCAGCGAAATTAGAATTCCGCAAGTCAATGCTAACCCCAGGTATTTCACTCAGTTACCGATTCCGTGGCTATCGCCGCATTTTTGATTCCAGCCAAACGTACCTGATCCATGACTGCAACTAAGGCTTGCGTCTTGGTTTCTCGGTCTGCGGTAATGACTACCGATCCCAAAGGATTTTCGGCATGTAAGCGGGCAATATTCGCCCTAACTGCGCGAATATCGACAACATGCTTATCCAGCGTCACTTCACCATTAGGGCTGATCGCAATGATAATGCTCGCCTGTTCTTTACGCTCTCCCGACTGGGCTTGCGGTCGATTGACATCAATACCGGATTCTTTAACCGACGAACCCGTAACGATAAAAAAGATCAACATAATGAACACGATGTCTAGCATCGGTGTCATATCGAGTTCTGCATTTTGGTCAGTCGATGACCTGCTACTTTTACGGCGCATGTCTATGCCTCTTTCCGAACCTAGTGATAAATTAATAAATCGGTCAAGTGATGGGTTTCCTCACTGACACGCTCTTCGATGCGTTTGCTGAAATACAACCCACCTATCGCTATCATCATCCCTGCCATTGTCGGGATGGTCGCTTGCGATACACCGGAGGCCATTGCTCGTGCATTGCTGGTTCCGCTCACGGACATCGCATCAAAAACATGGATCATGCCCGTCACCGTACCCAACAATCCCAATAACGGACATAAGGAAATAAGCATGTTAATAATCGGCAACGATTTGGTCATGGTTTGCTTGGCTTCGGAGATAATGCTTTCCCTGATATACAGCGCGTGTTGCGATGCCCTATCGCTTCGGGTATTCCATTGTCCCAGCCAGTGCGATTTACGTTCTGGGTATATCCATCTAAAAAAAACAAACCTCTCCACAACCAGTGTCCATAAGCATATAGAGGTGATTAAAATTGCCCAAAGGACATCGCCGCCAGTGTTGATGAAGCTACGAAGTGACTCCAGTAAGGTAAAAATTGAAAGCATAATTACTTACCAGCCCTGCGACTGATTAATCCGGCGGTTTGCTCGTCCAGGATTTGCACCAAAGTCCGGCTACGTGCCGCGACAATGCTATGCAAAAACAGTAACGGTATGGCAACACAAAGCCCTTGCACGGTAGTAACTAAGGCTTGTGAAATCCCTTCTGCCATCAGCTTTGGGTCGCCGGAGCCGTACAAACTAATCGTTTGGAACGTAACAATCATACCAGTCACCGTACCCAGCAAGCCCAATAACGGACCGATAGCAGCAATCAACTTGATGATTGCCAAGCCCTTTTCCAAAACCGGCACTTCACGGGTAATCGCCTCATCCAGCAACAACTCTAGGTTATCGGTATCTTCCATGCCGCTCTTTTCGGCAACCGCCAATACCCGACCGAGTGGATTATCGTCACTTAACTCGGTTGTATTCATTTGCTTGAACATTTTATTGCCCGTTAAGGTTAATTGTACCAATCGGAGCACACCGTAGATAAAGCCGGCCACGCCCAAGATCATGGTGATGTATCCAATCAAGCCACCTTGCTGTAAGCGCTCGCTGAAGTCAGGGGTTTGGATCAACATGCCCAACATAGCCCCACGGGTAGGGTCAACGGCGATGTCAACCGTTCCAGTTTTTGCTTCAGCTATGTTTTCAGCCAAATCCAGGAATTTGCTTTCCGGCTGTCTCGACAAATCAGCGAGTTTTCCTGTTTCCGGCAGATAATTCAAATACTGACCTTCTGCGACCGCATTGAACGCGCCGATACGGATGACCTTTGCCTTACGGGGTTCGCCCTTGGTGGATAATATCTCGCTATCGAATGCAACGACTTTTCCTGATTCGGTCATTTCCTGCTGCAAGGTAAACCACAATTGCTCCAGCTCCTTCATGGAAGGTAAGGCTTTGGCATCGGCAATCACGCCAAGCGTTTTTGTCCGATCTGGGAATTGCGAAGAAATCAGGGAGTTATTTAGGTCAGCCTTTAAATCCCCCGCCACTTGTCTGGCAACGCCAAACAACTCATCCAAGGCCAACGCTTCACTACGTTCGGCAAGTTTGGATTCCAGTTGTGTAGCCTGATCGTGGCTGCTGTTAAGTTCTGCTTTTAATTGCTTATTTATGGCTTCTTGCTTGGCAAGCTCGGCTTGCGCTACCTCCAGCATTTGTTTTTGCTTGGCTGGATCAGCCAAGAATGCGGTTTCCTTAGCAGCATCAATCTTGCTTTCCGCACCTTGGGTTTGTTTGATTTCACTAAGCAACTTATCAAGACCAAGGTGTTCTGCAACAGCCAGATTGCCCCAAAACGCCATTACGAGAACGATAAACAGGCTTTTCATTGCGCCACCTCTGGTGCAGATACGGGTAATGTGAGCAAGTCCGGTGCCGTTTCCTTCCGTGCTATCCGCAAACCTTGACGTATTGCGCTGCTGTAATCGGAAGGCAAAAGCTCCCACTGCTTTTTCTCTTTATTCCAAAAACCTGCTTCGCTGCCGTCCAACCTTTGATAGTAAAGCACAACCCGACCTAGCCGCAAAAAATCGACTGCCGTTTTGACGTTGTTTAACTGAATATTTGCTTTGTAGGCTTCTATGGTTTTTCCATACTCGTTTTCGATTTGAAACGCTTCCATAATGCGGCGGAATTTTTCTGCGTTAGTAATATCCATTTTAACGACCATTTCCCGCAGGTTTTTTACCCGCTGTTGACGTTCTTCAGGCAGGAAAGGCAAATCCATCTGCACAAACTTATCCAGGCTGTCGAGCATCCGCAAAATCAACGGTAACACCTCTTGCTGGGTAACTTCAATATCCTTAAGTTGTTTATCCAGCGAAAGTTTTTCTTCGGTTTGCGACTTAATCTGCTCTTTTATATGCTGATCGTAGATCTTCAACACATCCGTTTGACGAGTGGCAACACGGAACTGTTCCAATAAATTGCCACCTTGCTCACCAGATAAGTTGGCTGTTTTTGCCACGCCTTTGTCAGCTTCGACTACCTGTTTGGGTTCATTAGAATGGGCGGAAAATGAACATAAACCAAGCAGAACAAAGACCATACATTTAGTGCGTCGGTTAAACATAGCGAATACCAGTAGTCATATTGTTGTTGAAGTTCATCTGTTGTGGACTTGTATAAGGATTGTTTGTTGGGCTATTTATTGGGGTTTCCAGTCCACCATTTTACACTATAGGGAAATTGGGTAAATTTAAGATTTTAATTGCCTATTCAGCGAGAGGGTAGCGGGTTAAACCTGTGTTTTTTGATGAACTTGTCGGCTTCATACCTGTGAATCGCGGGTGCTTTGGAGTGCAAGCCCGGGTTTGCCACTCCGCTCTATCAATCAAGCTATAGACTTCACCCACTACCCAGCGAAAAAACCAGCCCTTTCTCCCTCTGGAGAAGCTGACCTTGCCCCAAGCCTAGCAGACACTCGACTAAGAGAGTAATCTCTGAAACCGAGGTCAGTCATGAAAAGCAAGAAAGAAGAAGTAACAACGCGAACTGTCCACAGCACATATACGGCATCGTTTAAAGAACAGGCATTGGCACGGGCTGATAAAGATGACATCCCCAAGGTGGCGCAAGATTTAGGGGGCTGGCAGAGGGAACGTTGTATGCCTGACGGGCAAAACGTCGGCACACTGGTAAGCCCTTT
>SHZQ01000105.1 GCA_009695535.1 Methyloglobulus sp.
CTAACCCACCGACCCTTCCAAACTTAAGCCCAGCAACGCCTGCGCCTCAACCGCAAATTCCATCGGCAATTCCTTGAACACTTCTTTACAAAAGCCATTTACGATCATCGAGACCGCATCTTCCGCCGATAAGCCGCGTTGTTGGCAAAAGAACAACTGGTCTTCGCTGATTTTGGAAGTTGTAGCTTCGTGTTCGACTTGCGCGGACGGCTGTTTGACTTCGATATAGGGGAAGGTATGTGCGCCGCATTTGTCGCCGACCAATAAGGAATCGCATTGGGTATAGTTGCGGGCATTTTCTGCGCTTTTTAATACTTTAACCAAGCCGCGATAAGTATTCTGCGCCTTGCCTGCGCTTATGCCTTTGGATACAATGGTGCTACGGGTATTTTTGCCGATATGGATCATTTTGGTGCCAGTGTCGGCTTGCTGGTAATTGTTGGTCAACGCCACGGAATAGAATTCGCCGATGGCGTTATCGCCGGTCAGGATGCAGCTTGGGTATTTCCAGGTGATGGCGGAGCCGGTTTCCACTTGCGTCCAAGACACTTTGGAATTCGTGCCACGGCAATCGGCGCGTTTGGTGACGAAGTTATAAATTCCGCCCAAGCCATTCTTATCACCGGGATACCAGTTTTGCACGGTGGAGTATTTTATGATCGCATTGTCCAGCGCGATTAGCTCAACGACCGCCGCATGAAGTTGGTTTTCGTCGCGCATCGGCGCGGTGCAGCCTTCAAGGTAAGACACATGGCTGCCTTCGTCGGCAATAATCAAGGTGCGTTCAAACTGTCCGGTGTTGGCAGCGTTGATACGGAAATAGGTCGATAATTCCATCGGGCAGCGCACGCCTTTGGGAATGTACACAAACGAGCCATCAGTAAACACCGCCGCATTTAACGCGGCAAAATAGTTATCGGTGTGTGGTACGACTGAACCCAGATATTGTTTGATTAGCTCTGGATGGTCGCGCAAGGCTTCGGAAATCGGGCAAAAAATAACGCCGACATCTTTCAGTTTGCCTTTGAAGGTCGTCGCCACCGATACGCTGTCGAACACGGCATCGATGGCAATGCCAGCTAACTTTTCCTGTTCGTCCAAAGGAATGCCCAATTTTTTATAAGCGGCCAACACCTCAGGGTCGATCTCATCCAGGCTTTTTGGGCCGTCTTCTTTGCGTTTGGGCGCGGAATAATAGCTGATAGCTTGGTAATCAATCGGCTCAATGTTGAGAAACTGCCACTTCGGTGGGGTCATGGTTTGCCAATGGCGGAATGCTTTCAGGCGGTATTCCAGCATAAATTCCGGTTCATTTTTGACCTTGGACAGCTTATGGATAACCGCCTCATCCAGGCCAACAGGAAACGTGTCGGTTTCCAGTTCGGTGACAAAGCCTTGCTTGTAGCTTTGGTTGATGAGTCGGTCGATTTCTTGGGTGCTAGCGGACATAACAGGTTCTCAAATGGGGCGATATAAACTGGAAACAGGGATCATAAATTCTTGCGGCACATGGGCTGGCTTAATCATATCCGCCAAGCTAATCGACTCCAGGGTATTGCGGATGGCCTGGTTGATTAAGCCCCAATTGCCACTGATACTGCAACCGGAAGCCTGCTCACAACTTTCATGACTTATGCTGCATTCGGTCACGGCAATCGGGCCTTCTAGTGCGCTGATGACGTCAGCCACGGAAATGTTTTCAGGGGGTCTAGCCAAGGCATAGCCACCTTTAATGCCGCGCGTTGACACCAGTACATTAGCATTCACCAATATTTTCAATACTTTGCTGACAGTCGGCAAAGCGATTCCAGTTGCGTCTGCCACCCCCATCGCTGAATGGGTGTGACCGCGCTCTTTTGCGATATGGCTTAATATGACTGTGGCGTAATCGGTGAGTTTGCTTAAGCGTAACATGCTTGCTCCTATATTGAGGACTATTTTAGTCCTATTTAGTTCCTGAGTAAAGTGCTGTGTTATAAGTAACTTTGAGTTGTTGATTTCATTCATGGTTCGACAAGCTCAGGACGAACGGAATCAACCCGTTACCGTTCGTCCTGAGCTTGTCGAAGGACTTGTTCAGCGATTCCTAAGTTATTATTACTACTATTTTTGGTGACTGGCAACGGCGGCTTGTTGGGGTTAGAATGAAGCAAAACAAGCCTCAAGAGATGAAAAATGACGATAAAGAAAACCCAAATCGACGCGAAAAAATCCGCTCAAATCGTATCTGAAGCCCGAAAACAGCAGGAATTACGGGAACAATCCTTCCGTGGCCAAGCACTGAAAATGTACCCGTGGATTTGCGGACGTTGCGCCCGCGAATTTATCCATACCAATCTTAGCGAATTAACAGTGCATCACCGCAACCATAATCACGACGATAATCCACAAGATGGTAGTAATTGGGAGTTACTTTGCCTGTATTGTCATGACAATGAGCATCAACGCTATGAGGAAACGCGGTTTGGCAGTGCGAAAACGGTAGCTTCAAAGGATACAGCGGGTGCAGGTCATAATCCGTTTGCTAATCTTAAGGATTTGATGAATAAGAAGTAAGCGAGGTGGCTCAGATGCAGCTTAATGGAATCCAGTGATTAACGACTTCGATTTTCCCGCATTCCGCTACACTTCATGCGAGCTACGGCCTATAAGCCGTCAATCCCCAAATTCGCCAATTGATCCGCCCGATCATTGCCGCTATTCCCCGAATGCCCCTTTACCCAAAGCCACTCGATATTATGTGGCAATCTGGCGGCATCCAGCCTGCGCCATAAGTCTTCATTTTTAACGGGGGATTTGCTGGCGGTTTTCCAGCCGCGCTTTTTCCAGTTGTCCATCCATTCGGTAATGCCTTGCAGGACGTATTTGGAATCGCTATTAATCTGAACAGCGCAGGGTTTAGTTAAGGTTTCCAAGGCATTGATGACCGCCGTCAATTCCATGCGGTTATTGGTGGTTTCAGGTTCGCCGCCGTAAAGCTCTTTGGCATTGCCTTTATAACTTAGAATTACGCCCCAACCGCCTGGGCCAGGATTGCCACGACAGGCACCATCGGTGTAAATAATCACTACATCATTCATTTTGCTCATTTTGTGGATGACGAATTAAAGCAGTTCCTGCCAGTGCCAAGCGTGGAATGGTCTCTTTCACAGGGGCTAAAGGGATCAGATTATACCGACGCTTGATCGCTTTGACTCCGTAAGCTGTTGCGGATAAGGAAAAAGTATTGCCCAGGAATTTTGCATTTTTCGTCGCAACGGAATCCAGATGAAATTGGGATACCGCAGTCACTTCAAAATTCAGCAGTTTTAACCAGTCGATTATGCGTGAGCGGCGGATAAAATGCCCACGCCAGGAATCTGCCAGCCGTTTATCCCAAAGGTATTGGTATCTGACCCAGATGCTCCAGGGGCTAAAGTTTAAAATGACGACCGTGCCTTCCGGTTTCAGCACTCGCTCCACCTCGCGCATGGTTTGAAAGCGAAAAGCATCAAATTCAAGGATATGCGGTAGGAAAATCATATCGACACTGTCGGATTGCAATGGTAAATGATAGGCTTTTGCACGGATTTTTCGCGCCCCTTGATAACCTAGGTTTTTGGCATCCAGTATCGTATAATTGGTATAAAGTGTGCAATCGACGAGCTCGTTTTCCCAGCCTAAGCCACCGATTTGCAAAACCGTTTGCTTGCAACTGACCACGATAGCGCTCTGCAAATAACTGACCTCAAGGTCTTTTAGTAGTTTGCCGCGCGGGGTTTGGTAGTAAGCAAACAGAAAATCGCGTTTCATAGTCTATACTCTATCAGCATTAACTTTAGATTTTTCAATAAAAACAAGCTACAATCAAACTATTCTCTATTTAAATTCACGTTAATGGGTTAGATAATGCGTAACAATTCTAACAGGTCAGTAAAGATTCTTATTTTTTTGATGGTACTGCTGGTCGCAGCTTGTGCAGATGACCCGAAAGAGCCGCTCATGATCAATAACACGTCCGACGTGAACGGACCGACCGCCAAACCGTCACGTAATTTCTTCAAAAAGCGCATCAAGAATATTTTTGCCCACCATAACACCGTGTGGGAACGGATGATTTCACTGTATTCCTTCCCAGAAGTCGATAATGAACGTATCGATGCAGAATTAAGCTATTACCTCAGTCATCCCGATTACATCGCCAGAGTCCAAGAACGTGCTGCGCCTTATATGCACTTGATTTTGGATGAAATTGAAGCTAAAGACTTACCTGGCGAGCTAGCCTTGCTGCCTGTCGTCGAAAGTGCATTCATTCCAGAAGCTTATTCACGCAGTGCTGCATCTGGACTTTGGCAGTTTATCCCTTCTACAGGTCGTCTATTCGGGCTTGAGCAAAATTCCTGGTATGATGGTCGCCGCGATGTTTATGCCTCCACCCAAGCTGCCACCACATTCCTCAAAGGACTCAGCGATGAATTCGGAGGTGACTACTTTCTTGCCTTGGCTTCATACAACTGGGGCAAGGGCAATGTCGGTAAAGCCATCGCACGTAACGAATATCAAGGCTTACCTACTGATTATTGGTCTTTAAATCTTCCCAAGGAAACAGAAGATTACGTACCACGGTTATTGGCGATTGCCAAATTATTCGCTAATGCCGAGCAATATGGCATCCGCTTACAAAACATTCCCAACAAGCCTTACTGCGAAGTCGTCAATGTTGGCTCCCAACTGGATATAGATAAAGCGGCCGAACTGGCACAAACGCCACTCAACCACTTCTTAAAATTAAATCCCTGTTTCAAAAAAGGCAGCACGGCACCGGATGGTCCGCATCGCTTACTGATTCCTTCCCATCGTGTACAGGCATTCAAACAAAGTCTGGCACGGTTACCTTATGATGAACGGGTCGATCAAAGACAACGTGACGAAGGACTGCTGGCCGAAAAAATTCGCCAAAATGAATTGGTGGCGCAAAAAATGCGTGATGAAGAAGATCGCTTTGAAAGCCGCAGGAAGCGGGAAGTCATTGTAGCCAAACGTTATTATTCAGCAACGCCAACCCAACGATACCGCGTCCATCGAGGCGAAACGTTATCTACCATCGCCAGAAACAATGGCACAACTGTTGAAAATTTACGTCATATCAACCATTTAGCAAAAAGCAGCATCAATTCAGGCACTTACCTGAAAGTCCCCGCAACTAGCCGTCACGCATCGGTCATCAAGGTAATAAGCAGAACTAGAAAGGCGAAAACATCAAGTGGACAAGTCTATGTTGTCAAAAAAGGCGATACCTTTTTTAACGTTTCCAAACGCTTTTCGGTTAGCCGAAACGATATTGCTGCCAGAAATAACATCTCACCTAACAGCAACCTGAGATTGGGGCAAAAGCTAGTCATTAAAAGCGGTGGACATCAAGTCGCCTCCGCATCTCCAGCCCATCTTATCCGCTATACAGTCAAACACGGCGACTCATTGATGCAGCTTTCCAGAAAATTCGGTGTGTCTTTGAACGGACTGCGTAAATCCAACCCAGCCGCAAGCAAAGGCTTACGCCCAGGTCAAAGCATAAAGATCTTAGTTGATAATTCCAATAGGGCAACCTAGGTATTGTGACCCGCCGTCTTGTGTTACACCGCCTTTTTTACACGGGCGCTTGATCATTTAATCCTTTGGATTTTCCGGAATGTTAAATTAATGCGTGGCTTTTTAAGTGCTTTAGTTTTGGGTACTGAATGCGACCAATACTGTTGACAAGTTCCGCCCATCACCAGAAAATCGCCCTGTTGCAGATGAATATTCAATGTTTGTTTGCTTTTTTTGTGATGCAGCTTAAACAAGCGTTCTTCACCTAGGCTTAAAGATGCAATTGTGGGATTTATACCCAGCTCCTTTTCATCGTCAGCATGACATCCCATTGAATCCCTACCATCACGGTACAAATTAGCTAAAACGCTATCGAAAGCACATTGGCAGTATTGTTGTACTTTTTCTCTGATATTTTGCAATTCCAAAGGCCACGGTTTTGGCTGATGATGAGCGCCAGAATATTTATAATAAGCATCAGGGTCGCCGTACCAGCACATCAAGCGCGGCACTTTAACCCGCTTGCTAAAGATAAAAAGGTCTTCCTCTTGCCAATCCAAACAGTTTAATAGGCTTGTATAAAGCGCGTCTGACTCATGTTGATTGTAAAACGACTTGATTAAAACTAGCTCTACTCCATCAGGCAAATTGAAATCTATGACTCGGTTTTCCGTATTAGAAAAAATTTCTATTTGTGTCAAGGCGGGATGATTGCTAAAAATTTACGGAGGCTTCAAGATAAAAACTACGTCCTGGTAAGCGCAAATTGGCGGGGAGGAC
>SHZQ01000106.1 GCA_009695535.1 Methyloglobulus sp.
TTTCCGGTCTGGATGTCGCCTTCGATTTTAATATCGCCAGAGAACACCGAACGCATTGGCTTGGCGCTAATGCCCATCAAGCCCAGTGCCCATACCGAACCGCTGATAGTTGTATCGGGCTGGCCAGTGGTTTGATCGATTATTTGGATGGAATCGCTGGTTGGGCAAAGATAAAGAGTTTCATTGAATGGTTGCATAGTCAGCGCGATGATTTTGCCTTTTAAGGGGGTGAGCAAGTCTTCTTTATTGTTACCCAGCGCCAGATAGCGGTTGAGAGCTGTTTCTAGGGTGGTGATTAGGAGGGGTTTAATGGGCATTTGTAGAGGATTTATCAGAGAAATACTAGACATTATTGAGCGCCTGTTAACAATTTTAAAATAAAATAACAAATAGATGTGACTAAATTTCGACCAAAACGCGCATATTCCATTTCTGTAATTCCTAATGGAACATGAGAACCATCACTAACGAACGTGTAAATAGATGAGATTGATTCTTCTTGTTTTTTGTTAAAAACCCAGCTTTTTTAGTAACGTGAATAATTCTGATGTAGGCATTTTAGGTCTCAAGTCAGATTTTATACCCACGATGCACCGCCACAATCCCTTGGGTCATATTGAAGTACTCACACCGTTCAAACTCCGCCGCTTCCATCATGGCTTTCAGTTCATCTTGCTTAGGATGCATGCGGATGGATTCTGCCAGATAGCGGTAACTTTCTTCATCTTTCGCGACCCATTTACCTATTTTTGGCAATAGATTAAACGAGTAAAAATCGTAAACTTTCTCGGTAATTGGATCGATGGGGTGGGAGAATTCCAACACAATGGCACGTCCGCCGGGCTTTAATATCCGATACATGGAACGCAAAGCGGCATCCTTATCGGTCACGTTGCGTAAGCCAAACGCAATGCAGACGCAATCGAAGGAGTCATCGGCAAACGGCAGACATTCGGCATTCACTTGGGCGTATTGCACGTTGCCGATCAGGCCACGGTCGATCAAGCGGTTACGCCCCGTACGTAACATTTGGGCGTTTATGTCGGCCAGGACAACATTGCCTTCTTCACCAACCCGTTTTTCAAATAAGGTGGTGAGGTCTCCCGTGCCGCCAGCCAGGTCAAGCACTTGCTCGCCTTTGCGGACGTTGCTCAATTGCACGGCTATGCGTTTCCAGATGCGGTGTACGCCCATCGACATCAGGTCATTCATGATGTCGTAATGTTCCGCGACCGAATCAAATACGCCACGTACCATACTGGCTTTTTCTTCGGCAGCGACACGTTTAAAGCCGAAATGGGTGGTGTTTTCTGTCATGTTTAATACCGTTTATAGATTTCGTTGATGCCCTGCCAGTGCAAGCCGGTGCAGGTAGTCCGCCCATAGGGTTTGATACTCCGAACCGAGCTTATAAAGCAGATCCCAACTGTAAATGCCCGTGCTATGCCCATCGCTAAACACAAAAGCAACCGCATAATTGCCGATGGGTTTAATTTCGTTAATCGTAACATTTTCTTTATCGACCTGGAGGATTTCCTGCCCTGGGCCGTGACCTAGGGCTTCTGCCGACGGCGTGTAGACGCGCAGGTACTCGCAAGGCAGGTTGAACGCCTCGCCATTATCAAAGTGGATTTCAAGAATGCCGGAAACTTGGTGCAACTTGATGTCAGTGGGTATGATGTTGCAGGATTCTATTTTTAAGCGCATTTTTTAATTAAGATTGGGGTAACTGTGCCGATTCCAACAATTACAACTTCGAAGCGTTGGGCTACTTTATTCTCAGTCAGGCAAAGATTTGTTCGGTTGGGGATAGTGCTTACAACAAACCTTCTTCCAACAACTCCAAATACACAAATTCAGGTGATTTAACACCGGTTTGTTTCCTGATTTCAACTAACTTATCCGATTCAAAAAATGCTTTGGCATTTGCAATGGATGTCCATTTGGAAAAATGGACGATCTTATTGGTGTTATTGTCGTATTTCAAAACCTGATAGCTCAACTCACCTGCGTTTTTTCTGATAACCGCTGCATCGTCAAATATAAGTTTCCATGCCTGATAGTCTTCGACTTCATGGATGATGAGTACGTGCCCCATAAACTAATGGTCAAATCGATTACAAAATATACCGACTCAAATCCTCGTCTTCGACAAATTCCGCAAGATGGCTGTCTACATAAGCCGCATCTATCACAATCGACTTATCCATAAGGTCCGGGGCGTTGTAGGAAATATCTTCCAACAAGCGTTCTAAAACCGTATGCAAGCGCCGTGCACCGATGTTTTCGGTTTTCTCATTCACCTGCCAGCCCATTTCGGCGATGCGTTTAATGCCGTCGGTTGAAAAGCTTAAGGAAACGCCTTCCGTTGCCATCAAGGCGACATATTGTTCGGTTAGTGAGGCATTGGGTTCGGTCAGGATGCGGACAAAATCGTCGGCAGACAATGCGCTAAGTTCAACACGAATAGGAAAACGGCCTTGCAGTTCCGGTATTAAATCGGAGGGCTTGGTCAGATGAAACGCGCCAGATGCAATAAACAGGATATGGTCGGTTTTGATAACGCCATATTTGGTGCTGACGATACTGCCTTCAACGATGGGCAGCAAGTCGCGTTGCACACCTTCGCGCGAGACTTCACCGCCACTGCCGTGGTCGGAACGCTTGCAGATTTTGTCGATTTCATCCAGGAAGACGATGCCGTTTTGCTCCACAGCTTCTACGGCTTTAAGTTTGATGTCTTCATCGTTGACCAGTTTGGCAGCTTCTTCTTCTTGCAAAACTTTCAAAGCCTTACTGATTTTCATCTTGCGTGGTTTGGTGCGCCCAGAGCCCATGTTCTGGAACATGCCTTGCAATTGGCTGGTCATTTCTTCCATGCCTGGAGGGGCCATGATTTCAACGCCCATCGGCATCATGTTGACATCAACTTCAATTTCCTTATCGTCCAAATCGCCTTCGCGCAATTTTTTACGCATTTTTTGGCGGGTGGATTGTGCCGTGTCCGACATCATGCCGCCATCTGCTTCGGGCAGCAAAATATCGAGGATTCGGTCTTCAGCAGCATCAAAAGCACGGGTTTGGACTTTTTCCATTTCCGATTCGCGCATCATTTTGACAGCACTATCCGCCAAATCGCGGATGATTGACTCAGCATCGCGACCTACGTAGCCGACTTCGGTAAACTTGGTGGCTTCAATTTTGATGAACGGGGCATTCGCCAAACGCGCCAAACGACGGGCTATTTCAGTTTTTCCTACACCTGTTGGGCCTATCAACAGGATGTTTTTCGGAGTGATTTCTTCACGCATGGCAGGATCAACGTGCTGCCTGCGCCAGCGATTTCTAAGGGCAATCGCCACGGAGCGTTTGGCATCCGCTTGACCAACAATGTGCTTATCCAATTCGCTAACAATTTCTTTCGGGGTCATTTGGTTCATGCGCTTACTCGTTGGGTTCCGTGTCTAATTCTTCAATCCGTAGATTATGGTTGGTGTAAATGCAGATGTCGGCGGCTATCCTTAAGGATCGCTCGACGATTTCGCGTGCGCTGAGGTCGGTATTTTCCAATAATGCCCGTGCTGCAGCTTGGGCAAATGAACCGCCGGAACCGATTGCCATCAGATCGAATTCTGGTTCGATAACATCACCTGTGCCGGATATGATGAGCGAGGTTTTGGCATCGGCAATGGTTAGTAGGGCTTCCAGTTTGCGTAAAGCGCGGTCAGTGCGCCAGTCCTTAGCCATCTCCACAGCGGCGCGGGTCAGGTTGCCACGATGCTTTTCCAGCTTACCTTCAAAGTGTTCAAATAAGGTAAAGGCATCGGCGGTTGCGCCAGCAAATCCGGCGATGACCTTATCATGATACAGGCGGCGGACTTTACGTGCGTTGCCTTTCATCACGGTATTGCCCATCGTGACTTGACCGTCGCCACCGATGACGACCTTATCGCCACGCCGGACGGAGAGTATGGTTGTTCCTCTAAACACTTTATTTTCCTGATAGTTTTGCGTGATAGTTTGATTTTACCTTGTCTCCCTACATAATGTGGGAAAAAATCGAAAAGACAAGGGTGGTTTACAAGTTTTAATTATTTGCAAATTAGCCCTGGTCGATGAGTATTTGTAACTTAACGCTCAGGACTGTTTGTGATGACCATAAATTCCATTGAAGTTGATGTTCTTTGCGTAGGTCACGCCTCGTATGATCTGATTTACTCTGTGCCGCATCATCCCCACGAAGATGAAAAAATGGTTGCCGATAGCTTTTTAAGCTGTGGCGGTGGGCCAGCAGCAAATGCGGCGGTTATGGTTGCAAGGCTGGGGTTAAAGGCGGCTTTCGTCGGTTATTTGGGGCATGATCTTTATGGTGAAATGCACCTGCAAGAGTTAATAGATCATTCGGTTAATGTGGACAAGATAGTGCGGGAGACGTCGCCAACACCGCTGTCAATGGTTTTGGTGAAGCCTGGCGGCAAACGGGCGTTAATTAATTATAAAGGTGAAACCAAGGCGTTATCTGAAGCTGCGGTGGATTTTTTCGCTATTAAGCCTAAAGTGATCTTGTTCGATGGTCATGAGCCACACATTTCTATGCCACTTGCCAGGCTTGCCAAAGCACAGGGCATTCCGACGTTGCTGGATGCAGGTTCGGTGCATGAAGGCACTCTCGCCTTAATGGATAAGGTCGATTATCTGGTTTGCTCAGAAAAATTTGCCTTACAACTACACAAGGACACTGAAACTGCCCTGAGCCAACTGGCAGAAATATCACCCAATGTAGTGATTACGCTAGGTGATAAGGGTTTAATCTGGCAACAGAGGAGTACACGCGGGATTTTACCCGCATATCCTGTTGATGTCGTCGATACGACGGGTGCAGGCGATGCCTTTCACGGCGCGTTTGCGGCGGCAGTGGCGTTAGAGATGTCGTGGGATGAGATATTGCGCTATGCCAGCGTTGCTGGAGCGCTTTGTTGCACGAAAGTGGGAGCAAGATTGGGCTTGCCGTCATCTCAAGAGCATTGGGCGTTTTTTAAGCGAGATAAGTAGGTGGGGGCGATTTTTCGTATTCCCACAAATCAAACCCGTGCAATGAGTGGTAAGCAAGACCAACTGTCAAAGAAAATAGTGTGCGTTCTGGCGACTGAGTTGATTTAGTTCAGCGACTTCAACGCTTCTGTCACCGCGCGAATATCTTGCATAATCCAGGTTGGCTGATATTCCGATGCTTTCAAATCGGCTTCTGTTGAAACCCCGCCCAGCACCATCAAGCTACGGATTCCAGTGCGGACCGCACCTAGAATGTCGGTTTCCAGCTTATCGCCGATAGCGATGGTTTCAGCTAAATCAGTACCTAATCGGCTAATTGCTTGCTGGTACATGATGGGTTCGGGTTTGCCGATAATCGTAGGGGTAACGCCGCTTGCGGTTTGTAAGGCCGCCAGGATTGCACCGTTGCCGTGTATTAAGCCAAGTTCCGTTGGTAAGGTGTTATCGCCATTGGTACCGTAAAACTTTGCGCCAGCACGGAGATTAAGCGTTGCTGTCGCCAGCTTATCCCAGCTTATCGAATGATCTTTACCACAAACGACCACATCCGCACCTTTGCTGGTAGCGCTATTGATTTCATATAACCCAGTCAAGATAAAGCCTTGTTCTTGCAGTGCTTGGGTCGCGCCATCTTCACCGACCACAAAAACGCGGGTTTGGGTGGGATCCATGATTTCAGCCAGATACATCGCCGTTGCCATTGCGGAAGTCATCACTTCTTTAAGATCAACGGTAACGCCCATTCCGGCAAGTTTGCTCACATACTGTTGCGGCGTATGGCTGGCATTGTTGGTTGCCAGGATAAAACGAAGGTTTTTATCGCGCAGGGTTTGAAAAAACTCGGTTAATCCTGCGATTGCTTGGTTGCCATGCCACAACACGCCGTCCATGTCGATAATAAGGGCGCGGATATTGGTAAACGGGCTATTCATATAATGATTTTCCTAAAAATTAGGGGGTTGTCGAAGTAAGTGGGTTTATCTTAGGGGGTAGAGGTCTCCTTAAGCTAATCAAGCACAAAAATAACTGAAAACAGTGTGTGCTGTAAACTAATACGGTCAACTAAGGGTAACAATTGACCTTAATGCGCTCAGAGTAGTGATGTTTTTTAGAAAAAACAACCGAGCGATAGCGCAACGGTAATAAATATTAAATTCATTATTTCCTATTCTTGTTAAATAAGGCAGAATAGTGTCTGAGTATTTCGCCCGAAATTTCCCCGCTTATTTCCCGCCTATTACTTTAAGAAAAACTGTTTTCAGTTTTTTACACTTAAATTTAGGAATA
>SHZQ01000107.1 GCA_009695535.1 Methyloglobulus sp.
ATCTATTCTGACCCTAGCCGCGATCATCGGGGGCATACCGTTACTGCTTGTTATGTCGCTGAAGCGTCAGGTACGCCAATTGCTGCCGATGATGCCAAAAATTGCCAGATTTTCAGCCTGGATGAGTTGCCAGAGCCATTGGCTTTCGACCATGCCGAAGTGCTTGCCCATTATAAAATATTTCGGGAAACTGGGCAGGTAATGCCTTTACCTTCTGATATTGAATAGTAGCGGGGATATTCAGATATTCCTTTGATTTACAGGCAAAAAACCCACTGTTAAGCGGGTTTTTTATTTGGCTTAATTAAGAAAGCTTAGCTTTCTTTGGGTAGCTTAGTTACTCCAAACCAGTTCAACACGGCGGTTTTGTGATTTGCCTTCTTCGGTGCTGTTATCAGCAATCGGCATATCTTCACCATAACCGTGCGCGGTCAGCCTGTTGGTTACGCCTTTCATGCTCAGGTAATCAACAACAGATTGCGAACGTTTTTGTGACAGACGCATATTGTGTCTATTGCTGCCTTCGCTGCTGGTGTGTCCACGTACTTCGATATCATTCTTTTGTGGACACGCAATCAGGTTTTCAGCAACAGCATCAAGAATTGATATTGCGCTAGCAGTTAACTGAGCAGAATCATATTCAAAATTAACGCCTTTCAGTTTAAGACTTAATGGGCAACCGGTTGCATTGACTTTGCTACCAGCCATTGTGTCAGGGCAGGTATCGATGCAATCATTAACGCCATCAGCATCTGAATCCAGTGTTGAACAATCGGTCACAGGCTCGACAGGAGCTGCTGCTTGTGGTTTAGCACCCAATGGAACAACAAAGCCGACGTTAACAGCCATGTCGTGATATTCATCTGTGCCACCAACAGGTGTCAAATGCGCGTTCAGGTTGTTGTTGTAGCGGTAACGGACATCACTACGGAACAACAGATGTTCGCAGAATTCATAGGTAAAACCCACGCCAGCTTCGCCGAGTATACCAACACCACTACTACCGTTAACATAGCTATTCATGCCACCTGCTGCGATAACGGTGTAAGGAGAGAATTTATCGCGCCAGAAATAGTATTGCAGATCAGCAGTACCGCCAGCAAGATCCCATTGACCGTTTCTTTGAGGTGAACGATTGGTTTCATCATCAAAACCGTTATAGAAGCCTCTTAACTCGACGTTGAAATGCTTGTCGAGCATCTTACCGAAGCCGATACCGGCACCATAACCCGCAGCATTTGAATTTCTGTCGCCACCGGGCTTCACATAAGAGCTGAAAGGTGCAACATACCAACGGTTATCAACTACTGCATCTTCGGCTTGAGCCGCAGCGGTAAAGCCTGTGCTTAATAACAAAGCAAAGGCCAGTAAGTTTTTATTTATCATAAGTTTATCCTGGTTTAGTGAGAAAAATAATTGGTTAGCTACGTAGCTAATTACGTACCAATAGATCGCCCGCAAGAACCCTGCCGTCTATCTACAATGCAAGCCTGTGTTGAAGCTGAAAGAAGTATAAACCTGATTTATCAAATACAACTTCTTCAGTCGTTTTTCGGTCGAAGGCAAAGCGTTTATTACAAACATGAAACCATGCAACAAATAGAGCAACAAATAGAGGCGACTAACATCTAACCATTGTATTAATTATACAACAAATGTATTAAATGTACAACATTATCAGGTTGGCTCTTGTTTAAATGTATCCTTTAAGATAAATAAGCTAGTTGAAAGTAGGGATATTGGCTTATTTTAAGCATCAACTATTGAAATTTAGCGGCCAAACCAGTCACTCTTGCCATTTTTCTATTAATTGTTGCGATAAAAACACTTTCTTCCGCAACGATATTGACTTCCCCCTTCGCGCGAGTGATTGCGGTATAAAGCAGTTCTTTACTCAGCACGGGGTTGATGGTTTCTGGCAAAACGATCAGCACTTCATCGAATTCAGAACCTTGGCTTTTGTGGATGGTCATGGCAAATACGGTTTCGCACATTGGCAGTCGGGCTGGCAGGTATTTTTTGATTGCGCCGTCGGGTCGTTGAAAAAACACCATTAGGTCGCCGTTCTGCTCATTGTCGGGTAGGCATATCCCAATATCACCATTGTAAAGATGCAAGCCTGGGTTATTTTGCAGCACCATAACGGGACGACCTGGACACCAAGATGTTGTGCCGTATTTGAGACGCAGTCCAAAAAGACCTTGTTCGACAGCGGAATTGATTTCCAAAGTGCCGTTTTTACCATGACGGTTAGAACATAGTACCTGAAAGCTATTAAAGGCTTGATAAAGTACAGAAAATTCAGCGTTGGTATTGACTAACCTTAGGTATTCCTTCCGCTTATCCAATATATAAGACATAAGCTGCCCTTGCTCAAGTAACTTTGTGGCAGCAGTGTTTGTCGATAAAATACCCCAAGCGGTCTCAAAATCCTGTTGATTGACTGCATCCGCCAGTTGTTTTATGCCAATCTCAAAACGGTACGAATGCCTTAATTCCACGGTGTTGCCTGGCAATGCAGCGATCAAATCGGCAAGTACCGCGGCTGATTCGACTGAAGAAAGCTGGTCTTTGTCGCCTAATAGAATCAATCTTGCCCCAGGTTTCAAGGCATCGA
This sequence comes from Methyloglobulus sp., assembly GCA_009695535.1. GTDB lineage: Bacteria > Pseudomonadota > Gammaproteobacteria > Methylococcales > Methylomonadaceae > Methyloglobulus. The sequence continues at coordinate 2,618 of SHZQ01000107.1, forward strand.
CCAGCTTGCTCATGAGGGCGAGGTCTACCATTGATGCTTCATCGACGACAACGAGATCAAATACCAGAGGATTGCTCGCATCATGCCGGAAATAAGGCGATGGCGGCTCAGCACCCAATAAGCGGTGCAAGGTGTTTGCCGTATGTGGTATTTGATTTTTAATGGTATCTGAGCAATCCAACTCAGTTAAATTTTGTGAGATAGCTTCTTGCAAGCGCATAGCTGCTTTTCCGGTGGGTGCAGCCAAGGCGATCAATAGGGGTTCGTCAGCCAACTCTTGCAGCACCGCCAGAATTTTGCAGATGGTCGTGGTTTTGCCCGTTCCTGGGCCGCCAGTGATGATGCAAAAAGCTTTCTGCGCGGCTAAGTTTGCGGCTTCACGCTGGTAGTTTGTTTCGGTAGTTTGGGTAGAGAAATAGCGGTCAAGTAAAGGATAGATATTTGCTACGGGCTTGGCTATACTCGCTATATCTTTGATTTGTTTTGCTAATCTATTTTCATAATGCCAGTAGCGTTGCAGGTATAGTCGATTTTGTTCGATCACCAAGGGAACCGTTTGGTAAGAACTTGCCGGATCTTCGCAAAAAAGCTCTGAATCTAACAGCAAGGATTTGTCTTCATCATTGATTTCGATGCAGCTATGGCCTTGATGTTGTTGTTGGGAAAGCGTTGCCAGCAGCGTTTCCAAGGCTTTTTTTCTGGCGGCATCCAATGATGTACGTTGACTGAGAAATCGAGCAAAGGCCAGATCCAAGCGACTATAGCTTACTTCTTTATTCGGCATTTTCAAGGATATGCCCCTAACCCTCTCACTGGGGGAGAGTGGATTGTTGGTGGTGCCTTAAACACCTCCGCCAATGCTTCAATGACCGCCAATTCAGGGCTGTCCTGAAATACCCCGCTCATCGCCACGTCAGGCTCCATGCCGCGCACGAACAAATAGCGCACTCCGCCAAAATGCTTAGCAAAGCTGTAATCGGGTTGGCGATGTGTCAAATAGCGGTGCAATACCGCGCAATAAAGCCAGTATTGCAAGCCGTAATTATGCTCACGCATGGCTTGGATTAGCGTTTCGGCATGGTAATCGGGCAGGCTATTGGTTTTGTAATCCATCACATAATAGCGACCGTCGTATTCACAAATCAGGTCGATAAAGCCCGTCAGAAAGCCGCTCATTTGCTTGTGGCTTAGGGGCTGGAATGTCAGTTTTTTGCTCAAAATATGGTTAATTTTTTGAGTATTGAAAGTGGACAAGGATAAATAAAAAGGCATTTCCTTCAAACATTGGGCTTCTGGCAAATTCATCAAACAAAACTGAGGATCGTTCAGTGCTAACGGCGTGCTCACTGTTTTGTGCAAAAGTTCGTCAATGACATCCGGTTGCTCCAGCCTTAAGTCGTAGCGTTGGCAGGCTTTGTCCCTTAATGCCGAAATATCCTGTTTGTTAGCCAAATCAACAAAGGGGATGTTTTCCAGCAATTCGTGGACGACATTCCCGGTATGTGCGCCAGATGGCAATGCGTCGATAATGCTGCTGGTCGAATATTGCTCTTCCCTTGCCTTATCGTCCGGCAACTCAGGCGAATCGGACGGGCTAAGGGCAGACAATGCCGTGTAACTGCTCATTTGCCAGTCCGTATAAAGCGAGCGGTGGCGTTTTTTTGCCAGTAACTTATGTGGCTTTTCTGGTTGCTGGTAACTTCCGGTGATGGTGTCGGACACTTCAAGTAAACGATAGCCAAAAGCCTGTTCGTCCTGTTGCTGCAACGCTTGAAAAACAGCTTGCTGACCGGAAAAATCCTGCTCGGCAAAATCCAGCAACCATGACAACGCGGAATCATTAGCTTTTTCTTCAGAACGCACGTTCGCCCAGGCGACATAGCAACGGTATTTCGCGCGGGTCAATGCGACATAAGTCAAACGTAAATCCTCTGCATGTTCTTCATATTGGGCTTGGGTTTGGTGCTTTTCCAGCTCCGCAGAACCCAAATCGACAATCAAACGGTTAGTTGTGTCGCCACCTGTTTCAGGAAGATGGCATACGACCAATGGGTTTTTGCTATTGTTACGATGTCCGCCTTGCCACAGGTAAGGGCAAAAAACGACAGGATATTCCAGTCCTTTTGCACGGTGCATGGTGATGATTTTTACCGCATCGGCACCACTTTCTAGCCTTAGCTGATGGTTTTCGGTGCTGCCAGAGTTTTCTTGCGTCTTAGTTAGCGCAGTTTTTAACCAATCCAGCGTTTTATGTAGACCCAGGCGCTCATCAATCACAGCTTGTTGCAGTAGTTCTAGTGTGTGCTGTAGATTGGTCAATCTGCGTTCTGCCAACATGGATTTCGATAGGGCTGTCGCTATTCTTTCCTGTTTGAGCAAAGCCTGCATCATGGTCATCACACCCACTTTTTGCCAAGTTTGGTAATAGCCCAGGAATCTAGCCAAGATGTTATTCATCTCGAATTCGTTGCTGAGGGTTTGATAAAGCGATTGTCCATCAAAACCAAACCAACTTAAGGCAAGCGCTTGCCCAAGCAAGTTAATATCGCTGGGATGCGCGACAGCTTGCAACAGGGTATACAAATGTCCGGCTTCTTCCGATGCAAACACGGATTCGGTGCTATTCAATACCGATGACACACCTGCGAGGCGTAATGTTTCCTGATACTCCCTGGCGTGTTTATTGGCTCGTACCAGAATGGCAATATCCTGGGGTTGCAATTTTCGGTTCTTAATAGCAGGCTGGAATCGCAACGTATAGTCACTATTCAGTAATTCGACGATTTCATTGGCTACGGCAATGCGGATTGCGGTTGCCGCATCACTACGGTTGGATTGCCAAAACCCAGTTTTACTACCACTTTCCGGCAACTGCCAAAGCATCATGGGCGAAACTGCCTTCCCGATATGATGCAACGTGCCATCGTCTTCTGACCGGGCAGCTTGTGTAGGATTAAAAGCTATGTCGGGCAATAAGAATGCTTGTTCCCGTTGAAACAAGTGGTTAACGGCTTCCACCAAGTGTGGATGTGAACGCCAGTTGTTCCTGAGCGTATAGCGGTGTTGTGATTGGGTTTGCGCTTCAAGATAAGAATAAATATCCGCGCCACGAAACTTATAGATTGCCTGTTTGGGATCGCCGACCAAGACCAGATAATGGCTATTTGTGGCAAAAATACTAGAAAAGATATGCCATTGGTTGTTGTCGGTATCTTGGAACTCGTCGATTAACGCCGCATTGAAGCGTTGCCTGAGTTCGCCGATTAATTGCTGTGACCGTTCACCCTTTAACGCTTTTGCCAAGTGGGTAATTAAATTGTCAAATGACCAAAGGTTGATTTGCTCTAGCTGCTTATCTAATTCGATCCGCAAGATTTCAAGCAAACTCCGCCGTAAGGCAATCGTGATTTGTTGTGTTTTTACCGCCAAATCATCAAATGGTTTGGTATCAAGATCTAATGAAGCCAGAAATTCAGCTTTGCGTTCATCGCTGGTTTGGGTTTTATTGCTTCTGAATTGAGTGCCGTTCAGCCCGTCCAACAAACCGTTGAAAGCCAGCAAAGATAAAGCCTCAGTACTTGGAAAGCGCAAGGTATTCCCTTGTAACCACTCGCCTAATTCACTGCAATGTCCTGTAAATGTATCTTGATAGCTACCTTTGAAGGATTTCCCGGTGAACTGTGCATCGACCCTTTTGGCAC
>SHZQ01000108.1 GCA_009695535.1 Methyloglobulus sp.
ATAGGTTCATTACCGTACCGACCGCGCTCAGTTTTACGCGTACTTTCATAAATGATAGATGGAAAAATTAACATAACGGAGTAATTAAAATGAAAAAACTTAAAATTAGTGTGATTATTGCCAGTGCTTTGATGTTATCAGCTTGCTATACCCAAGGCGGGTATACCCCAGCTGTTGATACCTACAATAATCAGAACGCTTGCCGCATCAATCAAGATATGGCGGAATGTAGGCAATTAACCGAGCATTCCGCCATGCCATGCAGTTTGAGTGCTTTAAATTGGCCTTCATGATATGCCAAAGAATAGGCTTGCCACCGATTTCTATCATTGGTTTTGGGCGTGAAGAGGTATCTTCGGATATTCGGGTTCCGAGGCCACCTGCGAGAATAACTGCTTTCATTTAATATTCCTTTGTAATTTACAAAAAATCCTAATCGCAAATTTAGTTAAGCGCTGAAAATGATAGTAAACTTTAACATCTTCCTGTGTATCAATTGTATTAACTGCCATCTGAATTAAATTGAAAATCAGATATTTTAAAAGACAGCATTCGCATATCGCCAGTATTGGGGCTAACAGGATTAGTATCGGTATCAAACGATAGGATATTTTTACCAGACGAAAGTATTATCTTGGTAGATAAAAATGGTACTTCTGCAAGGCACATCCTCCTAATTATTCTAATTTTCACTTTATTCGTTATCCCCTACAGGTGCAGTAAACGCATCAGAAACCAATTCTTTCACATTATCTCCGGTCAATGCTTCTAAAAATGCTGTGAGATCGTCGATTTCCGTGCTGGTAAGATGCAATGGCTTGATTAACGGATCAAGGTTTTCATTGGCAATACCGCCACGGTTATAGAATTCCACGACTTCACGCAAGCTGGCGATGCTACCGTTGTGCATATGGGGTGCGGTCAGTTGCACGTTTCGCAAGGATGGTGTTTTGTAACGCCAGCGGTCTTGCGGGTTTTGGGTGACTTCGTAGCGGCCTAGATCGTTGGTCTTGGGTTCGGCAACTGAAGCTATTATGTCGGACGCAACATCGACATAAACGCCAGGGGAAACCTGTAAGTGCTGCAATGGGTTAGCTGTTTTGTTGGTCATTGCATCCGCATAACCGATACCCGTGTTGTGCAGCTTGTTGTCGGTAAATAAGGCGTATTCTTCGTTAATGGGTTTCGGAACAAGTTGATTCCATTCATGGTTCGACAAGCTCACCACGAACGGAATCAACCCATCACCGTTCGTCCTGAGCCCTTCGGCTGTAGTCAGGAGAGTCTTGTCGAAGAACTTATTCAGATCACCATTAACTGTATGGCATTGGCTGCATTGTGCTTTTCCGACAAACAATTGAAATCCGCGTTGGGCTTTGGCATCCAAGGCATCTTTGTCTTTCCCAAAATACCAACGGTCAAACGCTGAATTCGCCGAATTCAATGCGCGTTCGTAACTTGCTATCGCCATGCCGACGGTTTCCATGCAGGGCGGCTTGCCGAAAGCTTTTTCAAACAAACCACTGTAATCTTGGTTATTTTTTATTTTATCAATGACATAGCCTATGGATGGATTAGCCATTTCATTGTGTGCCAATAATGGCGACCAAACTTGCTGTTCTAACGTAGTCTCTCGGCTATCGTGAAACAGCGATTGCATATAAGCAACGTTATACAAGGTCGGGCTGTTGCGCTTTACAGTTCGCCCCTCAACACCAACGGCGGTTGCCATCTCGTTACTGGTGAAGCCTTGTTCGGGGATATGGCACATGGCGCAGGAAAACGTGCTATTGATCGACAAGCGGCGGTCGTAAAACAGCTTGCGTCCTAGGCTGATTTTTTCTGCTGTAATGGGATTGTTGTCTGGGACAGGAACGGGAGGCAATCCTAGTGGTGCTTGCTTTATGGTAAGAAGCAGGTCGGCGGGTTTGCCCGTACGGCGGGTTAATGCAATCGAGTTAGTTTGATAGTTTTTGTTTTCATAACGGGATTTATTATCACCTGCATTATTTAATGCTGATTTATCAAAGTTACTTGCGGGTGATACTGCGGGTTTTGCTTCTGGTTGCAGCAAAGTCTTAATATCGCTGATAAGCGTATCGGGATGCAGCAGTTCCGTGTTGTAGATATTTCGTAGTTGTTTGCGCTGATCTATCAAGAAAACACGCAAGTTATGGCTGAACATGTTGGTAAAATGCCCCTTGGCATCATAGACTTTTTCGGCAGTCTGCTTATAAGCCTTCAGTATTGGTTGCAGCTCCTTTTCTGATTGGGTCGTCAGGAAGTACCACTCCACGGCCTTGCCTTGCAAAGTTGCGCCGTACGCCCTCATCCGCTCCGGCGTATCGTGTTCTGGATTAAAGCTTAAGGTGATTAACCGTAACCGACTTGCCAGTTCAGGTTCTTTTTCTAGGCGGTTTTTTATCTTATGAAATACTGCCGTCGCCAACGGGCAGCCATTCATGTCGCTACATGTGGCATAAATAAAACTCAGCAAGACGACCTTATCAGGATTGTCCATCAAAGCGTGTAAGCCGGTCGCACGACCTTCGCTATCTAACACATCGCCATCACTTGCCCGCCCTAACACAGGAAGCTTATAAGTGCCTGAGATGGGTGCGGCAAATTTTAGCTCGCCGTAGCCTGGTGCGAGTGTTTGAGCTGGTGCAGATTGCTTAAGCTCTGCATTCGCCAGCGACATAAATAACGCCGCAAACGCCAGAAAAAATATTATGTACGTCTTCAATTGTTTCTCTGCTTCCACATAAGTGCGCCAAATAAGTCCAACAGCGGCGATTTTCTTGCCGTTATTGTAGTGCAAACTATTGTACAATAATCGGTTATTCCAAACTTATTGCACTCGTTATGACCAACGCAAAAAAATTGCTCCGCTCCGACATCATCAAGGAATGTGGCGCAAGTTTTTATGATCGCGGCAAACAATATTACGAATCGGGCTTGGTGGAGCAGTACAAAGTCACCAGTGAAGGCGTACTGTTCACCCAATTGAACGCTACTGTCGAAGGCAGTGCCAGCAGCCCCTACAAACAGAATATCCGTATCGTCTGGCGACCTGATTTTCGCTCTGCGGAAATCGAAGGCAGTTGCTCCTGTCCTATCGGCTATAACTGCAAACATGTGGTCGCAGTTTGCTTAACCTACCAAGGTGGCGGTCTTGAGGAGGTGCAGAAAAACTCAGGAGCCAGTTGTTTTCTATGGCTGGACAAAATGCAGCAACCGTCGGCTGTTCCAAAAAATGACAGCGCGGAAGAATTTGTTGCCTATATCCTAAAGCCAGCTAAGGTCAAAAACGAGCTGACAATTGACCTTATCGTCACCAAAGAAAAAAAATTCGGCGGTCTTAGCAAAGGTCGTAAAACCAGCTTACAAAATCTGCGCTACAGCTTTTCGTATTATTCTTATGTTAAACAAGAAGATAGCGAACTAATCAAAATCATTCTCGCATTGGATAATTCTTTCGGTGGAGAGCCATTACTTACCGGCTCTATGGGTGCAATCGCCCTGTCAAAATTACTACAAACAGGTCGATTGTTCTGGCAGGATTTAGATGCGCCTGCACTTAAACTTGGCACTGCCCGTGCTTTGCAGTTCGATTGGCAGCAGACCAATAAAGGCGATTACCAATTACATATTGCTATCGAACCTGCTGCGTTGCCGATATTGATTGATCCACCGCATTACCTGGATGCTGAAGAAGGCACAATCGGCGCATTTACCACCGCCAGTATTAGCCAAGAACAGCTCAGGAATCTGCTCGCCGCGCCGCCTGTGCCAGAAAAAGTGGCGGATGAATTCAGCTATCGACTGACGGTAGAACACCCCGAACTGCCCTTGCCGCCGCCCAAAAAAGTCGCCTTGACGGAAATTTTGGATTTAGTACCCATTCCGAATCTGGTTTTGTTTGGAGAGCAGGTCAACCCTAAGCAATATGTGCATTTTATGCAGGTAAATTTCAAATATGGCGATTGGTTGCTGCCAGCAAATGAGATTAGGGACTATAGCGTGATAAAAACCACTCAGGGCTTGGCGCGTATTAAGCGCTCACTTAAAGAGGAAAGCTCTGCCATTGCACAACTGGTTCGGTTGGGTTTTACGTCAGTTCCCTCAATGGAGACGGCATCTAAGCAACTCGTGCTGGGCAGTTACGCAAAATCCTCAGCGGAAAGCGCAACGCGCTGGGGGAATTTTCTGGAAATCGTATTGCCAGAATTGCAAGAGGAAGGCTGGTCAGTTGAATTTCGCGACAGCTTTTTGTTGGATTTTCAAGCTGTAGATAATTGGGATGCGGAAATCAGCGACAGCCAGAATGACTGGTTTGAAATGCGCTTTAATATCGAGGTTGCTGGGCAATCCATGCCGTTATTGCCATTAATTATGCCCGTGCTGGAAAATTACGATCTGCACAATCTGCCAGAATTATTGAATATTCCGGTCAGTGATTACCGCTATCTGACCATCCCGAGTGAGAAAATAAAACCGTTTTTGGCTATTTTATTGGAGTTATTCAGCGGCAGCAGCTTGGACAAAAATGGTTCGCTGAAAATATCCCGATTTAATGCCGCCAGTCTTGCCGAGATGGAGGCGCACAGCTACGGCTTGTTTTCCATCAAAGGTGGTGGTGAACTCAGGAAACTCGCGCAAAAATTGAAGGATTTTAAAGGCATAGCTGAAGTACCTGTACCTGAAAATCTTCAAGCGACCTTGCGGGATTACCAAAAATTGGGGTTGAACTGGCTGCAATTTTTGCGGGAATATTCTTTCGCTGGCATTCTTGCCGACGATATGGGCTTGGGTAAAACCATCCAAACCCTGGCGCATCTATTGGTGGAAAAGCAAAGTGGCCGGATGAAAAATCCTAGTTTGATTATCGCCCCGACCAGCTTGCTCAGTAATTGGCGGCGCGAGGCAGAACGCTTTACGCCTGACCTTAACATGCTGATTTTGCAGGGAACTGAGCGCAAACAACTGTTTTATAAAATCCGCGATTACGACCTGATTATGACTACGTATCCCTTATTGCCCAGGGACGAAGAAACCTTGCTGGAGCATCAATACCATTATTTAATTCTGGACGAAGCCCAAATCATCAAAAATCCACAGTCCAAAGGGGCGCAAATCGTTCGCCAGATCAAGGCCAGCCATCGGCTGTGCTTGACAGGTACGCCGATGGAAAATCATTTAGGTGAGCTATGGGCGCAATTTGATTTTCTGATGCCAGGTTTTTTAGGCAATAGTGCGGCGTTCAAAAAACTGTACCGCACGCCCATCGAAACCTTCGGCAATAGCGAGCAGAAAGTACGACTATCTCAGCGCGTTGCACCGTTTATGCTGCGCCGTACCAAGCAGGAAGTCGCCTCGGAATTACCGGCAAAAACCGAAATTATCCGCTCCGTGCCGCTACTTGAAAAACAGGCGGCACTGTATGAAAGCATCCGCCTGACGATGGAAAGAAAAGTCCGCGATGCCATTGCCGAACGCGGGCTTTCGCGCAGCCACATCACCATCCTCGATGCGCTGTTGAAATTGCGGCAAACCTGCTGCGACCCACGCACATTGCCGCTGGAGCAAGCACAGAAAATCAACGAATCCGCCAAGCTGGACTTACTGATGGACATGTTGCCGGAAATGCTGGAAGAGGGTCGGAAAATTCTGGTGTTTTCCCAATTTACCCGCATGATTGCGTTGATCGAAGACGAACTCAACAAGCGGTCTATCGCTTACAGCAAGCTAACCGGACAAACTAAAGACCGTGATTCGGCGATAGAAATGTTCAAAAGCGGCGAAGTCGATGTGTTCCTGATTAGCCTGAAAGCGGGCGGTGTTGGGCTGAATTTAACTGAAGCCGATACCGTTATTATTTACGACCCCTGGTGGAATCCCGCCGTGGAAACACAGGCCGCAGATCGCGCCCACCGCATTGGCCAAGACAAACCGGTATTCGTCTACAAACTCATCACCGAAAATACCGTGGAAGAAAAAATGATCGCCATGCAGGAGCGCAAACGCGCCCTGGCAGACAGTATCTATAACGAAGGGGCCAAAGAGGAGTCTTTGCAATTGACGGCTAACGACCTTACGGCGTTGCTTGAACCTTTATAAGATCGGATAGATGGACATATGTCCCAGAGAGCTGGCGCCGAAAATTTGAACAAAGCTATAAGTGAAAATCTGTTACCTTTTAAAGTCCGTGAGGACATAAGAATGGACCAGAAAAATGGAAGAAAGAGCAAGAAGAAATCACTCACCAACATTTAAAGCAAAAGTAGCATTTGCTGCTTTAA
>SHZQ01000109.1 GCA_009695535.1 Methyloglobulus sp.
ATCAGTTCCAGCACTTGGTGACGAATCGGCGTTAACTGTACGCCGCGGACCGCACACAAATGTTCGGCAATGCCCAGCGCCTCGCTGACACATTTTTTATGGTTGTGTGCTAAGGGATGAAGATTGCTTTGGATTGCTTCGGCAGAAGGATGCATAGTAATAAGCTGCTTATTCAAATAGTTATGTTATATTATATCAATTGCTATTCGACGTCAATTCTCTTTGCCGGTCCCCATCATTGCCGTCAAGGCATCTTTTTCGCTCACAATGGAAAATCGTTCCCTCGGCACTAAATTAGCCGCTTGCCAATCAGTTTCACCCATTTCGCAAAATTGGGTGATGGCTTGCTCAATCGCTGTCCGGTCGATGACGCCTACATCGAGCACAATGTAAAGTCCGATACCATAAGCATAGCGTCGATCAGGCCGGGACAACTCATGGATAGTCGGCGGGGCTTCGTGGACGATCTCGGATTCCAGTTTTTCCCATTGTTCGAAGAGAGTGAGTCCATCCAGCTATAATGTATTAATGTTTATTTTATGCTTAAATCACTGTTGAATAACAGCAAGTTACAAATATGTTGTGCAATAATATTCAATGAAATACACTGCCACCCTTGCTAAGGGTGGGCAAGGATTACAGTGAGTGTACAGATATAATTAAACATAAGTTGACATGGCGTGAAGTCGTATCGGTCAAAATACCGGGTTATTATTCTGACGGTGGAACCTGTATTTAAGAGTAAGCCCGAATTTAACTAAAACTTGGGCGTTTTATTATAAGAAAGAAGATAAGCGTACCGAGATGGGCTTAGGTTCAATTAATGACATGAGCTTGATGCAGGCACGAGATAAAGCTGAAAGCTTACGAAAACAGATTAAGAGTGGCATAAGTCCTTTAATCGAAAAACAACGCGGCGTCGGGCGGTTTTCTTTTGGATACTTTTCGTTGTCCGCACAAAGAAAAGTATCTCGTCCGTGGGTACGAGAACCCGCATTAAAATAACCGTCGCGTGAGCGACACCTTAATCACCCTCGCCACCCCCTCTCCCACAAGGGGAGAGGGGGTGGGCTACCGTTCATAGTTCGACAAGCTCACCACGAACGGATTTACTTGTAACACCCCTAGTATCTGGATTCCGGTAATCCCTGCCGGAATGACCGCTGCATAATTTTAAGCCAATTTCTTATACTTCAACCGATGCGGGTTATCGGCATCGCTGCCTAAGCGGCGATGCCGGTCGGCTTCGTAGTCTTCATAATTGCCTTCAAACCAGACCACGTTGCTGTCGCCTTCAAACGCGAGGATATGGGTTGCGATCCGGTCCAGAAACCAGCGGTCATGCGAGATGACGACGGCGCAGCCGGGGAAAGCGAGTATGGCATCTTCCAGGGCGCGTAAGGTTTCCACGTCCAGGTCGTTGGTGGGTTCGTCAAGCAACAAGACGTTGCCGCCCGCTTTTAACAGTTTAGCCAGGTGGACACGGTTGCGTTCACCGCCGGACAGGTCGCCAATGCGTTTTTGTTGATCTCCGCCTTTAAAATTAAACCGGCCTACATAAGCCCTGGACGGGGTTTCATATTTGCCGACGGTAATCATATCCAAGCCGTCGGCAATTTCTTCAAAAACCGTTTTGTTGGCATCCATATCGTCACGTAGCTGATCGACGTAAGCCAGTTCGACGGTTTTGCCTAGCGTTAACGTGCCGGAATCCGGTTGCTCAAAACCTGCCATCATACGGAATAAGGTGGTTTTACCCGCACCATTCGGCCCGATAATGCCGACAATACCGCCAGGAGGCAGTTTAAAGCTCAAGTTATTGATAAGCAATCGGTCACCAAAGGCTTTGCTGATGTTATCGGCCTCAATAACGACATCGCCTAGACGTGGGCCAGGTGGAATATAAATTTCCTGCGTTTCGTTGCGTTTTTGCACATCGACGGAAGACAGTTCATCAAACCGCGCCAGACGGGCTTTGCTTTTCGCATGACGACCTTTTGGGTTAGAGCGCACCCATTCCAATTCTGCTTTCATGGCTTTTTGGCGTGAAGATTCCTGTTTTTCTTCTTGCAACAAACGGTTGCCTTTTTGTTCTAGCCAACTGGAATAATTACCTTCCCACGGAATGCCGGAACCACGGTCTAGCTCCAGAATCCAGCCAGCCACATTATCCAGGAAGTAACGGTCGTGAGTGACAGCAACGACTGTGCCAGGGTAATCGTGCAGGAAGCGTTCTAGCCAAGCTACTGATTCTGCGTCCAGATGGTTGGTTGGCTCGTCCAATAACAGCATATCGGGATTCGATAACAACAAGCGACATAAGGCGACACGGCGTTTTTCACCGCCCGATAATTTGGTGACATCAGCATCCCAATCGGGCAAGCGTAAGGCATCGGCGGCGATTTCGAGCTTTCGTTCTAACTCCCACGCACCTGCGGTTTCGATTTTCTCTTGCAACTCGGCTTGCTCGGCAATCAGCGCATCAAAATCGGCATCGGGTTCAGCAAATAAGTTATTGACTTCATTAAAGCGGTCCAAAATCGCCTTGATTTCGGCGACTGCTTCTTCGACATTGCCTTTGACCGTCTTGCTTGGATCAAGCTGGGGTTCTTGCGGCAGATAGCCGATGTTAATGCCTTTTAGCGGGATTGCTTCGCCTTCAATATCTTTGTCGAGTCCTGCCATAATCCGCAATAAGGTTGATTTACCTGAGCCATTTAAGCCCAATACGCCAATCTTTGCACCAGGAAAAAAAGATAAGTAAATGTCTTTAAGGATATATTTCTTGGGTGGCACAATCTTGCCGACCTTGATCATTGAAAATATATATTGCGCCATAATTAAAGGATATTTGCTAAGTAAATTAGGTTGTTAGAGTCCAGTCTCCAGGCATCTTAAGGATGCGCTAAAGATTTGGTAGCAGACTATATAGTAAACACGGTTGCCAAGGGAATTGGTCTCATACTATATGATACCTGTAGGGCTTCTTAGTGCAAATTAATTGAATGGAAGACACCCATCACCAATCTCGTTAGCGAGAATTAAGTGGGATTCACCATGAAAGCGTGTTATGTCGAGCGCAGCTTTTGCGACGTCTTGATATAGCTGGCGAAAAAACAACCAAATACCTATCGAGACATTGAAATGTAGCGAATATGATGCTGTTTTGTCAGGAAGATTGATGTCCAACTAAATAAAAGTATAAGCCAAACTTAGAATGCCAAGGCATTCGATTAAAATCGACTTCCTTAGTAGCCTTTAAGCAAACCTACAAGCTAAAACAAAACTGGTTTGCAGTTAAGTTTTAGCCGTCTCTATCAGTTTGATATAACACTCAAAAACCTCACGACCCGCTTAGCACTCAAAAATCAGAGGATTTTTGAGTGCTTATAACCTAATGGCTAGGCAGGGGTGACGTTTTCAGCTTGCGGACCTTTTTGACCTTGGGTGACTTCCATCATCACTCTTTGGCCTTCTTTTAAAGTCTTGCGGCCTGATCCATTTATCGCGCTATGGTGAACGAAAACATCTTTGCCGCCTTCCTGGGCAATAAATCCAAAGCCTTTTTCATCATTAAACCATTTAACGGTACCAACAACTTGATCTGCCATATCGAACTCATAATAGTAAAAACGCCAATCTCAGTTGGCTTAACAAATCCAGCCAGTAATAAGCTGGTTCAACCTTTAATGCCGAGCAATGGTAGCACTAAAAAGATAGCTAGGGCAAAACTTTTTGAGAAGGGATGGCAAGGATTTGAGAGCAGTCGTAGCGAGATAAAACCGAGAAAAAACAAATAGGAGAAGCCCAAAAAATTCCAAAAACCCTGCTTCTTTTTTGTGAAGGATGCTGCATGAGTAGCTAATACTATTCTCCAATAGGGATTTAGGAAGCAGGACGGTACAGGAAAGAGGGCAGGGATGTATTGCAACTAATTGATTATTAAGTTTAATACTTACATAACTTTATTAAAGCTTAGTTCTGCTTATCGGCTTTAACGCTGGATTAAATCGATCAAAAACTTCGTGCAATAGCAGTGCGCTAAGAATTAACGCCGTTCCTATCAGCGTATCCTGCGTCAAAGGCTCGTGGTTGACAAGATGCCCTAACATTAATGCCATCACGGGTGTCATCAGCGAAATCAGTGCGACACGGGTGGCTGATAGATGCGCAAGTAGATAATAATACAGCGAAAAACCAATCGTCGTCGCAATCATACCCAAATAAGCAATTGCCGCGATATTCACGGTGGAAAGCGTTGTAGGCCATTGCCCATCAATCAAAGTCCAGGTGATTAAATACGCAGGCAATGCCAAACCCAAGCCGCCTGCAACCTGAGTTATTGCGGGCAATCCCGCATTAATGCGCTTAATCCAGATTGCACCAATAGACTGCAACAAAGTGGCAAGCAGTATTCCCGCTATGCCCAGCACTGCACTTTCACCTAAATTTAGGGCAGAACCAAACATAATGTACAAACCACCAATACCCAAGCAATAAGCGCATAGCTTACTGAATGATAAGTTCTTTTCTTTTAGAACAAGATTTGCCAACAAAGCCGTCATCAGCGGAGTTAACCCAAATACCACCGAAATCCAGCCCGACGGAATGAATTGTGCGGACCAATAGACGACGATCATAGAGCAGTAGATTTGTAAGGCAACGGCGAGATAAGTCAACACCGCCTTACGATGCCATGCCAATGATCGCCCCAACACTGCCAACGTTAGCAGTATGCAAGCCATGCCAATTGCCATGCGGCTAGTAACGGCAAACAAAAAGCCAGGACCTTCGCCGCTCCATTTAATAGCAAGTGGTGTGGTAGCCCAGAGCAAAACCACACTGATGTAAGCAAAGGTAATACGCATTAAGGTAAATAATTAGAGTAAAAGGAAAAATCAGACTGGAGGATTTACTAAAAATTCAATCGTTTTTGTAATATAAGGGTGAACCAGGATACCGTGCTTCTAATCGATACTTTCAATAATGTTGAAAAGCTAAGTGCTTGCTTTCTTGAGACGAGGCAGAATTCTCTCTAAACATTGGAATCTTAGAGTCAACGTTGACATCATGAATGTTTACATCCGTCCTTTGCCGACTCATCATTCAGCTTTTTTGATAAAAGCATTTAATCACAACCCAAAGGAGTTACGTCATGCACCTTACCGATCCTGAAGTCGATGCTGCTTGCCATTACATCCGTAGGCACATGGAGATGCAGTCCTGGTGGCCGACCGCCCAATCAGGGTGAAGCACAGCGCGAATTTGAATTAATGTGTGGCGCGGTGTTGTCGCTGAATGTCTGGTGTGGTCGCTGACTGGATGAGGGGCGGTGTAGGAAGTTAGAGAGGTCGGTTAGGGGGTTGATTTTGTTGTTAACGAAAAATTGGATGTGCCAAGACATGAGGCGCATCCTATCTATCTTGCTGATTGGCAATAAATTAAAACTTATTTTTGATAAGCACCTCGTCCAATGTCACTTGTCCACCACGCGGATGCGCGGGGCTCAAGGCTTTGCCGATTACCACAAACATGGCAATTACATGGTCTTTAGGTAAGTTAATCAGTTTGCCGACGGCTTCAAAATCAAAGCCATCCATCGGGCAGGAATCATAACCCATGCTTTTGGCGGTCAACATCAAGGTTTGTGCCGCCATGCCGCAGGAACGCATGGCTTCATCCTACTGGACTTGCTCATGTCCTCGGTAGTAGTTATCAATAGCAGGAAGCAGAAAGTCCTGCACTTCCTTGGTAGCATTGCGCCAATAGCGCTCTGGTTGGTTTTCCCAGGATTTTAAATCAGCGCATAATACGACCAACAAGGATGCTTCTGTCGCTTGGGCTTGATCCCAGCTTTCGGTGCGGTGCAGCGCGAAGCTCAGAGTCTTGCCCCACCACAAATCGCCAGTTCTGAATGTTAAACGCTGTTGGTGAGAGGAGTGCCAAACTGAAA
This sequence comes from Methyloglobulus sp., assembly GCA_009695535.1. Lineage (GTDB taxonomy): Bacteria > Pseudomonadota > Gammaproteobacteria > Methylococcales > Methylomonadaceae > Methyloglobulus. The sequence goes on from SHZQ01000109.1 coordinate 5,954, forward strand.
AGCCGGTCGATTTCCACCTGAGTCAGTTGATGGCTGGGATCAAAATATTTGACGGATCGCCGTTGGGTTATTGCGCCTATAATGTCAATTGCGTTACCTCAAAGTTAATTGCCAAGGTATTATCAAAAAAAATTTAAACGGCAGTATCAGCAACAGAGATGATAGCCTTAGAATTCCTGCTGTTCCTAAAAACCAACGGCTTTTCATCACTTGCTAAACTGGCAGTAACCTTAGCTGAATCAATCGCTTGCTGAATAACAGCATGTTCCGGTGACTTGCTGCATACTGGGTCAGCAAGGTACATATCGCCCGTCAATAAATAAGCCTGACA
>SHZQ01000110.1 GCA_009695535.1 Methyloglobulus sp.
CGTTTGTAAATTGTTCGTGGTATTCATGCACTTGCTCTGCGGTCAGCAAAAATACGCCATCGCCGCCGCGCTCAAATGCTAACCAGTAAAAAGGCACGGCTGGGAATGCTTGTTGCAAGTTTTCGGCACTGCTACCGACTTCTACAACTAAGATCCCTTGCGGTGTTAGATAGTCTTTGGCTTCTGCCAGAATACGGATAACGATGTCCAAACCCGAAGCACCCGCAACAAAGCCGATTTCCGGCTCGGCATGGAATTCTGGCGCAAGTTTCTGCCATTCTGCAATCGCCACATACGGCGGGTTGCTGACAATAATATCGTACAACTCATCAGGCAACTGATCGAACAGATCCGATTGATGCAGTATGACCTCATCGGTAAACTGATGTTTGCTAACATTAATTTCGGCAACTGTCAGCGCATCTGTTGATAAATCAACGGCATCCACTTCGGCATCAGGGAAGGCGTAAGCGCAAGCAATAGCAATGCAGCCGCTGCCTGTACACAAATCTAAAATACGTTCGACTTGATCTTCTTCTATCCACGGGGCAAAGCGTTGCTCAATGAGTTCGGCAATCGGAGACCGTGGCACTAATACCCGTTCGTCAACATAAAACGATAAGCCAGCAAAGATGGCTTCGTGCGTCAGATAAGCGGCAGGTTTGCGCTCGCTTATCCGACTCTCGATAATCGCCACAACAACTTGCCGTTCTTCTAAAGTAAGCGCCGACTGCAAATAGAATTCACTTAAGTTATACGGCAGATGCAAAGTGTGCAAGACCAATGAAGCGGCTTCGTCCAGCGCAGTTGCCGTGCCATGACCGAACTCAAGTTTAGCCTCGGCAAATCGGCTTGCGCCCCAGCGGATATAATCCCTTAGCGTGGTTAAAGAGCTTAAAACATCAGGCGATGGTGCATTCATTATTCGGCAAAAACAGGGCAATTCAAACTAACAATGCAGTCAATTTTAAACTAAAGCGGGGGGTATTGCCGGAATATTCGCCAAAGCCAACAACCATAAGGGCGCGCTAACCTTCTGACTGGTGTGCTTCGACAGGCTAACTAAGAATCGTTGTGTTGAATCCATTCGCAGCAGGCTAAGGGAGTCCGCATATAATCAGCTTAGCTGATCCTAATTAACACTGTTATAGCCAGCACTTTACTTATGAAAACAGTATGTTGCAATCTTTCTGTTAATCAATTTCCTCGATAAACGTATTTACAATTGGCACCTGGACATAATGTTTTTTATCGTCCCAAAAGTAGTAATAGCCTTTATCGCTAGACGTGACTTTTCCATTATCTATTCGCCAGGCTTTGGCAGTCGCACCATTGGCGTAAGTGACCAGATAATCACCGTCCAATACCTCTACCACTTTCCTGGATAGCTGATTTTGCTGATCTTGGGTGCACCCCGCCAAAAGCACCAAACTTAATAATAAAAATATTTTCATTCTGCAATCCTCGCAATCTGTTGTGTTAAAAGTGGCTTTCTAAAGAGGAACAATTTCAATATCTGACTTGAAATAGCCATTCGGAATTCCTGTATTGATAGCAAATAATACGATACGTTAAGCATTTTCCAAGGATTATCTCACCCAAAAATCTAAAAAAATCCCCACAAAAACCGCCAAACCGAACCAGTTATTATTTAGGAAAGCTTGAAAGCACCGCTTTTTGTCCCTTTGAAAAATCAATTTCTGTTGATAGACAGACAATCCCGCAGCAACCGTTAAGCCCAGATAATAAGCCCAGCCAAATTGTTGCATAAGTCCAACCGTTATCAATAATCCTAGTATTATCAATTGCAAAACCGCCATAATGGGACGGTCATAATCGCCAAACAGGATGGCAGTGGATTTAACGCCAATCTTTAAATCATCATCTTTATCGACCATCGCATACATGGTGTCGTAAACCAACGCCCAAAGCACGACAGCCAAATACATCACCCAGGCAACGGCAGGAATGGTGTTTTGTTGCGCGGCAAACGCCATCGGCACTGCCCAGCCAAAGGCTATACCCAGATAAGCTTGAGGTAATTGCGTGTAACGTTTGGTAAACGGATAACTGGCGGCTAAAAATGCTGCGACGAACGACAACAGTATTGTGTAGATATTCAATAGCAATACCAGACCAAAAGCGCACAAACACAGCACCACAAACACGACCAAAGCCTCTTTGGGAGCGACTTTACCCGCCGCGATAGGGCGTAACTTGGTGCGTTCAACATGAGGGTCAAAATCGCGGTCGGCATAGTCATTAATGATGCAGCCTGCTGACCGCATCAATATCACACCTAAACCAAATACCGTTAATATCAACAAGTCGGGCTTACCATCACTTGCTATCCACAATGCCCACAGTGCAGGCCAAAGCAAGATGAGAATGCCGATGGGGCGATCTAATCGTGCCAACAGGCTGTACTGTTTGGCGCGATCTAGCAGCCGTTCTTTGGGGAGTGTTGTTGCCATTTATAAATCGGAATTTAGTCAGGATGCTATTATAATCGCTTAGGATTCAAGTTTGTTTGATATTGGTTTTTAAATAGGTGAATCGTTATGGCTGTAAAAATTTACCACAACCCACGCTGCACTAAATCGCGGCAAACTTTGCAACTGCTGAAAGACCGTGGCATTGAACCGGAAGTGATTGAATACCTGAAAACACCGCCCAGTGCAGCCGAGTTAGCTGATATTATGGATAAACTGGGCATAGAACCCCGCGCTCTGATGCGTAAGCAAGAAGCCGAATATAAGGCTAATGGCCTGGAAAATAGTGCATTGGATAAGCAATCGCTAATCAACGGCATGGCGGCTAACCCGATTTTGATAGAACGTCCGATTGTGCTTGCCAATGGTAAAGCGGCGATAGGGCGACCACCGGAAAATGTGCTTGGTATTTTATAATTAAGTTGTTTCCGCTCGTCTTGAGCCTGTCGAAGGACTTATTCAAAATTTCTTTTATTCAGCAAAATGAATTGTAATTAAATGGCAAAAATCCTAATACTTTATTACACCCGCGAAGGCTCTACCGCCGAGATGGCAAACCTAATCGCTCGTGGTGTTGAATCAATAAAAGGCGTGGAGGCTGTGCTAAGGACAGTACCCGACATTTCCGCCATCTGCGAAAAAACTGCCAGCACCATTCCCGCCGAAGGCGCTATTTACGCCACCTTAGACGATTTGAAAGGTTGCGACGGTCTGGCATTAGGCAGCCCTACTCGCTTCGGCAATATGGCCGCACCGCTCAAATATTTTCTCGATAGCACGACTGAACTCTGGTTTTCTGGCGCACTTGCAGGCAAACCCGCCGGCGTATTTACCTCCACAGGCAGTATGCACGGCGGACAGGAAACCACCTTATTGTCTATGATATTGCCGCTGATGCACCACGGCATGATGATCTTAGGTTTGCCGTATTCAGAAAACGCCTTGCGCGAAACCACATCGGGCGGTACACCTTACGGTCCTAGCCGCGTCACATCGGATGACTTGCCTATAACCGAGCATGAAAAAGCGCTGTGCATTGCATTAGGGTCGCGCTTGGCGAAAACCGCACTGTTGCTAAAACCAAGCGCATGAACATTGCGCCACGTTTCCTTTATTGGATCGCCTCGGTCGGCTTTTTCGGCTTGTTCGCTTTGTTGATGTTGTGGAATACCGTTCTTACGCCATCATCTAAGTTCCCTGTAGCGTTGATGCTGTTAATCACGGTCACGCCCTTGCTATTACCAATGCGTGGGTTTTTGGATAAAAAGCTGAAAAGCTGTGCATGGTTAGCGTATATCAGCCTGATTTACTTTATACACGGCTGCGTCGAGGGCTACGTTAATGTCAGCACCAGACCTTACGCTTTGCTGGAAATACTCCTAAGCTTGATGATTTTTTTTGGTGCATCATTTTATATACGCTTATCGGGAACCCGCACCTGAATGGCAGAACAGCTACCCGTCAAATTTGAATTCAGGGCCAACCAAACCTTCGACGACTTCTATCCAGGCAACAACCAGGAAATTATCGGTCAATTAAAAAAAACTGTTGCGGGTGTTGGCGAGCAATTTATCTTCCTTTGGGGTGATGTGGGTCACGGTAAAAGCCACTTATTGCAGGCTTGCAGCCAGGATGCTTTTAAGCTGAATATTCGTTGCATCTATCTGGATTTATCAGATTCCATATTAACTGACCTAGAGTTATTTACAGGGCTTGAAGATTTTGAGCTGGTTTGCTTTGACAACATCGACGCGCTCACCGGTCGTGAGGACTGGGAGTTGGCATTTTTTAATTTTTTTAACCAGCATCGAGACCGCAATCACAGGCTGATTTTATCAGCATCTTGTGCGCCTAACGCCATTGCCTATAGCTTGCCTGATCTGAAAACCCGCATTAACTGGGGGCTGTCCTTAAGAATCCAGCATTTGGAGGATGACGACAAAATCGCCGCGTTAACACATAAAGCACAACAAATGGGCTTTGAAATTGCACCGCAAGTCGCACGATTCTTACTTACCCATTACGACAGGAATCTATCGTCGTTATGGACAATACTAGACAAGCTGGACGGTGCATCATTAGCTGCTCAACGGAGACTGACCATCCCCTTCTTGAAGCATGTTTTGGGGAGCGGAATTGAATAAGTGATTCCTTGCTTGTTGAATGTATCCTTCTGGTTTGAGTTAGGTTAGGTTCTTCCATGGCTGGCAGTCCAGATAAATCTATTTGCTGTAAAAGGTGTAGTCAGCACTGTAAATAACACGTTTCTCTGAGCCCAGATGATTAGCATCACAACCGGATAATGGCGCAACTCCACCCAACGTATTAATACGCTGAATAAAACTGGCTTTAGCCAACACGCCATCGTGCTGATTTTCAGTAACCTCAAGCAACAACCAAGATGCAGAGGTCTTTTCGGGCGCATCCGCTTTTTGGATGGCTTTAGCGGTTACGTTGCTACCATCCTTGTAGGTCCAGCTTGGGCCTGCACCATGACTTCCGACTAAGGCTTGATTTTGCGTATCGTACAATTTGGCTTCTGGTGCATGCCATTTCCAGGAATATTCGCCGGTTTTTAACACGCAGTGGAAAATCTGGTCGCCTTTGGCATGAGCCGTCAAATACGCGCTATTACCTTCTGGTGCTTTGATTGCGTCTGGGATTGCCGCGTCACCTGCGCGAGTAGCGGCAGAAAAAAACTGCGTTAAGAAAAACATTGAAAAAACGATCTTATTGCACATTTCTACCTACCAAGGCATGGGTTTGCCGTCATATTTAATAAAAGCGCCGGATTGCGCCAGAGTAAAACCATTTATCACCGCACACATTCCGCTTACGCTGGTTTTGCTGTCAATTAAGGCATTTGCTCCGCCCATATCAGTTTGTACCCAACCAGGATGCAGTATCAGTACGCCGATATTTTGATTGCTTAACTCAATCGACAGGCTTTTCATCGCGGCATTTAAAGCCGCCTTGCTTGATCTATACAGGATGCTGCCGCCACTACCGTTATCGGTAAGGCTACCCATCAGGCTACTGATGTTGGCAATCAACTTTTTGCTACCACGCTGAATTTGGGGCAAAAAGGCTTCCGCCATCTTCATCGGTGCTAAGGCGTTGATTAGCAGAGAATGCTGCCAAGATTGATAGTCCAATTGCCCGAAACTATTGCTACGATTATCGCCATAAACTCCAGCATTATTGATTAATATATCAATGGGGGTAGCTGTCAGCTTTTTGGATAAAGCCTCGATTTTATCGAGATGGGCTACATCCAACGTTTCTATTTCTATGCCAGTATAGCGTTGGCTCAATGCGCTTAACTCATCGGCCTGCGCTGGATTGCGGCAACAGGCAATCACATTCCAACCTGCATCGGCATATTGCCGACAAAACTCCAAGCCCAGACCGCGATTGGCACCGGTAATTAAAACTGTAGTCATAGATAACTCATGGGTTTTAAATCTTAAAATATCACGTCACTGGTAGACTGTTAAATAGCCTTTTCCGATAAGGTCACATGATAGCCTCTTATACTGGCCTTATAAAGCGAGTTATCAGCAGGACTGTTCTACAAGCGCTCAACTTTCTCGAGTTTATCGTGACCTATTATGAAATAGCCACTAGTGATAACTAGTCGACCCATGCAAAACGCCCCGCAACCGGTGTGAGCCTATAGGAATATACCAAAGGCAATAGCCTGTTTATCCTGTTTTGGGGCAACCCAAAAATAAAAGCCAAAAAAGCCCGCATCCACAGTCTCAGGTTCCAGGCCAATGCAGC
>SHZQ01000111.1 GCA_009695535.1 Methyloglobulus sp.
GGGGTAAAGGTTTGGCTGGGCTGATTTACGGCATTTTGGCGATAGCAATCATGTTAGCTACCACTTACCTGCTTAAGATTATGAGTGTTGGCTATGTCACATAAAGCAAGCTAAAAACACAGCGCATAGGGCATCAAGCAATACGCTGGGAATTCATACCCCAGACAGTTTTGCCACTTATGCTGCGGCACAAGCCATTAAGTTTGCCCACTGGTAAGCAGTTTAGCTGCGCTACCCCACCTTTTCTTGTTAGCTGTTGGTGTTTCAGGGGGTTGTAAAGTATTTGCATTGCAATTTAGGGTGTGATAAATGTTATTAGCAGATGATAATCAATCATCTAAAACTTGCGTTAGACGCTCTAATGTTTGATGCACATTGAAAAATACTTGAATGCTATAACATTGATTTATAATAATAAATGAGGATATTTCGAATGAAAAATTTTAACTTAGCAATGACAGTTTTGGCATTTGCCGCTTTAATGCCACTCCAAGTGATGGCAGGGGAATCCGATGTTTGCAAAAGCTGTCACAATGGTTCAATGGCACCAAGCGTTGACACATTGAAAAGCAGATACAAAACTGCGGACGAACTGGTTGCGGCTGCCATGAAAGTCACAAATCCAATGATGAAAGCCATTCAAGCCGACGAAGCCAAATTGAAGGCAGCGGCCGCAGAAATCGTCAAGTAATGTCCTGACGTTGTAACCTGTGCGGGGAGATGCTGCTGACAAAAGTGTAGCGGTATTTTTCGCGGCACAGGGTGCAAAGACTGAATTTATTCGTTTGTAGGTTGGGATCATTTACTAATTCCGAAATATTGTTGGAGTCTTTGGGCGTTCAGACGATGTTCGGCTACGTGGTCAAAAAAATGGTTTAATTAACCACCACATCACATTGCACTTTTCTTTCACGGCAGCGTTGAGCAATTCTGGCAACCGCATACAGTACTAACCTAGCGCAATAGGCGTTAGCCGTATTGAACCACATGTAAAATCCAATACATCCTGTAGGATAGAGCCATAAGGCACAAGCACTAGCGCTATTCCGCCTTCCGGTTTTTAATCATCCGCTACAAGCTGGTCTAATGCCGCACCCCAGCCGTCGTGAAAGCCCATTTGTTCATGTTTAACACGACTTGCACTGTCAGCGTGCATCACCAGTACGGTGTATTTTGTGCGACTGGCGTGTGGTTCTAAGACAATGACTAATGTTAAGGAAAGGTTTGATTGGCGCAACGTAGAAAAACGGATTTTTGATGAATCTATGTATCCCATAGATAGTGGGATGAGAGACGCGTAAGCCAACCCCCATCACTAGATAGGATAATCGTAATCGCAGGTGGCTTTTTATGGTTGCATTGAATAGGCCTTGAACATAGCTAACTTATTAGCAAGAATAGAAATATACAGTCATTACTTTAATGGTAAATACATCGGTATGAATTTATGAGTCTGCTGCGTTAACCAAGCCCATTCAAACCTTTCTCTGGGTCGTTTTTCCTGAATCGGAGTGCCAACGCCAGGTGAAATATAGAGATTTACCCACTTATAAGGGTCACTCAAAAAGCCGTTATGGTAGCCAGGTCATATTGCTAATGCGTTGATTCCAATCCTCACCATCTACCCTGTTTAAGTTCTCTAACGTGGTCGCTCCTTCAATAAATAACCGCTTTCCTGCATACTGAGTTCCTTCAAAAAGCTAGCCAAACATTCCGTGTCAACTGCATAAGCATTTGAAATTAACACTGAAAACAGCATTGCCACGAATACCGTTGTGAAACTACGAAATACTAATCGAATTCGGTTCGTCTGTATTCTCTTGTTGTGAGTTTTGTTAATAACAAAACCAAGCCCTTAATAGCTAGGTTTGGAACAAAGCTTTATAATCCTAGGACAATACAATCAGTTATCTGCTCCAGTGGTAAGCGGACATTACAGGATTGATATTTCTGAATTTGCCACGTCTTACTATACATTTTCTGGAATCCGGTTACGATAACCCCATCGTACATTAATATTTAGTTATCTTAAGAGAGAATACATTGCAGAATCAGGATATTGAGCGTTTAAAAACCATCGTGCAAAACTTGCTGGATGAGGCGAAACAACAGGGTGCAAGCGCAGCAGAAGCGGGATTAAGTCAGGAAAACGGCTTGTCGGTGACGGCACGGTTGGGCGAAGTTGAAACGATAGAACACCATTGTGACCAAGGTTTAGGCGTCACCGTTTATTTTGGTCAGCGTAAAGGCTCTGCTAGTACGACGGATTTATCGCCGGATGCCATTAAAGAAACCGTAAGCGCAGCGTGCAGCATCGCCCGTTATACTGGCGAGGATGAGTTTGCAGGTTTGCCGGATAAGGCGTTACTGGCAACTGAATTCCCCGATCTTGACCTTAATCATCCGTGGGCGTTAACTGCCGATAAAGCGATTGCTTTGGCGATTGAATGTGAGGCGGCGGCCTTGGCTGTCCATACGGATATTACCAATTCGGAAGGTGCTACAGTCAATACGCATCAAGGGATTCGTGTGATGGGCAATAGCCTGGGTTTTCTTCAAGGCAGATTATCAACCCGTCACTCCCTGAGTTGCTCGGTGGTGGCGCAGCGCGGAGACAGTATGCAGCGCGATTATTGGTACAGCGTTGCCAGGAAAGCGAATGATTTGGAAACGGCTGCGGCAATCGGTAAAAAAGCGGGCGAACGCACCATCAAGCGCTTAGAAGCGCGTAGATTGCCAACCCAACAATGCCCAGTTTTATATTGTGCGGAAGTTGCTTCGGGATTAATCGGTTCCTTGATAGGGGCCATTAGTGGTGGCGCGTTGTACCGAAAATCTACATTTTTGCTGGATGCTTTAGATACACAAATTTTCCCAGATTTTATCCGTATCCATGAGCAGCCATTAATAAAAGGTGCGTTAGGCAGTGCGGCTTATGATGGTGATGGCATTGCGACCCAAACCCGGGATATTGTCAGCGGAGGTTATTTACGTGGTTACGTATTAAGCACGTATTCTGCTCGTAAGTTAGGCATGCAAAGCACTGGAAATTCTGGCGGTGTGCATAATTTGACCGTTACAACCAGTACCAATGATTTTCAGGCCATGCTTAAACTGCTGGGTACTGGCTTGTTGGTGACTGAGTTAATGGGGCAGGGCGTTAATATGATTAACGGCAATTATTCGCGTGGCGCGGCAGGTTTCTGGGTGGAAAATGGCGAAATCCAATATCCGGTTGAAGAGATCACCATTGCCGGAAATTTGAAGGACATGTTCAAAAATATCGTTGCAGTAGGTAATGATGTGGATTATCGCGGCAATACCCGTACGGGTTCTATTTTGATTGAACGGATGTCGATTGCGGGGGAATAGCTCCCGCAGATTAAAGGCGCAAGGCACAAGGCGAAAAAGGGCTGTTTTTTAGCCTTGTGCCTTGCGCCTTGTGCTTGCGTTTATCTCTTTTATCAATTCCGGTCCTTTGTATATAAGACCGGAATAAATCTGCACCAAACTCGCGCCAGCAGCAAATTTTTCCTGAGCATCATCGCTATTTAATATCCCACCCACCGCAATAATCGGAATTTTGCCCTGCAATTCTGCCGATAAACCTTTAACGACTGCGGTGGATTTGTCTTTAACTGGACTGCCGCTTAAGCCACCTGCTTCTTTGGCAAGCGGATGATCGGCGATTATGGTTCGGTCAATTGTAGTATTGGTGGCAATAACCCCGTCTATCTCAAATTCCAGCAACAGTTTGGCAATGCGGCTTATGTCTTCATTAGTCAGGTCTGGCGCTATTTTTAGTGCCAGAGGCACGTATTTCGCGTGTTCTTGTTGAAGTTTAAGCTGTTCTTCTTTGAGAGCAGAAATCAGCTTCCTGCTTTCGTCGCCTTGTTGTAATTGGCGTAGGTTCTGCGTATTAGGCGATGAAATGTTGATCGTAATGTAACTGGCGGCAGCATAAGCCTTACGTAAGCCGATTAAATAATCGTCCGCAGCGTGTTCCATCGGCGTATCAAAATTCTTGCCGATGTTGATTCCTAAAATCCCCTGGTAAGCACTTTTCTTAACCTGAGTAAGTAAGTGGTCTATTCCTAAGTTATTGAAACCCATGCGATTGATGATCGCCTGATGTTTGGGAAGACGAAATAAGCGCGGTTTAGGGTTGCCTGGTTGCGGCCTGGGCGTTACTGTGCCAATTTCGATAAAACCGAAACCCAAAGCCGCCAGCGCATTAATATAATCGCCATTTTTATCCAAACCCGCCGCAAGTCCGACTGGGTTTTTAAAATCTAATCCCATAATATTGACGGGTTTATCGCTTATAGACGGATAAAGTAGCGTGCTTAAGCCGGAAATGTAAGCTGCATTTAATAGCTTGAGAGTCACCTCATGGGCGGTTTCTGCATCCAGTGCAAAGAGTAAGGGGCGTACAAGAGGGTAGAGGCTCATGGTTGGAATGTTATGGTTTTTAAGTATTGGAACATTGGGGCCGTTCAACTTTAGGACTATGGTATTAAACTAACCTATCCAATCGATAAGGCCGAGGGTCAACCGAATTAGGGCGATCTAATAACAAATCGACCATAAGCTGTGCCGAAGCCGGAGCCATCGCCAGTCCATTCCTAAAATGCCCAGCGTTTATGCTTAGATTGCTGATTTCAGGATGTCTATCTATATAAGGTACGCCGCAAGGTGTTCCTGGTCGTATTCCCGCCCAATGCTTAACTAACGGGCAATCTTTTAGCGCAGGCAGTAACTGTAGTGCGAAATCACTAATTTGGTCTTGGGCTTCTGGGGTTGTGGTCTTATTAAAAGTATTGGCTTCTATCGTGCTACCAGCCAGGATATGCCCATCCAGCCGTGGAATTAGGTAATGCCCACCGTCCAGCACCATTGTCGGTAAGGTATCCGGTTTGGCGGCGAACAGCAACATTTGCCCTTTTACGGGCGAAATCTGCGGCTTATTATCTCTAATAGTCGGGAAAAACTGCGTCATCAGCTCAGATGTCCACGCGCCAGCCGAAATGATTAGCTGATTAATCGGCAGGTTTCCCATGCTGGTAGCTATTGAATTTACCTTGTTGTTTTCGAGATTGATGGAACTTAATTGGCAATTTTCCAATAAGCGTACGCCTTTTTGCAGCAAATCTTGCTTAAGCGATTTTATCAGCCTGGGATTGCGGATTTGGGCGATAGTCGGCAAAAACAGGGGATGCAACGGGGTTGTGCTCAATCCAGCCAACTGCTGTTCAGCTTCCTCAAACGCAATCTTGTTGTGATTACACCAAGCCAAAGCCGCAGTAATATCGGGGTTTTTGGTGATTAACAAGCCGCATGGATTCCATTCGGGATCAATCCCTGTCTCCTCCAGTAGTTCGGCAGCCAGAACAGGATACAAGCCCATACTTTGCTTGACCAAGTGCGTAATCGCGGGTTTTTGCCGCCACGGATACAGCGGCAACAAAATGCCACCACCTGCCCAGGATGACTCCTGCCCAAGAAAACCCTTGTCAATAATCGTAACCGTCGCGCCAGCAGTATAGAGTTCGCGAGCAGTCAGCAACCCCATAATGCCGCCGCCGATCAGGGTGATGTCTGTGCTTGTTGTCATCAATAGTAGGAGTAGCGCGGAATTATCTTGTCGATCTGACCATTTTCAATTAACCTTAAGAGTAACACAAAAATAACGGAGAATTGTTATGTGGCTTTTTCGTAATTTTTGTTGTTACTTGCCAACATTACAACAAAATATTTAAGAGTATTGTATAAGTAGTTGATTTATAAAAAAAACATAATATAAAAAAAAATGTACAAAAACTTGTAGTGTTTCTATTTTACTGCTAGTATTAGCTCCGTAGGAAAGTTTTGTTGTATTAAAGCAACTTTTTGTAAAATAACAACCTCATGAGGGGGAACAATGATGAATAAAACTAAACTGGTATTAGGCATTGCTACAGTTACTTTAACAGTGGCGGGTGCTATGGTATCTCAACAAGCGGTAGCGGGTACGCGTGCCCAACACCACGCGACAGAAGCAGCTTTGGCTAGCAAAGTCGATGTGCTGGAAGCACAGCTTCGCGCCATGCAGGATGAAGTGTCAGCCATTAGAGCAACAGGTGCTGATTCTGCGAAAATCCAAGAATTGGACGCGTGGATGCAAGAAGATAAAAGCCAACCAGCTGGTCCTAAAGACAAT
>SHZQ01000010.1 GCA_009695535.1 Methyloglobulus sp.
TGGCGCAGTAGATCTTGAACAGGTTCTAAGGATTACTTTGATGCGGTAAAGCCGTATGCCCATCAATCTGCGGCCAGGCCGTTAATACCGCTTTAACAACAGTCGCAAGAGGAATCGCCAAAAATACGCCCCAAAACCCCCACAAGCCACCAAAGAACAAAATAGCAATAATAATGGCAATAGCATGTAAGTTGACGGCCTCCGAAAACAACACCGGAACTAACACCACGCCATCTAACGCCTGAATAATTGAATAAGCAATCACGATATACATAAAGTGATCGTCGCTCAAACCCCACTGAAAATAAGCGACCAGCACTACCGGAAAGGTCACCAGCGTTGCACCTACATAAGGAATAATCACCGACAAGCCCATCAGCACCGACAGCAGCATGGCATAATTTAGCCCCATCGTTTCATATGTTACAAAGCTTACTACCCACAGTATGAAAACTTCGGCAAACTTACCGCGCACGTAGTTGCTGATTTGTACTTCGATTTCTTCCCAAACCCGTACGCTTAAATGCCGATCTGCGGGTAAGTATTGCAAAATCCAACCCGTCAAAATATTCTTATCTTTCAGGAAGAAGAACACCATCATCGGCACCAAAAATAAATACACCAACGCACTGACTAAACCCACGACGGACGCTGCGGAAACGGTCAGCACATTCTGCCCGTACACTAGCAATTCCTTTTGGATGGTGAACATGATTTCCTGGATTTTGCTTTCGTTGATAAATTGCGGGTACATCTCCGGCAAGCGCATAATTTGCGTTTGCGCCCTGCTGATAAACGCAGGAATGTGCTGAACTAATTCGACCGCCTGCTGGGTAATAATTGGCATCAAATAAAACAGCATGAAAACCAAACCCGCCATAAAAGCCGAAAATACCAGTGCTACCGCGATAAATCGAGGTGAACCCACCCCTTCCAGCCGTTCAACCACGCCTTCTAAAAAGTAAGCCAAGACCACCGACACATACACGGGCTTTAGCAAATCGGACAGGAAATAGATGAGGACGAAACTGACCAACAAGATGCTGGCCAGTGCATAAGCCTGTGAATTGGGCAAAAAGCGGTTAAACCGCTCTTTTAAAAACCGTTTGTTGACAAAGTAAGGGTTGCTATCCATTGATGACGAGTTGTTGCTATGTTTATTGGCTGACATTCTACCTCCTTCTGTCTTTTTTAGGTTAAAGCATGTTTACTTTTAATATTAACAGTGTTAATAAATTTTATTTGCCATGCCACCAAAAACCAAATCACCAGAAGACCGAGAGAAATTACGCACTCTTATCTTGGATGCAGCACGGTCGCTGTTTGTAGAACGCGGCATAGAAGCTGTTTCCATGCGTGAAATAGTCAGACAAATCAATTACTCAGCTACTACTTTATGCCATCACTTCGCCGATAAAGAAGCCTTGTTGCAAGCAGTGTGCGATGAGGATTTTTTGGCGTTGGCAAGTGGTATGCGCGAAATCATCCTGATTCCCAACCTAATCGCCCGTATTCAAGCGTTAAACAATGGCTATGCACAGTTTGCGTTGCAACATCCTAATCATTATCGGCTGATGTTTATGACACCTCGTGCGCCGTGCAATCTGGATATGACCCCAATCCAACAAGGCAACACCGAACAAGATGCTTACGCGCAGTTAAAGTTAGTGGTGCAAAAAGCCTTTGATGCTGCTTTGTTTCGAGCCGAGTTAACCGATGCTGAATTGATTGCCCAAACTTTGTGGGGGGCATACATAGTGCTTGCTCCCTTGAAATTGCACTTGGGCATGAAACCTGGATCAACTGGACAAACATCGAAGCACGGATAAAGTTGATACAGAACGCTATGTTACGTGGTTTGTTTCGGCCACCTGAAAGCCTTAGTTAAGTTAAGGGTTGAATGATTGCACTCCAGAATATGGCCGAAGTGTAATAGAGCAATCGTCAATCTCGTTCCTAAACACGGTAAGGCGCAATCCATAAGGCGCAATAGCGTAGTGTATTGCGCCTTATGAAAGCCGCATCACAACAAAAGACACTTATCCATGTAGAGCAATGCGCCGGAAATGGCTAATAACTAAGCAATATAGTAAACTACGCTTGTTAATAATCTGAATAAAACCCATGACATCCACCGATAACGTACACCCAGAAGAAATCCACAAATTCGGCTCAATGGCGGAACGCTGGTGGGATGAGCAAGGTGAATTCAAAACCCTGCATGACATCAATCCCCTGCGCTTGGAATTCATCCAGCGTTATGCGACTTTGGAAGGACAACGATATGTTGATGTCGGTTGCGGCGGCGGGATTTTGACCGAAGCACTGGCACGGCATGGCGCAGATGCAATGGGTATTGACTTGAGCGGAGATTTGATAGACATCGCGGATTTGCACGGACTTGAGTCGGGTATCTCAGTCCACTACCAAAAAATCAGCGCAGAAGATCTGGCAAGTCAGCAGCCGGAAGGTTTCGATCATGTCACTTGCATGGAAATGCTGGAGCATGTTCCTAATCCAGGTTCCATCATCAATGCCTGCGCGACCTTGGTTAAGCCGGGCGGGATGGTGTTTTTCTCCACCCTTAACCGTAAGCCCAAAGCCTATGTGCTGGCGATTGTTGCTGCTGAACATCTGCTTAAAATGTTGCCCAAAGGCACGCACGATTACAAAACGTTCATCAAGCCGTCGGAGCTATGTCAATCTGCCCGTGCTTGTGGGCTTGCCTTGCAAGGCATGGTAGGGATTGAGTACAACCCATTCACCAAGCAGTTTAGCCTGAGCAAAGATATTGATGTCAATTACATCGCCGCTTTTAAACGTGAAGATTAGTAAAGCCCAAAAACTTTCAATAGCCTACACCTTATTCCCCTCCTGTTTGATATTGAAAATGAACTACTATGCCGTTAACTAATCACGTCATTTTGATTACTGGTGCTGGCGGCGGTTTGGGTAGCACCGCAGCTTTAGCCTTAGCCAAGCAAGGTGCAACGATTGTCTTATTGGATAAAAGCATTCCTAAGCTGGAAAAAGTTTATGACGCTATCAAAGCAGTAAATGCACCAGAACCTATCCTATACCCCTTCGATTTGGCAGGTGCCAATGAAGATGAGTATCAGGAATTGGCCGATAAAATCGAGGAAAAATACGGTTCTTTGCAAGGTTTATTGCATTCTGCCGTGGAGTTCAGCTGCTACACACCGTTAGCGTCGCAAGGTACGAATGATTGGGGGCATACCTTGAATGTCAACTTGAATGCGCCGTTTTTGTTAAGCCGCGTGTTGTTGCCTGTATTGCAAAAAAGCCAGTCGGCAGCCGTCGTATTTACCTCAGATTCCTCTGCACGTACTGCTGCGGCTTATTCGGGTGCTTATGGTGTATCTAAAATTGCACTTGAAGGCTTGGCACTAATCCTTGCCGAAGAAATGGAATCATTCCGTAAGATTCGGGTCAATATTTTTATTCCAGGCCCTGTTGATTCGCCCTTACGCAAACGCGCTTATCCGGCGGAAGATAAGACCAAATTGCCCACGATGGAATCCTTGTCTGCTGCTTATTTGTATTTGTTTGGCCCTCAAAGTAGTGGCGCGAACGGCCAGACAATTGATGCCAGAACCTTTCATTTATAACGAGTATTATGTCCGAAAGAGAAGATGTTGTTTTAACCCGTGATGTCAATGTCATCACCGTGCCAGATGGCAATACCACCACCCTTAAAAAGGGTGAAATAGTGACCATTCATCAGGCATTGGGTAATAGCTATACCGTTGTTACCGAGCATGGCAGCATGGTACGCATTGCCAATACCGATGCTGATGCCTTGGATAAAGAGCATCACCAACTGCATACCTTGGTCACGGAAACCGATGCCGAAGCGGTGGAAAACAACTGCTGGGAAGTAATGAAAACCGTGTATGACCCTGAAATACCAGTCAATATCGTCGATCTTGGGCTGGTGTACTACTGCAATGTCAGGTCATCAGAAACAAAACCTGATCTAAATGATGTCCACGTCATCATGACTCTGACCGCTCCAGGTTGTGGTATGGGGCCAGTTATACAAGGTGATGTCGAAAAATGTATCCGCGCATTGCCAGGGGTCGGCAATGTGAATGTTGAAGTGGTGTTAGATCCGCCTTGGTCGCGGGAGATGATGTCGGAAGTTGCCCAGTTGCAGCTTGGGCTTTATTAAATCCAGATAATTCCAGCCCTAATCCTTATTATTTCGGATAAAAAGGGCTGGATGTAACAAAGACTGTAAGAGCTTAGATTAAACCCTTAATATCGCCTAGTTCTTTGATGGCTCTATCCAAGTGCTCATCAATACCGTTCATCTCGTTTTTCTTCGCCATTGTTCTCGCTTTTTTAATGACTTCGTTAGTGCGTGAGCGCTCTCTGTCAACAACATCATTCGCATTTACATCTTTGCCATAATCCATCGCTTGCTTGATGAATTTGTAGACTTCATCACCTGACTTGCCTTGAGCGGCTGCAGCTTTAGCTTTCGTAAGTTCGCCAATCATCATATCAATAGCATCTGCTGGTGCATAAGAAATCCTAGCATCTATGGATTCTGCCATTGCGACAGATGAAAAAGCCCCCATAGCCATTGCAACCAGGGAAGAAAGTACGATTGTTTTAAAAATTTTCATATTTGGAATTATCCTCTTGTGTGTTGTATAGCGTTGTTTTCGGTCAATTATAAATAACAGCGCGCGATTCTATCATATTTTGAGAATTTTACTTAATCTCTTACATAAATTTGGCAAAAAATTTTCAAACCTTAAATTTTATTTAGTATCGCCCACTAATGCTAATCCTTATCAAAAAACAAAACAACGCACTAAAAACAAACCGAGCCATTAACGACGACCTAAAAAATCTAAGTTACGGCAACTATTTGATATGATGAGATTTGGCATAAATACTGCTAATTTCATGATGATTAAAGCTATTTTGTTACCGAGAAATACCATGCAAAACAATAATAGATCCTTGGTTGTTACATTTAAACCGCAGAAACTCGCCCTCCATTTAGGGCTGCTTGCACTGCTCGCTTTGTCACTCTCTATTAAAGCGCCAACCATTCTACATGGTATTAATAGTGATTGGATTCACGGTTTTCATCACCCATTACAAGGTTGGGATCATCTGCTGACCATGATTGCAGTAGGCATTTGGGCGGCGCAGCTACGTGGCATTGCTATCTGGATGCTACCACTTACCTTTGTTAGTGTGATGAGCTTAGGCGGACTTGCGGGTGCAGCAAGCATTGCGATACCGAGTGTAGAAATCATGATATTGCTTTCTGGCATTGTTTTTAGCGTGTTTATTGCCCGTAAAATACGCTTTACGACGCGGATAAACATCCTGATTGTTGCCTTTTTTGCCTTTTTCCACGGCTATGTGCATGGGCAAGAAATATCCGCCTCAGTGAGCCTGATTTCTTACACGCTAGGCTTTGTTATCGCTACCTTGCTGTTACACGGTGCCGGGATTGCAACTTCACGTTTGTTAGCGATAGTCTTCAGCTTTTTTATCGGCAGTAGCGTCCACGCCCAAGAATCAGAAGTTTCCGCCGCCGATACAACAGAAACGACCGTAACAGTGAAATCGCAAACCAACACCAAAGAATCTGTGGAACTTGACGAAGTCGTTGTTACCGCAGAAGGCGGCAGGGCAGCTTCGCAGGCAGGCAGTGTTGAGCAAGCCCAGCTAAAATATCGACCGATAACCCGACCGGGAGAAGTGCTGGAAACCGTACCCGGTCTTATCGCCACCCAACACAGCGGCGAAGGCAAGGCTAGCCAGTATTTTTTGCGCGGCTTTAACCTCGACCACGGCACCGACTTCCTGACCCAAATCGATGGCGTACCCGTCAACCAATTGTCGCATTCGCATGGTCAAGGTTGGACGGATACCAATTTCTTGATACCAGAATTAATCGAATCGCTGGATTATAAAAAAGGCAGTCAGTATGCGGAAAATGGTGACTTTTCCAGTATCGGTTCTGCCAATATCCGATATTTTCGGGAATTACCCCAACACATCACCAAATTTAGCGGCGGTAGCTTCGATTATTACCGTGGCATGGCTGCAGGTTCGCATAAACTGGGCGATGGCAATCTTCTGTATGCTACTGAAAGTGTTTACAATAACGGTCCGTGGACAGTCGGCAATGATTACCTAAAATTTAATGGTATATTGCGCTATAGCATTGAGCATGGTAATTCCGGCTGGAGCATCACCGCAATGGCAACCCAATCTGATTGGAATTCCACCGACCAAATCCCAAGGCAAGCAGTTAATGCCGAAAGCCCTTAAACAGTTCGCTCAAGCAGTTAGTACTTGATTTAGCCCTCATCGAAAGTAAACTATCCCGTAAAAGATTCACTGATTTTATTGAGAACACACACATGCAACGTAAATTATTTATTCTATGTCTGTTGATATTAAGCAGCTTTTCCCAGTTAAGCCAAGCTGAACCTGTCGCTCTAAAAACCTTTGCACCAGGAAGTTACCAACAACTACTGGATAGCAATGCCAATAAGCCTTTTATGTTGGTGATCTGGTCGATTACCTGCTCTTCTTGCTTGAAAGATATGGCATTACTGAACAACATGCACAAAGCCAATCAGAGCTTCAATATGGTCATGTTGGCGACCGATGATTCTTCCGCGACGGATGATATTCAGAAAATCCTGGCGAAAAATGAATTGACCGGACTTGAAAACTGGCTTTTTGCTGATGAAAATCCGCAAAAACTGCGTTACGAAATTGATCCGAAGTGGTATGGGGAAATGCCACGGACTTATTTCTTCAACAAAAAGCATGAGCGGGAAGGTATCAGTGGGGTTTTGTCTCAAGAAGATTATGAAGCCTACTTCAAGAAAATCCTCAATTAAGGTTTTATGTTCACGTCAGTTATCAATTATATAACTTGGGTTAGCAGCAACGTAACTCAACATTTTCTACGCGTTGTCGGGTTACGTCTGACCAATTCAACTTTCATTTTAATGCTGTGCATGGTCGCAACAATTAATGGTTGCTCGTCAGATCCGCTTTTGAGCAGCCCTGAACCAAAAACTGAAGCAGCCGAATCAACAACCGTTGCAGCTTATACGACATCAACCTTCGGGCTGCACAACATCTCCACCTTTGATGTGTACGTGGACAATGACATTATCCACCTAATTGCAGGTGGCAAAGTTTCCGCTGACGATAAGCAAATCAAACTGAATTACACTCGTTCTGAGGATGGCGGTCAAAATTGGCTAGAACCAGTAGCCCTAAGTAATCTTCCTGCAAGCATAAATGGCCGTGGCAATGATGTTCAGCTTGCTGTCAAAGGTAATCATCTACTTGCAGTTTGGCAAACCAAGGGCGAGCTGCCCAGCATGGGTGCTATGGCTAGTGCTTATTCCGAAGATAATGGCAAAACCTGGCAGAAAGGTGCTAATCCTGCCGTAAACAATACAGGTGACCAATCGCACATCGACCTGATTGCCGACCAGAACGGTAATTTTCATGCGGTATGGCTGGAAGATCCTGAAGAAAATGGCTATCAAGGCTTACGTTACTCCCGCTCCGTTGATTGGGGAAAACATTGGGGACTGGCGACAACGTTAGATGATTCAACTTGCTCCTGCTGCTGGAATACGCTTGCCTTATCGCCAGAAGGTGATCTGATCATACTCTACCGTGATATGAAACCCCGCGATATGGTTCTGCTGCAATCTTACGATGACGGCAAAACTTGGCGGCATATTAATACGGTAGGTGAGTTTGATTGGAAGTTTGATGGCTGCCCTCATGTGGGTGGCGCATTGGCATACACTGGGGGTGACAATCCAAGGCAGCTCCATAGCCTAGTGTGGACAGGTGCGGAGGGGAAATCCGGTTTATATCACTTATCCTCTAAAAATAATGGTAATTATTGGTCAACACCAGAAAAGCTTGGTAATACCGCTGTCCATGCCGATATTGCTACACTTGACGACAACATTATCGCCGTGTGGGATGAAATGGAACCCGATGGCACTAGCATTTTTTATGCAAAATCCGAGGATGATGGCGCAACTTGGTTGTCCGCAACTCGCTTAACCACGACAAACAATGCGGCAACTCACCCCAGATTAGTGGTTACAAAACACGGGCTATTAGCCTTATGGACTGAAAAATCCAGTAAACAAACTGGAAAATTGGCATCGCAATTCATTGAATGAAGATAGCTTAATAACGCCTATCGAACTAGCACAAACGGCACCTGAAATTTTCCCTGAAATTGCGCTTAATCTGTAATGTTTAGCGATGTAGGTTCAATTTGTCATTGGAATTGCCACTAATCCACAACTCCTTTTGCTTGCAAATCAGCATGATAGGATGAGCGCACCATCGGCGCACTGGCGACTTGTTTAAATCCCATTGCTTTTGCGAACTTGCCGTATTCGTCGAACTCGGCTGGGGTAATGTAGGCTTTGACGGGGAGATGGGCTTTGCTCGGTTGCAAATACTGCCCAAGCGTTAACATGGAGCAGCCATGTGCCAGTAAATCCCGCATGACTTGATGGACTTCTGCTTGTTCTTCGCCAACGCCTAGCATTAAGCCTGATTTAGTGGGGACAGTTGGTTGGGCTTCGTGAAATTGCTTGAGTAAGTGCAACGAGCCTTGGTAATCAGACCCTGGACGGACTTGTTTGTACAATCTTGGTACGGTTTCCAAGTTGTGGTTGAACACATCGCAGGGTTCCTTCGCTAGAACGGCAATGGCTTTGTCGATGCGTCCACGAAAGTCTGGCACCAGGATTTCTATTTTGGTGCCGGGTGTTTGTTGGCGAATTTGCTTGATGCAATCGGCAAAATGCCCTGCCCCGCCATCGCGCAAATCATCGCGGTCTACCGAGGTAATGACGACGTATTTTAGTGCCATCGCTTTGATGGCATTCGCCAAATGTTGCGGCTCGTCCTTATCAAGTGGCAGCGGTTTGCCGTGTGCGACATCGCAAAACGGGCAGCGGCGGGTGCATAAATCGCCCATAATCATGAAGGTTGCCGTGCCGTGCTGAAAGCATTCCGCTAAGTTAGGGCAAGCTGCTTCTTCGCAAACGGTGTGCAGCTTATGTTCACGTAATAGTTGTTTGACGCGGGTAATTTCGTCGCTGGCGGTTATTTTAATGCGTATCCAGTCTGGTTTACGTAAGGCGATTTCGGGCTGCTCGACCTTTATGGGTATCCGCGCCAGTTTTTCCGCGTTGCGTTGGTGAGATTCCGGCGTGGAGCGCGATGGTGCTTGATTATTCATAGCTTTAGTGATGTGTTAATCGCATTAACAACAAGAATGGCAAGATCAGCCGTGCTAACAGTAACGCCTAAATCCACCAACTGGGTTACTTGTAGGCCCTTAAAACCACAAGTATTAATATGGTTGAAAGGTGTTAAGTCCATGTTATTGTTGAGGCTTATGCCATGATAACTCGCATTATTTTTGATGCGTATGCCAATGGAGCCGATTTTATTGTCCTTGACGTAAACACCTGGTGCTTCAGGTTTTGCAATAGCGGTTATATCGAATTGTGCTAAAGTCGTAATCATAGCTTGTTCTAATAAGGTGACCAATTGCCGTATTCCAAGTTTCAAACGTTTGATGTCGAGCAAAGTGTAGATAACCAATTGCCCTGGTCCGTGGTAGGTCACTTGCCCGCCTCGGTCGCTCTGGATGACGGGTATGTCGCTAGGATTCAACAAGTGTTCCGATTTACCATTTAAACCCAAAGTGTAAACGGGCAGATGCTCCAAAATCCATATTTCATCAGGCGCTTCTTCCGTGCGTTGCTGGGTAAATTGTTGCATGTCACGCCAGATGGTTTCGTAAGGCTGCAAGCCAAGCTCACGAATTATCACTGGTGTTATAAAAGATAAATGATGCCAAGTTGAGAGCTTTAGCTTCTTCCCTTTTAAGGGAATCCAATAGAAGAGAGTCTACTACTGCCGTCACAAAGCCATTAAAACCAGCGGATGATCCGTTAAATCTTGATAGATGGCATCCAATTGTTTTTTGCTGGACGCTTCTATCAGGACAGTCACTGCCAGATAATTGCCATCTTTACTCGGCCTGGTTGTTACTGCTTTTTCGTTATCGGGTACGTGGCGACGGACAATTTCAATGACTAGCAAATCAAACTCAAAATCACTTTTGCCCATCGCTTTAATGGCAAATTGACAAGGGAATTCAAAATTGGTTTCCTCGCTCATCGTAATGACATCTTGTATTCCTGGAAAAGTTTGTAAAGCGTTTTCCAAAGCTGTCCAGGCTTCCCATCTGCGATTATTTTATCGTCCAATTCTACTACGGGGATGATTTCACGGGTGGAACTGGTTATCCAGATTTCGCTGGCTTTCCTTAACACGTCCATAGAAATGGCTTTCTCACTGCAAGGGATATTATTTTTTCTGGCAATTTCCAGAATGACATCGCGGGTTATGCCTGGCAGGATGGCAGGGCTTTTGGGTGGCGTCATCAGAACACCGTCGATTACAGCGAAAACATTGCTGGCTGCGCCTTCAGTCAAATAATCGTCTTTGCATAAGATAGCTTCAGCACAGCCTTCGTCAACGGCTGCTTGCCTAAGCAAGACATTAGCCAATAAGGTGATTGCCTTGGTATGACATAATTTCCAACGGCTATCTTCCATACTGAGCGCTTTAACGCCGTTGTCTGGGTCAGAATGTGGGTTAATGCCGGACACCATTGCAAACACGGTAGGTGTGATATGGTGGAGGAAGGCATGGTCTCTTTTAGGTGCGACACCACGGGTAACCTGGAGATAAACGGACTGATCCAGTCCTTCTTTAAGCAGCGGTGCTAGCAGGTTACGCCATTGCTCGTGGCTATGCGGGTTCTGCAAGCGGATAGAATTAAGGCTGTTATCCAAGCGTTCCAGGTGATCTTCAAGACGAAATAATTGCCCGAAATAGGCTGGGATGACTTCATAAACACCATCACCAAACAAAAACCCCCTGTCCATAACCGAGATTTTTGCATCAGCTAAGGGTATGTACTCACCATTTAGGTAGACAATTTCATTGCCCATTATTTTTCTTTATCCTCATTAGTACGCTATCGTAAAGTCGTCTGAATATGCCGCCTTTTTCGACTTCATTAAGTGCTATTAAATCCTTAGTCGTAAGCAGCTCATCTTTGAGCTTAACAGTCACTGAACCCAATTTATCACCTGCTTTTACGGGTGCGATAATTTGCTTATCGACATTAATAGAGGCCTTCAAGTCATCATAACGGCGACGCGGAATGGTGACGTAAAGATCCTCAGTCAAACCCAATGCTATATTTTCAGTAGCACCTTTCCAGATTCTGGCTTCGTTTATTAATTTTTTTCCTTCGTAAAGACGATGCGATTCAAAAAAACGAAATCCGTAATTCAGCAGGGTTTGGTTTTCGTTCGCCCGTACAACCACGCTTTCGGTACCCATGACTATCGAAATTAACCGCATCCCGCTACGTAATGCTGATGCAACCAGACAATAACCCGCTTCATCAGTATGTCCGGTTTTTACACCATCTACCGAGTCATCGCGCCCCAGCAACATATTACGGTTTTGTTGAGTGATTTTATTGTAGGTGAATTCTTTTTGCGAAAACCAAGGGTAGAACTCAGGGAATTCTCTGATTAGTGCCGTGGTGAGTATGCCGAGGTCTCTTGCTGAGGTGTAATGTTTTTCGCCGGGGAGACCGTCACTGTTTTCGAAATGACTATTGGTCATGCCCAAACGGGTCGCGTGTTGGTTCATCAATTCTGCAAAAGTGGCTTCGTTGCCTGCCACATGCTCTGCCAAAGCAACACTGGCATCATTACCAGATTGGATGATAACGCCTTTGAGTAAGTCTTCAACCTTGACTTGATCGTTGACTTTAACGAACATCTTAGAACCGCTGGTTTTCCAGGCGTTCTGGCTGATTGTTACCAAATCTTCCAGATGCAACTGACCGTTTTTGATTTCTTTGAAAACAACGTAAACCGTCAATATTTTGGTAAGACTGGCGGGGGCTAGTTTTGCGTCTGCATTGTTTTCTGCGAGGACTTTGCCGGTATTGTAATCTTGCAGAATGTAACTGCTGGCAGCAATAGTGGGTGCAGAAGGCGTGAGTATTTCAGCTTCTTCGGCGTTAACCTTTGCAAAGGTAAAGAATAGAAATAAAAATAAAATGCAATAAGCGGGGAAGCTCTTCAGATAAGTCATGGATTAAGCATGGTTTCGGTAAAAACGATGCTTCATTATACCATGCGTTAATTTAATTTTGTCTGCTTGCAGTGACTATCTGAGGGTCTTTAATACCGATTTTAGCCAATTGGTCACTTAGCAATTCAGCATTTTGTGTGGATTTGATAGGTCCCATTTGGACTTTATACAGGGTGTTTTTTCTGTGCTTTGAAGCGTGGATGGTGGGTTCTGGCATATTATGTGCGGAAATTTTATCCTGTAATTTTAGCGCCTTGCTTTCGCTACCAAAACTACCGACTTGAAAATACAGTTTTTTATTCTGGCTTTCGGCGGTTTTCTGGATTTGCGGCAGAGCTTGCATCTGTGAGATGGCTTTGATTTCTACTTTCCCAGTCCCCTCACCTTGAATACCAATTTTTTTGGCGGCGGCATAGGATAAATCCACCAGCCTGTTGCCTACGAAAGGTCCTCTGTCGTTTATGCGTACGACCACGGTTTTGTTATTTTCCAGGTTAGTTACTTGGGCGTAAGACGGAATGGGTAAGGTTTTATGAGCGGCAGTCATCTCATACATGTCGAATATTTCGCCAGTTGCCGTTTTTTTGCCTTGAAATCCAGGCCCATACCAAGAGGCGACGCCTTTTTTGAGATAACGGGCTATTCGTGGCAACCAGCTCTCTTTTTGCGCGGTTTCAGCGCTGCTATCAACATCCGTCGCATCCAGTGGCGAGTACTTACTCAACTCGATGATTGAGTGATGTCTGGCTTGGTATTTTGTCTGGGCAGGTAACTCAAGGGCTACCAAAGCGGCTTTGAATGGTGAAGCTTGATGAGAGATAAACGGTGTTTGTACGTGAGTTTCGCTGGTTTTTATCTGACTACTGGAACAACTACTAAGTACCAGGACGAGTGGTAAGGTTATGATTTTGTTCATACGGGAGGGAAACTCTTGAATTAGAAATGGCAAGGCTTAACTGATAAACAGCCATTGCATAGAGAGGACTGTGGTTGTAGCGGGTAATCACATAAAAATTGTTTGATGTTGCCCATAATTCTTCGCCGTTCTCTTGTTCAAAAGCGATAATTTTCGCTTCTTTGGTTGAAAGTAAAGGTGTGTTTATGTTTGGGTTTGTTCGATTAGACTTGATTAATCTTAAATATTCCTTAAGAAAGGAAAGTTTTTGAGGGGTTTTTAGGTCGCTTTCGCTTATAGGTAAGGCAATTTCTTGACCTGATTGCCAGCCGTGTTTGGCAAAATAATTGGCAATACTGGCAATCACATCTTTTGAGTTATGCCAAATATCTCGACGACTATCTCCATTAAAATCAATGGCATAATTTCTATAGCTACTGGGCATAAATTGCGGCACCCCCATTGCGCCTGCATACGAACCCGTTGGCGTTAAAGGATAAATCTGCTCCTCTTTACAAAGCAATAAAAAATTTTCCAATTCACTACGAAAAAATTGACTTCGGGGCGGATAAGCAAAGGCAAGTGTGGATAAGGCATCAATCACCCGATAATTACCGGTATGCTGACCATATTGCGTCTCAACGCCGATAATGGCGACGATAATTGCCGCAGAAACGCCGGTTTCTTTTTCGACTGCCGCCAAAGTTTCGGCGTTTTCGTGCCAGAATTGCACTCCCGCCTTAATTCGGGGTTGTTTCAGGAATATTTTTCGGTATTTGTACCAAGGCATAGCTTCTGAGGGCTTTGAGATTTTTTGGATAATCTCGGCTTTCAGCTCAACCTTATCGAATAACTCTGCAAGTTCGGTTTCGTTGAATTGATGCTTGGCCACCATTTGCCTGATAAAACCGTCAACCGTTTCCTGATTTTTGACTGGATTAGCACAAGACAATATTACAAAACAAGCGAATATTATCGCCAATATAACTAAAAAGCCTTTAAGTTTCATGCTATTAGTGAGTAATAAGTTTCTTATGGGTATGGATAGACATCAGAATACCAAAACCCGCCAATAAGGTAACAACCGAGGTACCACCATAGCTAACCATCGGTAAAGGCACACCAACGACGGGTAGGACTCCGATGACCATGCCTATATTAACGAACACATAGACAAAAAAAGTGAATGCCAAACTGCCAGCCAACAGGCGGCTGTAAGTGTCTTGAGCTTGTGATGCTATATATAGGCAACGACCAATGACCAAAAGATAGAGCGCGATAAGTCCGAGACAGCCAAATAGCCCGAACTCTTCGGCAAATACAGCAAAAATGAAATCGGTCGAGCTTTCCGGTAGAAATTCCAGCTCCGACTGTTTGCTACCCAGCCAGCCTTTACCATAAATTCCGCCTGAGCCTATGGCAATTTTCGATTGGATGATGTGATAGCCTTTACCTAGTGGATCGGCTTCTGGATCTAAAAGCGTGATGATGCGGGCGCGCTGGTAATCATGCAGAAAATAATGCCAGACGACAGGTGCTAATGCCGACAGCGAGGCAATAATTGCTAATATAAAGCGCCAGGAGAGTCCGGCGAAAAATAACACTGCCATACCGGAGCTTGCGACCAAGATCGCCGTGCCTAAATCAGGTTGTTTGGCTATAAGCAGTGTAGGTATCAGGATCAAGACACCTGAGATCAAGAGTTGTTGCGGTTTTATAGGCAAGGCATGATCGGCAAGATACCAAGCTATCATCATAGGGGTGGTGATTTTTATCATTTCCGACGGTTGAAAACGAAAAACACCGAGATCTAACCAACGTTGTGCGCCCTTTCCGATATGTCCCATAATCAATACGGCGACGAGCAAAGCAATGCCTATGCCAAATAGCAGTGCCGAATAACGTTTGAATTGATAAGGGCTGATGTGTGCCAGCACTGTCATCAGTAAGTAAGCCAAACCCACTCGAAAAGCTTGTCGTACCAATAACCCTACTTCCTGACTTCCGGCGCTGTAAAGTATGACAAAACTCAGCAATGAGATTAGCAGCAGGATGATAAATAAAGGAATATCAATATGCAGCTTGCCAAGTATGCGCTCGGTAAGTGTGGGCGTATGGAATTGTTCACGGCGGGATTCAATATTCATGGCTGTGCTGTTTGCTTATCGCGCAAATATTGTTTGATGACCTTGGCGGCAATGGGTGCTGCTACCGATCCGCCATGACCGCCATTTTCGGCAATCACCGCAACGGCAATCTTAGGATTATCGGCAGGTGCGAACGATATAAACAAGGCATGATCACGTTGTTTAAAATCGATTTGATGCTCGTTATAACTGGCATTTTGCTTAATGTTAATCACTTGCGCGGTGCCAGTTTTACCGGCGATTTGATAGTTAATATCCAGCCCTATGCTTCTAGCAGTGCCTCGATTACTGTGGACGACATTCACCATCGCAGCAATGATGGTCTTAATATTAGCGGATTTTAACGCAATAGTGGATTTTGGGATGCTTGCACTGGGACTGCGGGCGGACTCTGCAACCAGCTTATCTACCAAATATGGTGTCACAACTTTGCCATTATTCGCTAAAGTGGCCGTAGCTTTAGCAAGCTGTAGCGGTGTAACTTGATGAAAACCTTGACCAATACCTGTAATGACCGTTTCACCTGGAAACCAGGCTTGACCTTTTTTTGCCATTTTCCATCCCCTAGAAGGCAATAATCCTGATTTTTCTCCCATCAAATCGATACCGGTTTTTTCGCCAAAACCAAATTGCTGCAAAAAACTATGAATACGATCTATGCCTAATATACTTGCCAAGCGATAGAAATAGACATCACAAGACTGGGTGATGCCCTCGCTGACATTAACCGAGCCATGACCACCTTTCCGCCAGTCTCTGTAGTGATGACTGTCATTGGGTAACTGGTAATAGCCAGGGCAAAAAAGTTGCTGTCTTACGCCGACGGCATCGTATTCCAGCCCCGCCAATGCCATAAACGGTTTAATGGTCGAGCCGGGCGGATACAAGCCACGTAAGGCGCGGTTAAATAGAGGCTGGTCTGGTGAGGCATTTAAGGCTTGATAAGCACTATTGCTAATCCCAACTACAAAGGGATTAGGATCAAAACCAGGGCGGCTGACGAAAGTCAACACCCCTCCTGTCTCGATTTCGATAGCGACAACCGCGCCATTGTACTTTTCTAGCGCATCGTATGCAGTCTTTTGCAATTCCATGTCTAAGCTCAAATAGAGATTAGCTCCGGCTATCGGATCGACTTCCTTAAGCGTTTTTAATGGGCGACCTTGGACATTGACTTCTATTTCAGAATAGCCTGTAGTCCCATGCAGCACTGATTCATAAGCACTTTCTATCCCCAACTTGCCGATAAATGTAGAGCCACGGTATTCGGCGAGTGGTAATTCTTTCATGTCCTCTTCGTTAATACGTCCGACATAACCCACAACATGGGCTGCCAGTTCACCATACGGATAGTTTCTCGACTGGCGAATTTGGACATCCGTACCATGATAAAAAGGTCTGACAACCGCAAATTTTGCCATTTCTTCGTCAGTCATGTTGGTCAGCAGAGGAATGCTCATAAAATGCTTTTGTCTTTTTCTAAGCTTTTGAAACTGCTCTATTTTTTCATCAGGAATGTCGAGCAGAGTTTTCAGCTTTAACAATGTATCATCCAAATCGCTGATTTGTTCTGGGATAAGCTCCAGGGTGTGCGTTTGGATGTTTTCTGCAAGAATTTTGCCGCGGTTGTCGTAGATAACGCCTCGTGAAGGGACAGTTGGCTCTATTTTGATGCTATTTTCTTTAGCTAAGGTCGCATAATGCTGGTGACCTGCGACTTGCAGGTAAACCAGCCGGACAATAAGGCCAGCAGTCAATAACAGGATAATAATAAGTGCTGAAATGATGCGCCCCAGAAACTGATGGCTTTCTTCTGGATTGTCTTTATAGGTTAAATTACGGAGCATCGAAAAGGTGTTCAGCGCAAATTAATCGGTTTTGATGGGTTTTGCTAATCGAACAAAACGTAATACGGTATAAACCAAGGGCCAACAAATAGTTCCAACGAAAACAGGCAGCCAAAAAGTGGGTTTTAACTGCGCGGTATCTTGAATGTTTTTAATGAAAAAGAGCAGCAGTTGCGATAACAATAAACAAAAAAAGATGAATAGGGCTTGTTGAATAAACGGTAGCTGGCGCAGTCGCCTGTGCAACGACAGGCAAAGGTAGGCTACTAACGCATACGCCAAGGCATATTGACCAATCATTCTTCCAGTCAATACATCGGTAAGCAAGCCGAATGTCCAAGCGTGAAAAACACCGACGCGCTCAGGCACGGCAAGTGACCAATAGATAAGAGTCAACAGCACCCAGTCCGGGTTATAAACAGCAAACATCGCAGGTAATGGTGCTATTTTTAAGCACATTGCCAGTACGAGAGTGAAGATAATACGACCAAAGCCATAACTGTTATTCATGGGTATTCTCCTCTACACCAGTTTGCGCGGGGGTTTGCGTAGGCGCAAAGGAAACCGGTTCTTTGTCGCTCCATACAATCATCAATTCCCTATTGCGATCAAGTAATGCTTTTGGCGTTGCGGTAATCTGCTTGCTGACAGGCGGTGTGAAAGTGTCAACTACCGCAACTGGGTAGCCTTGCGGAAAAGTACCACCTAAACCTGATGTTATTAATAAATCCCCAGGGCGAACATCGGCATTATCCGGTAAAAATGGTAACTTAAGACGATTTAATTCGCCACTGCCAACCGCAATGGTTAACAGACCATTACGATTAACTTGTACAGGGATGGCATGATTTGGGTCGGTAATTAGCATGATTTCCGAACTGTTAGGTAACGCCCGAAAAACCTGCCCCACGATACCGTTGGCATCAACCACTGCCTGCTGGGTATGTACGCCAAAACGGGTACCTTTGTTAACCACCACGATATTTTCGTAAGGAGGAACGATATTGACCGACAGTAATTCAGTGACCAACACTTGCTCGCCCAACTTAAATGAATTTTCTAGCAAGGCACGAAGCCGGATGTTTTCTTGTTCCAATGCTTCAAATTTGAGCAGACGGATTTGGTTGAGGAGCTGGGTGTTACGCAGTTTTTTGTTATCTTCCTTTAAGGTCGTGTTCGTGCTGAATGAATTACTGATTCGATTCGCAGTTTCCGAGGGCAGATCAACAAGATATTTAATGGGATCGACAAGCAAAGATAACGCAGCGCGAACCGGATCCAGATGTGGGCTGATGTGTTCAGCCATCAATAGCGCGATTGAGGCCACGACTGCGATGAACAGACGCACATGGATTGACGAGCCTTCGGCAAATAACAGTTTTATAGCGGAGGTCTCTTATCAGTTTAAAAGGGGACTGCAAAGGGGAACGTTATCGCTACCCGGAGTATGCAAGGGCGGTCACATTAGTTTCAGTGATCGCCTATGGTATAAATCTTTTGTCAGTAAGCCGGCCTATTCAAAGGAATAAGCAGACATGCCTTTTTTATCAATCATTTCTAACACCATACCACCACCTCTTGCCACACAAGTCAGCGGGTCATCGGCAATATGTACCGGCAAGCCAGTTTCTTCGGTAATAAGACGGTCAATATCTTTTAGCAAAGCCCCGCCGCCCGTTAGATAAATACCTCGGCTGGCAACATCGGAGCCCAGTTCGGGCGGTGTTTGCTCCAAGGCAAATTTTACGGCACTAATGATGCCTGCTAAAGGATCTTGCAAAGCTTCAAGAATTTCGTTGCTATTTAACGCAAAGCTGCGTGGTACGCCTTCTGCCAAATTGCGACCTCTGACTTCGATTTCCCTGACTTCACTGCCAGGATATGCCGTGCCAATTTCAATTTTAATCTTTTCAGCAGTTGCTTCACCGATTAACGTGCCGTAGTTCCTCCGTACGTAATTGATGATAGCTTCATCAAAGCGGTCGCCGCCGATACGAACCGAGTTTGCATAAACAATACCGTTGATCGAAATAATGGCGACTTCTGACGTGCCACCACCAATATCCAGCACCATTGAACCACTGGGCTCATCGACAGGCAGGCCAGCACCAATCGCAGCAGACATCGGTTCCTCAATCAAAAACACCTCACGCGCACCCGCCATTGATGCGGATTCCCTGATAGCGCGACGTTCGACTTGGGTTGACCCACATGGTACGCAGATTAGAATACGTGGGCTAGGACGTAACAATTTGCTCTTATGGACTTTTTCAATAAAATATCGCAGCATTCTTTCCGTAACGGCAAAGTCGGCAATCACGCCGTCTTTTAGTGGTCGAATGGCGGTGATGTTGCCTGGTGTACGCCCCAGCATCATTTTTGCCTCAGTACCTACGGCTGCAATGCTCTTGGTGCCCCGCACTTTATCCTCTTTAATGGCGACCACTGACGGTTCGTTAAGGACTATGCCCTGTCCGGGAATATATATAAGGGTGTTGGCGGTGCCAAGATCAATCGAAAGATCGTTTGAAAAAAGGCCGCGAAATCTTTTGAACATTTTTTACCTGAGTCCAGAGAAAAGGGGAATTAAACCGTCATACTTTATCAATCAAGCGGGTATTCGAGCAAGTTATAAAGTATTATAGTTTATGACTTTGGTTTTAATAGGGTAGAAAATGACCTTAACGGCAGACGATGTAAAGAAGATTGCCCATTTGGCGCGACTTGGCATTAATCAACAGGATGTAACATCCTACACACAAGATTTATCGGGCATGTTGGCGTTGATGACGCAAATGGGCGCAACAAACACCGATAATGTTTTGCCGATGGCGCACCCCATGGATCAAACCCAGCGTTTACGGGTTGATGAAGTAACAGAAAGCGACAATCGCGCCAACTTTCAGGTGATTGCACCGCAGGTTGAAGACGGACTTTATCTAGTACCCAAAGTAATTGAGTGAAAGGATCTCGCGTGCATACTAAATCAATCAAAGACTTAGCCCAAGGAATGCGAGCTGGCGAATTTTCTAGCGTGGAATTGACGCAAGCGTTTTTGGCAAGAATCAAACAACACCAACCGTTAAATTGCTTTGTTACCGTTACTGAAGACCTTGCCTTGCAAGCCGCAAAGCAAGCTGATGCGCGGATAGCGACAGGCGATGCCAGTTTGCTGGCGGGCATACCGATTGCCCAAAAAGATATTTTTTGCACGCAAGGCGTAAAGACTTCTTGCGGCTCCAAGATGTTGGACAACTTTATCGCGCCTTACAATGCCACGGTGGTTGAAAAGCTCAATGCCGCTGGCGCGGTGATGTTGGGCAAGCTCAACATGGATGAATTTGCGATGGGTTCGTCCAATGAAACCAGCTATTACGGTGCGGTCAAAAATCCCTGGCACACGGATTGTGTTCCAGGCGGCTCATCGGGCGGCTCTGCGGCAGCGGTATCGGCACGATTGGTAGTTTGTGCCACAGGTACGGATACCGGTGGGTCAATCCGCCAGCCAGCGGCACACTGCGGCATCACTGGGTTAAAGCCGACTTATGGACGCGTGTCCCGCTATGGTATGATCGCTTATGCCTCCAGCTTAGACCAAGGTGGACCGATGGCGCGTAGCGCTGAGGATTGTGCCATTCTGATGCAGGCAATGGCAGGTTTTGACGCGAAAGATTCCACTAGCGTTGATTTGCCTGTGCCGGATTATCGGGCTGACCTTAATGCTGAACTTAAAGGCTTAACTATCGGTTTACCGAAAGAATTTTTTGGTGACGGTCTAAGTGGCAATGTAGCGGCGGTCATTGAACAAGCCATAAAAGAATACCAAAAACTGGGGGCAACAGTTAAAGAAGTCTCCATGCCCAATCTCAAGTTGGCGATTCCGGCTTATTATGTGATCGCACCTGCCGAATGCTCCGCAAACTTGTCACGTTTTGATGGCGTACGTTTTGGCTATCGCTGTGAGAATCCACAGGATTTAGCGGATTTATACACCCGTTCGCGTGGCGAAGCTTTCGGTAAGGAAGTCAAACGGCGCATCTTGATGGGAACTTACGCGCTATCGGCAGGTTATTACGATGCGTACTATATTAAAGCACAAAAAATTCGTCGCCTGATTAGCGAAGATTTCAAGAAGACCCTGACTGAAGTCGATGTCATTATGGGACCAGTTACTCCAACTACTGCCTTCGGTATTGGTGAAAAAATGGCGAATCCGATTGAAATGTATTTGTCTGATATTTATACCATCGCCATTAACTTGGCAGGATTGCCCGCCATGTCGATTCCGGCAGGTTTTGCAGAAGGCAAACCCGTGGGTTTACAAGTCATTGGCAACTATTTTAAAGAAGATAGATTATTGAACATTGCCCATAAATATCAGCAAGTAACCGATTGGCATCAGCGTTCACCTAAAGGTTTTGAATAGGAAAGACAGATGGAAACTTCTCAAGAATGGGAAACCGTGATCGGGCTGGAAATCCATACCCAGCTTGCCACTAAATCCAAGATATTCTCAGGTGCGGCAACCGCTTACGGTGCTGCGCCTAACACGCAAGCCTGCGCGGTTGACTTGGGTTTGCCCGGCGTTTTGCCCGTATTGAATGAACAAGCAGTAACAATGGCGGTGAAATTTGGTTTGGCAATAGAAGCTGAAATCGCCCCGTATTCAGTCTTTGCCCGTAAAAACTACTTTTACCCTGATTTACCGAAAGGCTACCAAATCAGTCAGCTTGAACTGCCCATCGTCGACAAGGGTCACTTGGACATTGACGTGGACGGCACGACCAAACGCATCGGCATTACCCGCGCCCATCTGGAAGAAGATGCCGGAAAATCCTTGCACGAAAACTTCCACGGTATGAGCGGCATTGACTTAAACCGTGCGGGCACGCCGCTACTGGAAATCGTCTCCGAGCCGGAAATGCGCTCGGCGAAAGAAGCCGTGGCTTATATGCGGAAAATTCACGAGCTGGTGCGTTACTTGGGTATATGTGACGGCAATATGCAGGAAGGCTCATTCCGCTGTGATGCTAATGTCTCGGTTCGTCCCAAAGGACAACAAGAATTCGGTACTCGTGCCGAAATCAAGAACATCAACTCGTTCAAGTTTGTCGAAAAAGCCATTAACCATGAGGTCGCACGGCAGATTGAGGTTATCGAACGCGGAGGTAAAGTCGCCCAAGAAACCCGCCTGTACGATTCGGCAAAGGATGAAACCCGCTCCATGCGTAGCAAGGAAGAAGCCAATGATTACCGCTATTTTCCCGATCCTGATTTGTTGCCAGTACATATCAGTGAAGATTTCAAGGCGAAAATCAAATTACAATTACCGGAATTGCCGGAAGCCAAAAAGTTAAGGTTTAAGGAGCAGTATCAACTGGACGATGAGAACGCAGGAATACTGACATCTTCAAGGCAATTGGCGGATTATTTTGAAGCTGTAGTTAAAGAATCGTCTTGCAAAGCCAAACTGTGTGCTAACTGGATTACAGGCGATCTTGTGGCAGCGCTTAACAAAGCTGACTTGGATATTACTGAGTCACCAGTGAACTACCATCGGTTCGCGGGATTATTGCTACGCATCAATGACGATACGATTTCCGGCAAAATCGCCAAGCAAGTCTTTGAGTTAATGTGGCAATCCTCATTAACAGCCGATGAAATCATCGCCGAAAAAGGCCTGAAACAAATCACCGACACAGGCGCAATCGAAGCCGTTATCGACAAGATCATCGCGAATAACGCCAAACAAATCGAGCAATACCTCGCCGGAAATGAAAAAATGTTCGGCTTTTTTGTCGGTCAAGTGATGAAAGAAATGCAGGGCAAAGCCAATCCTGCCGAAGTCAATAAGATGTTGAAAGCTAAATTGAAATAAAAGACTGCATCGTTC
>SHZQ01000112.1 GCA_009695535.1 Methyloglobulus sp.
GGGATTTAAAGGCGTTTTCCTGTGTTTCATTCTCCTCTCACCCCAGCCCTCTCCAGCAAGGATAGGGAGACCTTCTCTTAGCGCAACTGCATAAGTATGGAACCAACCCAGCAACTTCCTCTACGCGACATCCATCTGCCGGAAGCCATCGGCTGGTGGCCGCCTGCGCTGGGCTGGTGGTTGCTGGCAATCCTGATTCCCTTGTTGATTGCACTGATGGTTTGGCTGTATAAGCGCATTACCCGAAAGACGGCAATCAAGGATGCAAAGACACTGTTGTTAAAAATTAAACAGGATAAGCAAAGTGATAACAGCCAAAAATTAAAAGACTTATCGGCTTTAGTTCGACGAGTAGCTATCAGCACATCAAGCAGGGACAAATGTGCAGGCTTGACAGGGCAACAGTGGCTGGCATTTCTTGACCAATCGATGAAAAACTCGCCATTCACGCACGGCATTGGGCAACTGTTGGCTAATGCGCCTTACCAAAAATACGCGCCCACCGAACAGGACATTTCCCAACTCACCCGCCTGTGTGAAGACTGGCTCAACGCCCAAACCAAACGTAAAAAATGATCCACTTTGAATGGCCTTGGTTTCTCCTAGTATTGCCGCTACCGCTGTTAGTGCGCTGGCTATTTCCTGCTCGGATGACCGTCGAGCAAGCGGCTTTAAAAGTCCCGTTTCTGGATGATTTCTCCGGGGCGGAAACCCAATCCGTCACCCAAAATAAACGTTGGCCGTTACTGTTAGCGTCGATTGCCTGGATTTTGCTGGTCATTGCCAGCACCCGCCCGCAATGGCTGGGCGAACCTATCGAACAAGCGGTTAGCGGGCGTGACTTGATGCTGGCGGTGGATTTGTCCGGTAGTATGGAGGTGCAGGACTTTTTCATCAACAAACGGGCGGTAGACCGTTTGACTGCCATCAAATATGTTGCCAACGATTTTATTAACCGTCGAGTGGGTGACCGTTTGGGCTTGATCCTGTTCGGCAGCCAAGCTTACCTACAAACACCACTGACCTTTGACCGCAAAACGGTTATGACCTTATTGGATGAGTCCGCCATTGGCTTGGCAGGGGATAACACCGCCATCGGCGACGCGATTGGGCTGGCAATCAAACGCCTTAACAACCAGCCCACCGATAGCAGGGTCTTGATCCTGCTAACCGACGGCGCGAATACGGCAGGTGAAGTCTCGCCCTTAAAAGCGGCGGAACTGGCGGCGGCGAATAAACTCAAAATCTATACTATCGGCGTAGGTGCGGACGAAATGATTGTCCGTAGCTTTTTCGGTAACGGTAAAGTTAATCCCTCGCAAGATTTGGACGAAGGTACCTTGGTAAAAATCGCCGAAAGTACCGGTGGACGGTATTTCCGCGCACGTAGCGCGGATGAGTTGAACAATATCTACATGCTGCTGGATCAACTGGAACCTGTCGAAAAAGACAAACAATTCTTCCGTCCGAGCACCGATCTTTTTTACTGGCCTTTAGCGTTGGCATTATTACTGGCTGGCATCATTGGCATTTACAAAACGCATCGCTCATGAGCTTAGCAGAATTTCATTTCATCAGACCTTATTGCTTACTGGCTTTGCTACCTTATGCGGTTTTACTGGTCATGCTGGTCAAAAGTAAACTGAGCCGCGGCAACTGGGCTGCTGTGTGCGATGCGGCACTCCTGCCTTTTCTATTGCAGGACAAAGCCGTCGCGCAAAGCCGCTGGCCTTTGGTAACGGGTGCTGTTGCCGCTTTGTCCGCAATCATCTCCCTGGCAGGGCCGACGTGGGAGCGCTTGCCTACGCCCGTATTCAGGAATGATTCGGCTTTGGTTATCGTGCTGGATTTGTCGCGTTCGATGGATGCCGCCGACATCAAGCCCAGCCGTTTGACAATGGCGCGTTATAAAATCGCCGACATCCTAAAGCAACGCAAAGACGGACAAACGGCGTTGATTGTGTATGTGGACGAAGCCTTCACTATCACGCCGCTCACCAACGATACCGAAACCATTGCCAACCAATTGTCCGCCTTGACGACGGGCATAATGCCGAGCGACGGCAATAACACCGCACGGGCTTTGGAAAAAGCAGAAGGCTTATTCAAACAAGCAGGCTTGCAAAAAGGCCAAATACTCCTGCTAACCGATGGTGGCAATATTGACGATGCCTTATCCAAAGCGAAATCGTTGGATGCATACCAACTGCTGGTGCTAGGAGTAGGCACGTCCGGTGGCGCACCTATTGCTCTGGACACGGGCGGTTTTTTAAAAGATGACCAAGGCAGTATTGTGGTAGATAAACTTGAAGTTAATGGTTTAGAAAAGCTGGCACAGGCGGGTAACGGTGCTTATCAAACCCTGACGGCAGATGATGCCGATATTAAAGTCCTGCTTTCAACGGCAGTATCACAATCTCATGAAAAAGGTGAGAAAAATGAAAACCTGCTCTTGGATCAATGGCGTGACGTAGGGCCTTGGCTATTGCTGTTAGTCCTACCGTTAGCGGCATTGAGTTTCAGGAAAGGCTTGTTTGGTGTTGTTTTTTTGTTGCTCTTGCCATTCCCAAAAAACAGCTATGCCCTAGATATAAATCAGGTATGGCAAGAGCTATGGAAAACTAAAAATCAGCAAGCCCAAGAAGCTTATAACAACAAGCAATATGATGAAGCCGCAGAGCTATTTGAGAACCCCGATTGGAAAGCGGCAGCTCATTACAAATCAGGTGCTTTCGATAAAGCTCTTGAAAACCTGAAAAATAACTCAAGCGCGAATAGTTTGTACAATCAAGGCAATGCTTTAGCGCAATCTGGTCAATTGCAAGAAGCACTGGATGCTTATAAAAATTCGCTCAAATTAAAATCTGATGATAATGATGCTTTATTCAACAAAGACTTGGTAGAAAAAGCACTGGAAAAACAAAAGCAGGAACAGAAGCAAGATCAACAGCAACAAGATCAGGACAAGAAGCAAGACTCCCAAGACAGCAAAAATAAAGAGCAAAATAAGGAAGACAATAAGTCAGGTCAACCCGATAAAGAAAAGAAGGACGAGCAGAAGGAAACAGACCAAAAGCCGGAACAAAAACCCGAACAATCTCAAGAAAGCACTGAGCAGCAAGCTAAAAAAGAAGAAGCAGAAAAGCAGGAGCAAGAAAATCAGCCAGAAGCAGCTAAACCTGAGCAAACCGATCCCAAAAAAGATGATAAAAAACCTGATGCTGCATCAACAGAACCTTTAGATGTAATGACCAACGAGGAAAAACAAGCCAATGAACAGTGGCTCAAGCGAATTCCAGATGATCCAGCAGGCTTGTTGCGCCGTAAATTCAAGTATCAATATGACCAACGTGGACGACAATAAAGTCACACGGAAATCCGAAAAAATAGGCCTTATGAATCGTATAAAACCCTTATTGAATATTTCGACGTTGATATTGATGCTGGCTTTAGCTATTACGTCAACTCAAGCGTTTGCTACAGAGATTGTTACGTCTGTTGACAGGAATCCCGTCAGCACCGACGAATCCTTCAAGATATTTTTTACCGCAAACGACACGCCCGATAACGATCCTGACTTTACGCCACTGGCGCAATATTTTTCCATCGTTAACCAAGGGCAAAGCAGCAACTCATCGTGGGTAAACGGCACTTACAGTAAGTCGATACGTTGGACGGTTGAAGTCACAGCGAATAAGGCTGGTAAGCTGGTTATTCCAGCCATCTTGTTTGGTAACGATACCAGCGAACCCTTAATGATACAGGTTAACCAAACTGCATCGAATAATGATACCACCCAGTCCAACGAAGAAATTTTTTTGGAAGTCAAAGCGACACCGGAGCAACCTTATGTCCAATCCCAAGTCTTATACACTATACGCCTGTATCGGCGCGTGGATGTCGCGCAAGCCGAATTGAGCGAACCGGAATTGGCCGATGCCGTCATCGAAAAACTGGGCGAAGACAGCAGCTTTAATACCGTGGTCAATGGCGTGTCTTATCTCGTCACGGAACGGAAATACGCCATCTTCCCGCAGAAAAGCGGTGTTATGAACATTAAACCCTTATCCTTAATGGCAGCAGTCATTGTGAATAGCCAACCCGATTTAAGGGATTTTTTTGGTTCCAGGATGACCAAGAACAAACGGGTTTTATCTAAGGAAGTTATCCTGAACGTCAAGCCTGTACCAGCCAGCTTTACCGGTAAGGACTGGCTTGCTGCCGAAAAAATAGAGCTATCACAAGAATGGTCGGGCGACATCCAGCAAATGAAAGTCGGCGAACCCTTAACCCGAACTCTGACGTTGCGTGGGATAGGTACGATGGTAGGTCAATTGCCTGAACTGAACTCTATAAAAACCGATGCAAACTTTAAGGCATATCC
This sequence comes from Methyloglobulus sp., assembly GCA_009695535.1. Classification (GTDB taxonomy): domain Bacteria; phylum Pseudomonadota; class Gammaproteobacteria; order Methylococcales; family Methylomonadaceae; genus Methyloglobulus. The sequence goes on from SHZQ01000112.1 coordinate 4,385, forward strand.
CGATCAGCCGGTACTGAACGAGCAGAAGCTGCTCAATGGCATCACCTCATCCAGGCAAGAAAAAATAGCAATCATCCCGTCAACAGTAGGTAAACATATATTGCCAGCAATTGAAATTCCCTGGTTTAACACCAAAAGTCAGACCGTAGAAATTGCACGTCTTCCTGAAACAAATATCAATGTCATCGGAAGCAGCAATAATCAACAAACCGAAACATATCAAGCTTCTAAGCCAACAGCCGCAGCTATAGCTCAAACCTCAACGCTGAATAAAAATACACCAATCTCTATCAGTAATATTACTGACCAGCAAAATATCTGGCGGTGGACATCTTTATTTTTAGCCCTGGGCTGGCTGCTTACCTTGGTTTATTTTTTGCGTAAGCGACCCAAAAAAATCGCTACGGATGCGGATGATTCCCAACGGCTTATAGTTGAAATCAATGTCAAAGAAAGCATCAAAAATCTTAAGGAAGCCTGCGGCAATAACGATGCACTCGTCGCCAAAAACGCCCTACTCGCCTGGGGCAAGCAAAAGTTTAATGCTAACAACCTTGTAGCAATCGCAGGCTGTTGTGATGCACGACTAAGGGATGAAATTCTCGACCTAAACCAGACGTTGTATGGCAAACGCAACAGCGAATGGACTGGCAAAAAACTACTTCAAGCGTTTACCGAAAATAAGGTCAGGGAAAAGATTGCCAGCAACGATGCGCCCGTCCTGGAACCTTTGCATCGCTTATGAACTAAAAATTTTAATAAATCTCAGGGCAAGTCCATAGACAGTCTCAGGACGAACGGTTACTTGTTGATTCTGTCATGGTGTATCCTTCAATATGCGCTCAGGAGAGCCTTCTCAATTCCGCTCGTGGTGGGCTTGCACCACAGGCACTTCCGTTGGTCGTCGAACCACCATAAGCAAAACCACAAGCTCAGGATTTTTTTAAATGCTCAACAGCCATAAACAACGCCGCTATCGAACGCGCCTCGGTACATTCGCCTGTTGCCAGCAGACCGTTGATGTCAGATAATCGCCAAGGCACGACTTCCAGCTCTTCCGGCTCGTTGCCCTCCAGTTTTTCAGGGTACAAATCCGTGACGATAATAGTCTCCGTGGTATGTTCCAAGTAAGACGGCGCGATGGAAAAAGAAGCCAAATGATGAAGGCTGTTTGCACCGTAGCCGACTTCTTCTTTCAATTCCCGGTTGGCGGCCTCAAAAAAGATTCCTCCGTATCGGCTTTGCCTTTCGGCAAGCCCAGTTCATAACGGTGCACGCCCGCTGAATACTCTCGAATCAACAAAACCGTATCGTCATCCAGCAAAGGCACAACCAACACCGCGCCGCCGCCTGGGTTGCCGCGCGCCAAGCGTTCATAATTAGTCAACCCTGAAAACCGCATTATCCAATTGAATCATACAACTATTTGTCAACATAAGACACAATCAAGCGACCGGAAATGATAAAATAAGCCCTTGTTTCTCGGTCGATAAGGATCAAGACATGTTAATGCCCTCAAGCACAGGCCACCAGACCAACTTCTTGGGCACCGACCTGTTGCTGCAACTCGATCCCCGTGACCCGCTGCTGTGCTTGGCGTAGGTGATCCCTGGCCGGAATTGGACAGTGCCTTCGCAAAGCACTACACCCAAGGCCAAGGCAGGCCGTCCAAGCCCATCCGCCTAACAGTAGGGCTGCTGGTCCTGAAACAGTTGGACAACCTCAGTGACGAGCAGGTGGTGCTGCACTACAAGCACAACCCTTACTACCAGGCCTTTTGC
>SHZQ01000011.1 GCA_009695535.1 Methyloglobulus sp.
TCCAGAAAGGAGAGGGCGTTTTGAATTGATAGAGATTCCCGAAAGCCATTCACCTATTCGTTTTTAATGCTCATGGTGTGGAATCCATTTTGGTGCGACTACAAAAGGTCGCATCATATCGTCGTCTTCATGTTCGAGAATATGGCAGTGGTGCATGTATTTTCCGCAGTAGGGAGAAAACTTGATGGTAACCCCCGCCATTTCGCCAGGATTAATGCGTATAGTGTCTTTAGGGTCGGTGGTCATCAGGGATTGACACGTCTGTGGTTGCCACGAGGGTAGTGATTTTTTGTAACCGCTGATTAGTGATAGGATCGACATTGCCATTAATTACTGGAGTGGTTTCTCCGTTCGCAGTATCTGGCTGTAACGGAGTGGTATCGCCATTAACATAAACATCAAACTTTGAAGCTTGCGACACATTCATATCGACAAGACGTACGTGGATTGGATGGGTATCAGGGCTTACATTGACGATATACCATTGTTCGACATCACCCAGGTGGATTTTCCAATTGATACGATCATAAAATTCTTCGACAGCTTTCCAGAATGCTTCGGTTACAGGTAAGCCTGTCGCTGAATGGGCATAGGTAAAATTGATAATATCAACACCGAGTGGAGCTGGCTCACTTGCGACGCGTACATATTCCCAAAACACCAGCATAGCCGTTCCTGCGGGTGTTATCGGTGGCTTTTTAACCAGCGCCATCAAGCGAATTTGCATATTGGCTGATAAATTGGCAGCAGGACGTGCCGACAACAAAGGATCGGCAGGCAATTGATGTGGAATTCTGCTTACCATAGGTTCTACATCGAAACGCATGATCTGGGGAGAAGGTCGGCGATCAGCATCCATCGTGTTGCCAGCAAAAGGGTCGTTTATCAGGGCAGCTAATTCAGCAGAGGGATTGACTGAGATGGGCGTTGCGTTGCTGAAGGGTGCTTCAGCGGTATTCCACAGATGCAAACTTTGGCTAGGAAAGCTTGAAAAATCAACTAACAAATCAACGCGCTCACCTGGTGCCACGATGAGACCGCCCATTGGAAACTCAGCTTTGTTTTGCATCAAATTTTGGTCACAACCAATTTGCCAAATAGAGCCGTGTTGGCTATTGCCTTGGTCATCTAATAACATGAGCCTGTAGGTTCGTGCGTTAGATCCGTTTAAAACCCGAAATCGATATAATCGCGGCTCAATAACGGCTTTAGGCCAAATTTTTCCGTTCACCAAGGTATAAGGTCCAAAAAATTCAGCAGGGCCGCCGTTGGCTTCGGTTTTATGCAGTAGTTTACCGGTAAAACTTCCCGCTTCTATATCAAGATTGCGATCCTGAATGACCAGAGGTAGTTCGAAATCGCCATCTGGCAGATCAAGCCTGGCTTCTTCCTTATCACGAATTAACCAAATACCAGCCAATCCCGCAAACACGTTTAATCGAGTGACATGATTTGCATGGTCGTGATACCAAAGCATCGCCGCTGCTTGATTGTTATGGCAGATGTAATCGGCGGATTGATCCGTAACTGTAGTATTGTCAGGTCAACCGTCTGAATCCGCCTGAGTACGACCTCCATGAAGATGAGTAACCAGTGTGGCTTGCAGATCACGTAGCTTTGGTCGTAACTTGTCTTGCCCGTCAGAAAGAACCCCGTCTTTGCCAGGTACGTTTTGTGGAATACCAGTAACAGTTGCTGGGTCTATTTTGATGGCTTCATAGGGTAATTTTCCGGGTGTGTTGCCGGAAGCTTTAATCTTATTTGCCCAGTGGACTTTAACAATATCTTTATGATTGACCTCAATTGTTGGACCAAGAAAGCTACACCTTCAAGCGACCCAAGCCCTCGCAAAGCTAAAACTTAAGGGGGCTTTTTATTGCCTGGATTTTGTCAGCCTACAGCTTAGGCGGGAAAATTTACTGGAATAGTCTTTTTGGGTTCTAGGCTTGAAGGATTGGCGGTGAATTATTAGCTTAAGGAAGCCAAGGTGAGTGAAAATACGGGTACTGAGAGCGTTTCAGGGCCGCCTATTTAGGCAATCCCGGATGAAATAATACATTGCCATCTTTTTTGAAGTTGCCGATGATGGCTTGGCCTTCTGCGCCAGTCACATAATCTATGTATTCCTTGGCAAGCGCGTATTTGATATGGACGTTGCGTTTTGGGTTGACGGCAATGACATGATAAGGATTCAGTAGTTCTGTGCTGCCTTCCCACAAAATGACCAGTTGGGCTTTGTCTTGGTAGGCAAGGAAAGTACCGCGATCAGTCAAGGTGTAAGCCTGCTTATCATCTGCCATACGTAGCACTGCGCTCATACCTTGTCCTGCGGAAATGTACCAGTTGCCTTCGGGTTTGACGGCGGCTTTTTCCCATAAACTAAGTTCTTTCTTATGCGTGCCGGAATCATCGCCTCTTGATATAAAAGGAGTTTTGCCTAGGCTGATTTTTTTCAAAGCATCCTCAACGCTAGGTGCAGATTTAATCGCTTCGGGATCGGATTTTGGGCCGACCAGGATGAAATCGTTCCACATCACTCCTGTGCGGTCTACGCCAAAACCATCAGCAACAAATTTTGCCTCAGCTTTGGGTGCATGTACCAATAGCACATCCACATCGCCGTTTTCACCCAATTTGAGGGCTTTGCCGCTACCGACGGCGATAACGTCTATGCGGGCGTTATTTTTTTTGACGAAAGGTGCATTTAATACGGGCAGCAAGCCCGTACTTTCGGTGCTGGTTGTGGTTGCCATACGTAGAATTTCTTCGGCATGGATCGCAGAAAAATGGAATAAAACAAGCAATAAAGCAATTATGTTTGCGATTTTCATAGCATTACAACCTATTGATGATAAAATGATTAAAACCGAAATTCGGTACTAACAAAGAAGTAATCGGAGTCTTTATTGCCACCAGCAGGCAATCCGGCTGAGGTGGGGAGACGGTCGAAATAGCCGCCTTTAAACCAGTGCTCGTAACCTGCTTCGACAACGATGTTACTTTTTAATTTTCATGATCCGACCAATTCGATGTCGTGTCTTAAAAAGCGACCAGCATTGCCGGTTTTGTCCTGTAGAGGGTCGCCAGCAAGGTTCGATCCGATGAACTTGTCCTTGGCTTCGGCTAGGTACCAAATGTGATGCTTGACGAATAGCTTAAGGTCATCCCGTGGTTGCAGCGTGAGGCGTGTCTCGACTGAGTCAATGATGGAACGAAAAAATGGTTTGAAAATGCCGGTTTGCATCATATCCGAGCGGCGTACGTCAAATAGTCGGTCGAAAGTGTGGTTGTTGTTGCCGTTGGGATTGTTTGTTCCGCTGGCGTAATCGTATTCTGCATTGAGCCTGGGAAACCAGGGGGTATTGAAGGTATAGCCAATTTCGGTATGACCCATGTAGGAGAACAAGCCTTGGTCGTTGACCTTGCCGGTTTGTGCTGCGCCTTCAAATTCGTAATCGACTTTGCCGAAGTCCTGTTTTTTAAATGTGGTAGTTTTTGTGGGACTTTGGAAAGCTCTTATGCCAAATGTTGAGAATGTGCGGGTTTTAGCAGGTTCTTTTTTGTCGTTGATACCGAAGTAATACGCTTCGCCATTCAGCCAGGACAATTGGCTGGTTTCAAAAACAGTACCCCAAAACAAACGGCTGCTACTGCCTTCGTCCAAGTGAGTGGGGTCAATTTGCACGGGCGAGGTCAAAAATGCCCGTACCCGCCAATCTTTATCGTTACCGATAGCAAGGCGTGCGCCGTCGAAGCTGTTGGTCGTGTTGCGGTAGCCATTTCGACCTACCAAGCGACCAGAGCCGATATGCTGAGTTAATCGCCCTACATGCAAATCAGTCCGCAGCCCAGTTTCGTTGATATTACGGAACGCTGCCGAGCCGAATAACTGTAATACGTCGAAGTTGTTAGTGACTGTATTGTTGTTGAAATCATTAGGCTCTGCAAAATGGGTGCGGGAATCTTGCCCTTCAAACATTAACCAGAACGGGCCATGATTTACGCCAACATGAACCCGCGACTGTAGCGGTAATTGCGCATCGGTGTTGCTGGACTGACCATGTCGCCAAGGATGAGAAACAGATTCATATCGGGTGTGTTGGCTTAAGCTGAATTCCATCCACTCGGGCAGATTTAATGCCGCTTTCGCTAGTCGATGCCATTTGATTTTGGACGACGGAATTAAAACTTCATCAGGCAACTCGCGCCATTTTTGGGAGCGGTATTCCTCGGCTACACGCTCACCAGCGTCATCCAAAAACCCTTGAGAAGCCAGTACATTTTCTGGGCTGATTAGCAGAAAATTAACCGCACTTACGATTAATGCTTGTTTAAAGATGTTCATTGTAGATCTAAGAAAGGGTTGAAAATCGCAGCTTGACAGCTATTAAAAGCAGATTGGCGGTAAGTATATTGCAAAAAAACAGGAATAAACAGCTAACAACAAGAACAATTGTTTCTGATTAAGAGACAATCTTCCCAGGTGAATGCGATACCGAACGCGGCAACATATCAGTCCGACTATAAGGTCCGCCCTAGGCAAGCCATGCTTTGCACTCCATCACTATTTACTTATTGCGTAACAAACTTAAGCCCAATCAGCAACAATACCGAAGCCAGCACCGGACGCAAATAATGTTCGGGAATTTTTGCACTTAAATGACTGCCTATCCAGATACCCGGTAAGGAGCCGACCAGCAAACTGCCTAGTAAAGTCAGGTCAACATTGCCCAACATAAGATGCCCCCAGCCAGCGACGGCGGTAAGTGGGATGGCGTGGGCGAGGTCTGTGCCGACAATTTTTAAGGTGCTTTCGCGTGGAAAAAGAAACAGCAATGCAACCGTACCTAATGCACCTGCGCCCACAGACGACAGGGTGACTAATACACCCAAAATTGCGCCGGTAATTATGGTTGCTGGGATTTGCCAGCGCGGTGAGAAACGTCCAGCATTCATCATATTGCTGTAGTCATCGTCAAGTTGCCCAAAGGCTTTGGATTTACGCAAAATAACCGCACGAATCAACAAGGCGCAGGAAGTCAGGATTAGGGCGATGCCAAGCGAATACGTAATCAATCCGGTGGTTTCCTTGCCAATATCCATATAATGTTTAATGGCGAACAAGGTTAAAACGGCAAAAGGTAAGCTTCCCAACGCCAACCACGCGACTATCGGCCAATCTACTGAACGGTGCTTGCCATGATGCACGAAGACCCCAGCCGTTTTGGTGATGGCGGCATATAAAAGATCAGTACCCACGGCTACGGATGCTTTAAAACCGAACAAAAACACCAGCAACGGTGTCATCAGTGAGCCACCGCCGACACCGGTAATACCAACCAATAAGCCCACTGCAAAACCCGAAGCCGAATACATAAAATTCATGAAAGATAGTCCCTATTGTATGAATGGGTAAAGTGGCGGCTACTATACCGGTCATTTATTACATCTTTTAATAATATGTTATGCTAATGTTATGCTAATTAGGTATAAAGAAAGATTTAATGAACCTCATCCAATTACGTTACATTCGTGAAATAGTCCAGCAAAATCTCAGCATTTCAAATGCTTCCGAGGCTTTACATACCTCGCAATCAGGGGTTAGTAGGCAAGTTCAATTACTCGAAGAAGAGCTTAACTTGTTGATTTTTCAACGCAACGGTAAGCGGCTGATCGGCATTACCGAGCCAGGTAAGATTATTGTCAACCTCGCCGAACGAGTGCTGCGTGAACTGGATAATATCAAGAGGGTAGGGGAGGAATTCACCCAAAAGGACAAAGGGACGTTGACTATTGCGACCACCCACACCCAAGCGCGGTATTTCTTACCGCCAGCCGTCAAGCAATTTATGCAGGAATATCCCGATGTTACTTTGACGATACATCAGGGCAATCCAGCTCAAGTGGCGGAACAAGTTGCGAGTGGCGAGGCAGATATTGGTATCGCAACAGAATCCATCAGCACCTACGAAGACCTATTGTGTTTGCCGTGCTACCAGTGGAATCGCTGTGTTGTCGCACCTTATGAGCATCCCTTATGGAGTGATCTTCCTCTTACCTTGGAGAAAATCGTCCATTATCCCTTGATTACGTATGACTTTGCTTTTACTGGCGGATCGGTTGTTAAACGGGTGTTCAATCAGGCGGGGCTTGAGCCAAATGTGGTGCTAACTGCGATTGATGCCGACGTGATTAAAACTTACGTCAACCTGGGTTTGGGGGTTGGTTTGCTGGCTACGATGGCATACGACCCAGAGCGCGATGGAAATTTGCGGATGCTGGATGCCAGCCATTTATTTCCTGCCAGCACCACTTATCTTGGTTTGCGTCGCGATGCGTTCTTACGCGATTATGTCTACGATTTTATTCATATTTTGGTGCCAGAGTTAAACCGAAATACCGTTTTGGCAGCACTTAAATGAGCGCTGCTTACCAGCTACAAAACATTCGTTTTGACTACGGTGATAAGACAGTTTTGTCATTGCCGGAGTTACGCATTGATGCAGATAAGGTCACTGCCTTAGTCGGACCAAACGGTTGCGGTAAAAGCACCTTATTGAATTTACTGGCTTTTGTTGAACAGCCACGCGCTGGAAATGTCGTGTTTTTTGATGAGCCTGCCAGATCAGAACAACGGTTTGGCTTTAGGCAACGTATCGGTTTTTTACCGCAAAAGCCTTATATGTTACGTGGTACGGTACTGGATAATCTCAAGCTGGCATTGAAATTGAGGAATATACCGAAGAGTTTATGGCAGATCAGGATTGATAAGCTTGTAGAAAGCCTAAATATTGGTCATCTGAAATCCCATAAAGCAGTGAGCTTGTCGGGCGGTGAATTGCAAAAAGTCGCTTTGGCGCGGACATTGGTGACCAACCCAAACGTGTTGTTGCTGGATGAGCCGTTCAGCTATCTCGATCAAGCCAGCAACAAGCTGCTACAACAGGTCATAAGCGAGTATCTCCACGAAATGCAAGCAACGCTGGTGTTCAGTATCCATGATAGATTACAGGCATTGGCACTTGCCGATGCTGTCATATCGCTGGTAGATGGCAAGCAGGTCAAATCGCCGTTAGTTAATCTGTATCACGGCGTATGTAAGCAACATGTGTTTAGCACGGGTAAAATAGACATTGTGTTGACCGCCGATATTACTGAATGTCAGCATGTGTCAATTGATCCGCATGAGATTGTGCTGTCCAGGCAAGCCTTGGTGTCGAGTATTCGTAACCAGTTCCAGGGGAAAATATCGACAATCTCGGACGAAATGGGCAAAGTCAGGGTTGCGGTTGATGCAGGTGAGTTATTTCAGGTATTAATCACTTATGAAGCCCTGAATGACTTGAAAATCCATCTAGGGGAGCAAGTTTGGGTGAGCTTTAAATCGAATTCAGTTGTTGCTTTCTGATGCCTTTTGTCGCATTTCAGCTTATCATGCCCAAATTAAGACTAAATGTTAATCAATGTCATGAAAAACACAGGATTTGCGTTCTTTTTGTTTTGTTCTTTATTGTCTGGTTGTGGACAACCTGGACCATTGTATTTGCCGACCAGTAAGCCGCCCATATACGCGGAACCAGAGGCAGAGCCAGAAACTAAGGATGCTGCGCCAAAACAGGAAACAAAACCACAACCGCCGCCGCAACCCGAAATAAAACCACCAGCAACAGAGCAATAACAATGGATTATTTTAATTACCGCAACGATGAGCTGTTTGTTGAAGACGTATCCGTGCAAGACATCATCTATCAACACGGCAGCCCGTGTTACATCTATTCACGGGCGACTTTGGAGCGCCATTGGAAGGCATTTGATGATGCTTTTGGTGAACAGCCGCATCTTATTTGCTACGCGGTAAAAGCCAATTCTAATATAGCCATTTTAAACCTGTTGGCGCGATTGGGTTCCGGTTTCGATATTGTCTCCTTGGGTGAATTGGAACGCGTGATTGCCGCAGGTGGCGATCCGAAGAAAATCGTTTTTTCCGGCGTTGGTAAGCGCGAAGACGAGATATTGGCAGCATTAAAAACTGGCATACGCTGCTTCAATATTGAAGTCAGTGGCGAATTGGATCGGATTAATATCCTAGCCCACCAGTTAGGTGTTATTGCACCGGTCTCGTTTCGGGTGAATCCTGATGTTGATGCCAAAACCCATCCTTATATATCCACTGGATTAAAAGAAAACAAATTTGGTATTGACATAGATCAGGCTTTGGGCGAATACCGCCGTGCAGCCGCAATGGCGAATGTCGAGATTGTTGGCATAGATTGCCACATCGGCTCGCAATTGACCGAATCTAGGCCATTTTTGGATGCCTTGGATCGCGTGCTTGAACTGGTGAATGCGCTTGTGGCTGAAGGTATCCACCTCCACCACATCGACTTAGGCGGCGGCTTGGGAATTTGCTACAAGGACGAACAGCCACCCGAGCCAGCAGAATACATACAGGCTATGCTGGCGCGCATAGGTAAGCAACCTTATGAAATCCTGCTTGAACCAGGACGTGCAATTGTCGGCAATACAGGAATTTTAGTGACCCAGGTGGAATACCTGAAAACCACAGCATACAAAAACTTCGCCATCGTCGATGCAGCAATGAACGATTTGATCCGACCTTCTTTGTATGATGCATGGCAGGAAATTATCCCCGTCACCAAACGAGTCGGTGCGGATGAGCAGCATTGGGATATTGTTGGCCCTGTATGTGAAACCGGCGATTTCCTGGGTAAGGACCGGGTTTTATCCATAAAACAGGGCGATTTATTGGCAATCCGTTCATCCGGCGCGTACGGCTTTAGCATGAGTTCCAACTACAACTCCAGGCCGCGATGTGCTGAGATTATGGTTGATGGCGCTAAAGTTAGGGTGATTCGTGACAGGGAAAGAATTTCGCACCTTTGGGCTGGGGAGCACTTGTTGGCTTTATGAGAATAAATAATCAGATGTAGGGTGCGTTTTACGCACCAAAACAGGTGCATGAAATACACCATACTCTGTTGTTTTATAATGAATTTATTCAATTATTATAACGTAATGATCAGGATCATAGTTCGTAGGGTGGATAAGCAAAGCGCATCCACCTTATGTTTGTCGAATAACTATTGATGGATGCGCTACGCTTATTAATCCTACAAATCACTAATCTAAACAACGGGAATTAATGCTCAACTTCACCAAAATGCACGGACTAGGCAATGATTTCGTCGTTATCGACGCGATCAACCAAACTGTCAACTTATCGCCGGAACAAATCCGTTTCATCGCTGACCGCCACTTTGGTGTGGGTTTCGATCAATTATTGCTGGTTGAAAAGCCAGTAAATGATAATGCCGATTTCAAATACCGCATTTTTAATGCCGATGGCAGTGAAGTCTCGCAATGCGGCAATGGTGCGCGTTGTTTTGCACGGTTTGTGCGTGAAAATGGCTTGTTTAGCGGTGATGAAATTACCGTTGATACGGATTCAGGTCAACTGGTGCTTACCTTTACCGATAATGGATTGGTGACGGTCAACATGGGTATTCCAAGACACGCGCCTTCTGAGATTCCTATGGCTACAGACCAAGAATCACAAACGTATTCTGTCGAAATAAACGGTAAGTCAACAACGTTTGGCGCGGTTTCTATGGGTAATCCTCACGCCGTTATTCAAGTTGAAAATACAACATCAGCACCTGTGGCTGATTTAGGTCGGATTTTGGAAAGCCATCCACTCTTCCCTGAACGCGCCAATATCGGTTTTATGCAGGTGGTCAATCGCAAGCATATTAAACTGCGAGTTTACGAACGTGGTGCGGCAGAAACTTTGGCTTGCGGCAGTGGTGCTTGCGCCGCTGTGGTTGTTGGGATTGAACAAAACTTACTGGATAAGGAAGTTATGGTCGAGTTGCCGAGCGGACAGCTTGCTATAAGCTGGGCAGGTCGTGGTCAACCGGTATATATGACAGGCCCTACGGCGACAGTATATGATGGAAAAATCAGTTTGATGGAAGCATAACACTATGAACGGACAAGAAAAACCGAACCTGACCCCAGCACAGGTCGAGCAATACCTGCGCGATCATCCTGAGTTCTTCAGCGAACATCTGCATTTGCTTGAACAAATGCGAATTCCACACCCCAGTGGCAATGCGGTATCGCTGATTTCCAAGCAATTGGAGATATTCAGGAGCAGACATCAAGAGTTGGAAAGTCAGCTCACCGAGCTAATCGAGATTGCCAGGGAAAACGACACGTCTTATGTGCGGATGCACAAACTGACCTTGGCAATGTTGGATTCCAAGACCGTTGGAGAGGTTGTTGAGAATCTCGAAATCGTACTTTCCGAGTATTTTATAACCGATTTCGTGGCTATCCGCATCATCAAAAACAATCCTGATGCAACGCTTTCCAAGCTCTTTATAGCACCGGACGACGACGATCTTAAACCATTCAGCAAAGAGCTTTTCAGTTGTGATCCGACCTGTGGAAAACCTACCTTGACCCAAGCAAAAATCCTGTTTGGTGATTCCTCGCTTGAGGTGCAATCGTACGCCATTATGCCGATGATGTTTACTCAGATGGAAGGCTTTTTGGCGGTTGGTAGTCGTGAAGGCGGGCGATTTCATTACAGTATGGGCAGCCTGTTTTTAACCCAAATGAGCGAGATTGTCGGCACTCGCTTGATTGCGTTGTTACAAGGGCAATAATGTCGCCTGTCGCCGAGGAAATGCTGACTAACTTCTTAAATCAATTGAAATACGAGAAGCGTGTATCTATTCACACGGTAAAAAGTTACCAACGCGATATAGAGCAGTTATCAATTTATTGTAAGGAAAAGCTTATTTTCAACTGGACTGATCTCAAGCAAGTTGATGTTCGCGCTCACATTGCAGGCAGGCATCGCAAAGGTATGGGCAGTAAAAGCTTACAACGTGAGCTATCTGCTATTCGCAGTTTCTACACCTTTTTGTTGAAAAATGGCTTGGCTGAAAGTAATCCGGCACAGCACATCAAAGCCCCCAAACAGGCACGGATATTACCGAAAACTTTGGATGTCGATCAGGTTAACGGGTTGTTAGACGCAGGGGCGAGTTCACCGCTAGAGATACGTGATCTTGCCATGTTTGAGATGTTTTATTCGTCAGGGCTTCGATTAAGTGAGTTGAGTTCGCTTGATATGGTTGATGTTGATTTGTCTGATCGTTCACTGCTAGTCCGATCAGGCAAAGGCGGTAAATCCAGAATTCTGCCCATTGGCAGCAAAGCGGTCACAGCGATCAACAACTGGTTAAAAGAACGTACAAAAATGACGGCTATTGATAATGTGGCATTGTTCGTGACCACGAAAGGACGGCGTTTAGGTCAACGCAGCATTGAGCTAAGGTTGTCGCAATGGTGCAAAAAAAAAGGCATAGATCAACATATCCACCCGCACATGCTCAGGCATTCGTTCGCCAGTCATTTGTTGGAATCCAGCCAGGATTTACGGGCAGTGCAGGAATTACTGGGGCATAGTAATATCAGCACCACGCAAATTTATACGCATTTAGACTTTCAACATCTCGCGGAAATCTACGACAAGGCGCATCCTCGCGCTAGGAAAAAGCCCGAATGACGAAGCGGATTGAGTAAAAGCCTTAAAAATCTGATAATATACCGCTAGTATTTAAGCAACATTTTAACTGCCTTCCACCTCAATTAACCCGTTCTCAGGAAACCAAATGGCATCAAGCGACTCGCTAGACAATGAAAAATCTAGGGGCATACTCTGGGGTTTTGGTGTGCTTGTGATTATTTCTTTGTTGGTACTGCTCTTTCTCGGTGCATGGTGGGGTGCTGAGCCTCAACAGTTCAGCATTCAAGATGAGGCCATGGAGCGGGCTAAGATTACCAAAACCACTGAAATTCCACTTGGCTATACCTATACCAATACATTGGCGCATATTGCCGAGGTTTTACTGCATAAATCGGGTGGTTATATTACCAATGATGTCGCTCCACCTGGGGTGTTTCTGGATAATATATCCGCCTTTGAATACGGCGGCCTGGTTATGTTGCGCGACGCGACAACTGCCTTGCGAAATCACTTTACTCGAGATCAGTCGCAGTCTGACGAAGATCCTGATTTAAAAGTCGCTGAACCGTATTTTTATTACGAAAATGATTCCTGGGCATTGCCTTCGACTGAAGCGGAATATCAAAAAGGTATTGATGCACTGCATAAGTATATGGTTCGGCTGCAAAAATATGAAGGCAATGTTAAACGTGCACAGTTTTATTCGCGTGCTGATAATCTTTGGCAATACACCGAGGTTGTTATCAAGCGTTTAGGTAATCTATCTACTCGCTTAAGTGCAAGTACAGCAGGCGCGGCATTAATTCCTGGTCTTGCAGTCATCGAGCCTAATATTGAAGTTCGAAATGCCAAAGTTGCACCTATGGGCGAAACACCTTGGATGTTGATTGACGATGTATTCTACGAAGCCCGTGGTGCTAGTTGGGCATTGCTGCACATACTTAAAGCGGTTAAATATGATTTCCATGACATTTTGCTGGATAAACGAGCAATGAATACCGTGGATATTATGATTAAAGCCTTGGAAAATGCCTTATCACCAGTGCTAAGTCCCATGATTTTGAATGGCAGTGGTTACGGAGTAACAGCCAATTATTCCTTAACAATGGCAACTTATATCGCCCGCGCAAATGCTGCTGCGTTGGATTTACGCGACATCATGAATAGAGGGTAATAGTGTATGGACGAACAAATCGAAGAAAACCTGAAAAAAATCAGTACCTGGAAACGCATATTCTTCATGTTGATCTTTGCCGCCATCGGTGGCTTGGTCAGGATGCTAGTCTGGGCGGTAATCTTATTACAGATAGCATCTGTGCTGTTTACCGGCAGTCCGAATGAGAATGTCCTAAAATTTGGACGCAATCTGTCCTTGTATACCTACCATATCTTGATGTTTCTGACCTTCAATACTGATGCTTTGCCTTATCCATTTGCAGAATGGGAAGCCACAGAAGAACTGAAATTGCCAGAGCCGAAAAAACGCCAGAAAAAATAAGCCGTTATGTCCACCGTCCGCAAAATCATTCATATCGATATGGATGCTTTTTTTGCGGCGGTGGAGCAACGCGACTTCCCCGAATACCGTAATAAGCCCCTGATCGTAGGTGGCAATCCGTTCTCGCGTGGTGTTGTTGCTGCGTGCAGCTATGAAGCAAGACCATTTGGCATTCATTCTGCCATGCCCACCAGCCGCGCATATCGTTTATGTCCGCAAGCTATTTTCGTCAAGCCGCGCTTTGAAGCCTACCGCGAAGCTTCCCAAGCAATTCGGAAAATATTTTTCGAGTATACCGATCTGGTTGAGCCGCTTTCTTTGGATGAAGCCTATCTGGATGTCACCTATTCTGAGCAGAATGCGGGTTCAGCAACGCTGATTGCCAAAGCGATTAAAACAAGGATAAAGCAAGCAACCCAACTGACCGCATCGGCGGGTATTTCCTATAATAAATTTCTGGCTAAAATCGCTTCTGATTTGGATAAACCGGATGGTCTGTATCTGATTAAACCCAAGCAAGGCATTGAATTTATTGAGCAACTAGCTATCCATAAATTTCACGGTGTCGGCAAAGCCACCGCATTTAAAATGCACAATTTGGGCATTCAAACAGGCAAGGATTTACAGCAGTTGCCATTGGAATTTTTGCAGCAACATTTTGGCAAATCGGCGTTGTATTACCACAATATTGCGCGAGGCATAGATAATCGACCAGTCGTCAGCTACCGAAAAAGTCAGTCAGTCGGTGTGGAAACCACTTTTCAGCAAGACATCAGCAGTATCGAAGTAGTACTCGAACACCTGCAGCTATTGTTTGAGAATGCATTAAAAAAGGTAAGGGACAAGCAATTATCAGCCCATACTGTCACCGTTAAAATTAAATATCATGATTTTGTGCAGATTACCCGTAGCCGCACTGTGCCGCATGAGTTTACTACTTCAAGTAATATAAAAGACTTGTTGGAGCTGTTGCTTAAGAATACCGGCGTAGGTCGGCGTGATGTACGTTTGCTGGGTGTTACCTTGTCGTCGCTGGATGAGCAATCCCTGCTATCGCCTATTCAACAAACCGACTTATTTGAAAATATCTGCAATAGCTGAATTTTGATTAGCTTTATTGATCCAGAATCAATCTGTTGTTTATTGAGCGACAATTATCTTGTCTAGTTGATCTGATAGAGTTCTGCACAGCAAATCACTAGGAGGCGCTGTGTCAGGTAAACACATTTCAGATAAACAGGTTAATTTATATATGACACAAAGAGCCAAGCATGGTCAGGTGATTGCTGCAGCCAAGAGCGGCATTTCATCACGCACTGCTGGTCGCATCGACAACCAGATTCATCAACTCAAACAAGCAAGTCGGCAGTGGCGAACCCGCGAAGAACCGCTATCCGTCATCTGGGAGCCGATTGTGCTGCCACTATTACAACAGTCAGAGGGTCTTACTCCGATTGGGATATTTGATTTCCTGTGCGAACAACACAGCAATCTGTTTGATCCTAAAACACGCAGAACCCTAGAACGACGCATCAACTGCTGGCGACAATTACACGGCAGTGCTAAAGAAGTGATGTTTACGCAAACCCATGCACTTGGCGCACTAGGCATCGCTGACTTTACTGTGGTCAAAGCGTTAGTGACCATTGCCGGCGTGCCGCTGAAACATAGGCTGTTTCATTATCGATTAGTGGCCAGTCGATGGGGTTATGCCCAAGTGGTTTATGGCGGCGAGAGCTTTACGGCGTTATCCGATGGATTGCAACGCGCATTTGCTGCCAGTAGCGGTGTGCCGCATGAATTACGCACCGACAGTTTAAGTGCGGCCTATAAGAACCGTCAGCAACAAAATGATTTTACCGAACGTTATGCGGATCTATGTCAGCAGTATGGGGTAAAACCTACCCGTAATAACCGTGGTATCGCGCATGAGAATGGCGCCATTGAATCGCCGAACAATCATCTTAAAAAACAGCTGCATCAAGCGCTGTTAGTGCGTGGCAGTCATGACTTTAGTAGCCGTGAAGACTATGAGGCTTTTGTGCAAAACCTAATCAAGCAACGTAATCGTCGCATCCACAGCGCCTTTCTAGAAGAGCAGCGACAATTACAACCATTACCCGCGCACAGCGCGTCAATTACACCGAGCATGTTCTCAGCGTCAGACGTAACAGCACGATCACGATCAAGCGCGTCCTTTATAGCGTACCTTTAAGACTGGTTAGCAGTTGCGTACGGGTGCGCTTATTTGATGCCAAGTTGGAGCTGTGGTGTGCAGGCGAATATACCTTGACCCTGACTCGCTTGTTCTCATCATCAGGCATTCGTCAATGCAACATCCATTACCAACATGTGATTGAATCATTAGTGAAGCAGCCACGTGCATTTCGTTTTGCTAAATGGCGTGATGACCTGTTACCCAGCGAGGACTATCGACATATCTGGCAGCATGCAAATACGCAACTACCCGCTGACGATGCCTGTAAATATATCGTGGGGCTATTACACCTGGCTAAAAAAGCGAACTGTAAGGATGCCTTGGGGCGTTACGCGCTTGCGCAGATAGAGCAGGCCGGTCGTTTCAGCTTGACTGACTGTCAGCAACGGCTCTTAAACGTCATCCCGATCATTCCCAGTCTACGCATACAGCAACATGCGTTAAGTGATTACCAAGCCTTATTGGCAAAGGTACCTGCCTAATGAATAGCCCAACACTTAGCACGCATAACGTCTCATTACCGCTCATGCTTAAACAGTTGCATTTAGCTTCTATTAAAACGCATTGGCAGGCGATGGCACAAAAAGCCATCACCGAACATTGGGCGCCTGACCAATATCTGGCAGAGCTGTGCCATATAGAATTACTGGCACGTGAAGATAAGCGCCTCCAGCAATATTTCAAGGAGGCCATGCTACCCGTAGGTAAGCAATTAGGTGGCTTTGACTTCAGTGTATTGCAGGGCGTGACGCAGGCACAGGTCAATCAACTGATCCAGCAGAACGGCTAGGTAAAGACGGGGGTAATTTATTGGTATTTGGCGCCAGTGGCGTTGGTAAAACCCATTTGGTGAGCAGTATCGGCTACGGCTTGGCTGAAGCTGGTATGCGCGTTAAATTCATGGCGGCGACGGCGCTGGTGCAGTTGCTACAGCGCGCTAAAGCTGAACTCAAACTCACAGAGGCGCTCAATAGGCTCGATAAATACGCAGCATTGATTGTGGATGATATTGGCTATGTCAGAAAGACCGAGCAAGAAAGTAGCGTGCTGTTTGAATTGATCGCACATCGCTATGAGCGTCATAGCTTAATCATCACGTCCAACCAGTCATTTGAGGACTGGGATAAATTGCTTGATGATACGGTCATGACGGTCGCTGCTACTGATCGCTTGATTCATCATGCCACCATCATTCAGTGTGAAGGAGGCGGCTACCGAAGAAAATCATCTATGCTAAAACAGTAGTAAAAATCTCAGCGTCAACTAGACAAGATAATTGCCGCTGAATTAGACAAGATAGTTGACGCGTTACAGTTGTTGATTTTTCAGGTCTTTTAATGACAGACCTAGAATTTTCTGTGATGACTTTCTGCGCTATTTCTTGAGCTTGCTCTTGCAAAGCGGGGTCTGTAAGTTTGCTACCCAGATTGTGTAAAATCAACCCCAGGGCGACTTGGCTAGCCGGCAGATTTCCCCGGGCTGGATCTGCCTATTCGTGCTTGAAGAGCCAGAGTAGGATGGGGTTTGTTACGGCTGAAAAGGCTATTTTGGCGGTTAAATAAGTCATTTGTAAATCCCTAGAATGTGGCGTAATCGTCTATGATCCTTCGCTATTGCAAGCAATCCCTGCGGCAACAGACCTTAGACGTAAAGAACCCGATGTTATAGTTGGGGTTACAAAGCCCCCGATACCCTACCTGACTGGGTTTAGCTGGATGTTAGTTCATTGGAAAGCAAGGCCAATGTCGGAACATTTAAACTATGCCCACTTTAAGGACATTTGAGACGGATGTTAGTGAAGTAATCCACCAAAAAATGTGAAATATTTCACAGCTAAGTTGCTTGAAATATGTTGATGCTGGTTAGCCAGGAATAAATCCCCCCTATCTCTGGTTTAGGTTGAGGGGATTTATATAAACAAATATTGGCCACTCACTACGAAGGAAATCCTTAGCTTCCGTGTAGAGTGCCAAAAACTTAATCTTAATCTGGGAAATCACCTTCCTGCTCATCTTCTAACTCGGTGTCAGCGTCAAATTGGAATAAGGTCTTTAGGTAACGGTATAACAACCGCGTTGATTTGGGTGGTTTAGCGGTTTCTGTTTCTTTTTTGATGTTACGTAACAATTGCCTAATGTGTTGTAGGTCGGCAGTCGGTTGTTCGTCGAACAAGTCGGTCAAGGCTTCGTTGCCTTCGTGGATCAGTTTGTCGCGCCATTGTTCGGTAATATGATGCTCTCGCACGGAATGGACGCTCTTGTTAAGGATACGGTCTAATTTTTCCTGTACGGGGTCTACGTCGATTTTATGGAGCTGTCCTGCAATGTATTTCAGTAAGCGTTTGCGTGCGCCTTTGTGCGGCATGTCGCCCACTTCGCTGATTGCCTTGCGGATATTTTCAGGCAATTCCATGCTATTTAACTGCGCTGGCGATAATTTCGACAGGTTTTCGCCTAGCGCGAAAAGTTCTGCGATTTCTTTTTTAATCTGCGTTTTGTTGGGGCGAACGGCGTAGTATTCGACATCTTCGCCAGTCTCTTCATAGGCATCGTATTCATTCATCATGGCTTGACCGTTGCGATAAGAAATACTACAAACAAGGCGACCAGCACTGGGGGGATGAGCAACCCAGGCCGGTCTGATTTGGTGGTTTTGCTTTTTTCCATAGCAGCTTTAATGCCAGGTTTCATCCAGAAGATCATCAGTAAAGCCAGTGCACCTAATAATAGGTTTTCCCAAGTTGATAAGGGTTCCATCGAGCTCTCAAAAAAATAACGCTTACTTTATCACAAACTGAGCGGCTATTTTGTACGGGTTTTAGTCGTGGTTGATTTGCGGTTCGCGCTCATACTGTATTGTGTAATAATGCCGCTCCATTTTGTCGAGGATACTTTCATACCATGTGGTTTAAAAATCTTAGCCCTTTTCGTTTAACAGAACCTTTTACTTTAACTGCTGATGAACTGGCTGAAAAGCTCGAAGCCCTGCGTTTTCGACCTTGTGGTGCTCATGAAGAATCCAGTTTTGGTTGGACTGCGCCTTTAGGTAAGGCGGAGCAATCGCTGGTACATGCAGCAAACGGCTATATGATGCTGTGTGTCAAAAAAGAAGAGCGAGTATTACCCGTCGCAGTCGTTAACGAAATGATTCAGGAGAAGGCGGCTGAGGCGGAAGAACAACAAGGGCGTAAATTGTCAAAGAAAGAGCGTACTCAACTTAAAGATGAGCTTATTTTTGATTTGTTGCCACGGGCATTTACGTTTTCGCGGAAAATCTATGCTTATATTGATCCCAACGGCGGCTGGCTGGTGGTTGATGCGGCATCGGCAAAAAATGCTGAGGATTTGTTGAGTTTGCTACGTAAATCGCTGGGATCATTGCCTGCTGTGCCGATTAATACCGTAAACAATCCGGTTGCGATTATGACGCAATGGCTGGTTACTCAGCAAACCCCTAGCGATATTGTGGTTGAGGACGAGTGCGAGCTGCGTTCGCCAGGAGAAGAGGGCAGTATTATCCGCTGTAAAAATCACGATTTGTCGTTGCCAGAAATTCAAAATCATCTGGATTCAGGTAAAGAAGTGATTAAATTGGCACTGAGTTGGGCGGATCGTTTGTCTTTTGTCATCGATAAGAGTCTTTCCATTAAACGCTTACGGTTTCTGGATTTAGTGCAGGAGCAATTGGAAGATATAGAAATTGATGGCGACGATATGCGCTTTGATGTGGATTTCTCAATTATGTCCGCAGAACTGGGTTTGTTTCTGCCGCGCTTGCTTGAGTTATTCGGTGGCGAAGTTAAGTCTTAAAACGGCATAAAAAAAAGCCCGATGGCGCAAACCATCGGGCTTTTTTTTGTCTTACGTAGAGCAATAAATGATGCTTATTTCATCATTGATTTTTTGAACATATTGTCCAATTTGCTGTTGGTATCTTGTGCAGCTTGAGCAGCAGTTCTTGCGTCAGCAGCAGCACTTGCTGCATCAGAAGATGCTTGTGCAACAGATGTTTTCAAACCATCAATCTGTGTTTGCAGATTTTCGATATCTGAGTTGGTAGCACAGCCAACTACTAAACTAGCCGCCAGAGCAATCATGGAGATTTTAATCAATTTTTTCATGTTTATTTTCCTTATTTCAAAGTTATTGCTACAAAAAACGTATAGCCAATTAAATTTTAGCATCGTTTTTAATATTTTTCAGTATTATTTTATTTTTACTAGCGTTCCGGTATTAACCCACTGGCTTAAATGATCGATCTGGTTATTGGTTAACGCGATGCAACCGTGCGTCCAGTTCATCGTCTTATGTATCTTTTCATTAGCTCGTCCTAGCCCATGTATGCCAATTCGACCGCCTAATGGGGTGTTTTGCGGGGGGACTCGGTTATACGTGTGTGCGCTTATTATGCCGTTATAGGTGCGTTGGTCAATAGTGCCTTTACGCCGCGCATTATCTGCATCTTGTACCGACGGGTAATTTAGCCCAAAAAACCGGTGAAATGAACTCCTCTCGCCTATCCAGCCAATTCTGTACTCGCCGTACGGAGTAATATTATCGCCTCTATGGGTTTTTTGCCCAGCACCTGATTGACCTATCGCAATACCTTCAATAATATCAATGGTTTGTTCGCCATTTTTGACTTCAATTTTGAGTGCTGTAGTATCTACCAGCAGCCAAATATCGTCATAAGCTAAGACGCTTAAAGAAAAAAAACTACCAATCAGTAATAAATAAATCCGCAGCATATTGTAAGGCCTACACGAGATAAGAAATTTAGTGTACTTTACCTAAACAGTTTAATAACCGCACAGGATCAAGCATGCAAGTCAAAACCGTCGCCACTCAGCCTTTTAACGACCAAAACCCAGGAACCTCTGGACTGCGAAAAAAAGTGAAAGTTTTTCAACAACCTGGTTATCTGGAAAACTTTGTCCAAGCTATTTTTGATTCACTGGAGGATTTTTCCGGTAAAACCTTGGTATTGGGTGGAGATGGACGTTATTTTAACCGAACTGCCATCCAAACCATCATCAAAATGGCCGCCGCCAACGGCTTTGGTGAGCTTATTATAGGGCAGGGCGGTTTATTATCAACCCCTGCGGCGTCAAATATTATTAGGAAATACAATGCGTTTGGTGGTTTGGTGTTATCTGCTAGTCACAATCCGGGTGGTCCTGACGAAGATTTTGGCATCAAGTACAATACTGAAAACGGTGGCCCTGCTTCCGAAAAGTATACCGATGCTTTCTTTAAGTGTAGCCAAGTTATTGATAGTTATAAAATTGCTGTCATGGATGGTGTCAATTTAGACCAGCTTGGTACACAGCAACTTGACGGGATTGCCATCACCATTATTGATCCTGTTAGCGATTATGCTGATTTGATGCAATCGCTGTTTGATTTTTCCTTGCTTAAACAAAGCATTAGCAGTGGTGCTATCACCCTGCTATTTGATGCTATGTCTGCGATTACTGGACCTTACGCCAAGCGGATTTTGGTCGAATTGTTGGGAGCAAGCCCAGAATCCGTCATCAATGCCGAGCCGCTGGAAGATTTCGGCGGACATCACCCTGACCCTAATCTGGCTCATGCTCACGAGTTGGCGGAAACCATGTTCAGCGATTCTGCACCGACTTTTGGCGCAGCATCAGACGGCGACGGCGACCGCAACATGATTATCGGACGGCAAATCTTCGTGACTCCCAGTGACAGCTTGGCAATTATGGCGGCAAACGCCCAGTTGATACCCGCTTATGCCAAAGGTTTGGCGGGTGTCGCTCGCTCCATGCCGACCAGCCAAGCCGTGGATCGCGTGGCTGCCAAATACAAACTCCCCTGTTACGAAACTCCCACCGGCTGGAAGTTTTTCGGCAATCTTCTGGATGCAGGCAAGATCACCTTATGCGGTGAAGAAAGTTTTGGCACCGGTTCCGACCATGTGCGTGAGAAAGACGGCGTGTGGGCGGTGTTGTTCTGGCTGAATTTAATCGCCGTAAAACGCCAATCTGTCGCCGACATCGTCCAAGAGCATTGGAAAATGTTCGGACGCGATATTTATTGCCGCCATGATTATGAAGCAGTTGATTCAATCATTGCCAAAGCAATTGTGGAGCATTTGCGTAGTCAGCTGCCTACCTTACCAGGGCAAGTCTTTGGTGAATACGAAGTCAAATTCGCCGATGAATTCAGCTATACCGATCCGGTCGATGGCAGTGTCAGCAGTAATCAAGGCGTACGTATTGGTTTTGTTAACGGTTCACGGATGGTGTTCCGTTTGTCCGGCACGGGGACAGTCGGCGCGACCTTGAGGATTTATCTGGAACGCTTTGAACCTGATGCTGCAAAGCATAACCAAGATGCACAAGTGGCCTTGGCGGATTTAATTGATTTAGCGGAACAGCTTTGTGAAGTTAAAAAACGGACGGGCAGGGCAGGGCCGGATGTGCTTACTTGAATGATAAGGTGTCGAGCTATTCCTTGCTCAATTCCACTTTCTGGCTATCAGCTTCAATGTTGTGGGCAACGCCATGTAATGAGCAAATCAGCAAAACTCCCGCAGCAATAAGCGCGATTTGCTGCAATGAAGTTTTCATGTCGGTTTTTTTATGCAGGGAAGGGATTAAGTCGGCAACGGCGATGTAGATAAAGCTGGAGGCTGCTAGTGCAAGGAAATAGGGCAGGCTGTCGTGCAGGTCTTCCAGGCTGTAATAAGCCAGAATACCTCCAAGTACGGTAGTTAAGCTGGCGAGGACGTTGTAAAACAGTGCCTTGCCTTTGGAATAACCACTGTGCAATAAAATCGCAAAATCGCCGACTTCCTGCGGAATTTCGTGGGTAGCTACCGCCAAACTGGTGACGATACCCAGCTTAACGTCGGTCAAAAATGCTGCGGCAATCAACACGCCATCCACAAAGTTATGGATGCTGTCGCCCAGGATTATCAATGCGCCAGCGGATTTGTCGAAGCCGTGGTGGTGTCCGTGATGATCGTGATCGTGGTGATGCTCGGTTTCAATAGCGTCATCGCCGTGTGCTTCACAAGTTTCGACATGGCAATGCCGCCAGATTAGCAGCTTTTCCAGCACGAAAAAGCCCAGGATTCCGGCTAAAATGGTGCCTGACAGGCTTTGGAATTGTTCGGGTTTAACGTGCTCAAACGCTTCTGGAATCAATCCCCAAAATGCCACCGATAACAACGCGCCGATAGCAAAACTAATGCCGTGCGGTATCACGCGATTGCGTTGTTCGTCCGGCAGCAACAGGAATACGCCCGCCGCAAGTACGCTAAGTACGCCGCCAACAGCAGTAAAGATGATAATTAATAACAATAAATTCAAGCTCAATCTCTCCAGATTAATGTCGCCATGCGTCCCGTAACCTTATCTCGGCGATAGGAATAAAACCGTTCTTGGTCGGTAATGGTGCAAAAATCGCCACCGTAAATCTTAGTTATCCCTAAGAAGGCTAGATTTATTCGCGCCAGTTGGTAGATGTCAGCTAACCATTTGTCTTGGTTTTTCTGTTTAAAAGCAGAAGCATACTCAGCCGATTTTGCTACATAAGCGGCACGTACTTCATCGCCAACTTCAAAG
>SHZQ01000113.1 GCA_009695535.1 Methyloglobulus sp.
TTTTTTATGAATTCAGCTTTATGCCAGAACCCGTTCCGGCAGGATATTCACGTCAACATCACCACCCCAAAGCTGTGAAATAACCTGCTTTGCTGTGCCGGATTCATCACTGCTCCAAAACTTTACAGTTCCTGCATGATGCGGTTCAGCCAATATTCCAGCCCTATCCAAGCGTGATTTCAGTTCTCGGGCAATGGCTGCGCCGGAATCAATAACGGCTATCGAAGACCCCACCAACTCCTGAATTAGCGGCGCTAAAAATGGGTAATGGGTACATCCTAACACAATAAAATCAACATGTTGCGAGACCAATGGCTGAATATATTGGGCTACGAGTGCGCGGGTTTTATCACTGTTAAGGTCTCCATGTTCGACCTGCTCAACTAAACCGGGGCAAGCCTGGGTGATAATTTTTACTTGATCGGCAAAGCGTGCGAATAAGATCTGGAAATTATTGCTGGACAAGGTTCTGCTGGTCGCCAACACACCGATAACACCCGTTTGGGTACGCTCGGAAGCCGGTTTTATCGCAGGTTCCATAGCAATAATGGTCTGACTTATGGTTGGACGAATCTCTTTAACCGCTGCGCCCGTTGCGGTATTGCAAGCGACCACGACTGTTTTTACGTGATGACTGACAAAAAAATCGACAATCGTGGTGGAACGCTCCAGGATATATTCTTTGCTCTTGTCGCCATACGGCGCATGGGCGGAATCAGCGACATACAAGAGATTTTCATGCGGCAACAGCTTATGGATCTCGCGCAATACCGAAAGACCACCCACACCTGAGTCAAAAACACCAATGGGATTTGCTGAATGCATCTATTGTTAGGTTTTTTGTTATATTGATTTTTGCTATTTTATCGAACAATTGTGCTTATAAGGCAAACAATTCCCGCATTTTTTGCCCCGGACTTTCCGCTCGCATGAATGATTCACCGACCAAAAACGCGTAAATATCGTTATCCAGCATTAGTTGTACATTTTCTTGCGTGTGAATGCCGCTTTCGGTAATGATGATTTGATCAGCTGGAATCATTGCCTTAAGGTCTAGCGTCGTTTGCAGCGAAGTCTCAAAAGTACGCAGATTGCGGTTATTGATGCCGATAAGTTTGGTATCCAGCTTTAATGCACGTTCCAGTTCATAAGCATCATGAGATTCCACCAGCACATCCAGCCCCAAATTTGTTGCAGTATCGGACAATTCTTGCATTTGCCCATCACCCAAAGCAGCAACAATCAACAAAATGCAGTCCGCACCCAAGGCGCGGGTTTCATAGATTTGGTATGGGTCTATCATGAAATCTTTGCGGATGACTGGCAAGGGGCAACGCTGCCTAACCATTTCCAAATACGCCTCTGCGCCTTGAAAAAACTCCTTATCCGTCAATATAGACAAGCAAGTTGCGCCGTTCATGGCGTAATCAAGACCAATCGTAATAGGCTCAAAATTTTCCCTGATTACACCTTGGCTGGGCGAGGCTTTTTTAATTTCGGCGATAATGGCAGGTTTTTTTGCACTAACTTTATGCTGCAAAGCCTTATAAAATCCTCTTGGCTTTTCAACGCCCTGGGCAATGTCTTCCAGATCAGCAATACTCATGCGCTGTTTGCGATTGGCAACCTCTTCGACTTTTTTGGCTAGGATGGTTTTTAGTATGTCTGGGGCGTTAGTCATTGTTAATGCTGCGATAAAGTGTTTTGGTCAAAGTGCTGACAGATAGTTGGTTAAACCTGTTTTTTGATGAACTTGTCAACCTCATGCCTGTGTGTCACGTGTATTTTGGAGTGGCAAACCTAGGTTTGCCACTCCGCGCGCTATCAAATTACAGATTTATCTTTTATCGAATAAGCTATTAAAGCATCCAGCTTGGCTTGTGCTGCACCACTGGCAATCACTTGCCGTGCAGTTTCAATGCCATCTGCCAAAGAATCGGAAATATTCGCCGCATAAATCGCCGCACCCGCGTTTAGCAGTATGATGTCCAGTGTCGCGCCGGGCTGATTATTCAAGACAGATTTTATCATGTCTAGGCTGGTTGCGGCATTCGATACCGTCAACTCAGCCAGACTCGCCCGCTGCAAACCGAATTGCTCAGGCGTTATGGTATATGTCGAGACTATACCGTCTTTTAATTCCGCAACGTGTGTCGCTGACGCAATACTGATTTCATCCAGTCCATCTGCCGCACTCACCACCAACACATGCTGGCTGCCGAGCTTAA
Source organism: Methyloglobulus sp. (assembly GCA_009695535.1). Taxonomy (GTDB): domain Bacteria; phylum Pseudomonadota; class Gammaproteobacteria; order Methylococcales; family Methylomonadaceae; genus Methyloglobulus. The sequence goes on from SHZQ01000113.1 coordinate 2,229, forward strand.
GCAACACTTGCGCCAACGGTTCTACCCAGTCTTTGGAGAAAACACCGATGAGTTGATTCGGCGCGGAGGCAGGGTTAGACAAGGGGCCTAGCAAGTTAAACAGTGTTCTTACCCCCATTTCCTTACGGACATTAATCGTATGCTTCATCGCACCATGATGTTTGGGTGCAAACAAAAAACCCACGCCAATTTCATGCACACATTGCGCGACTTGTTCAGTTGATAAATTCAGATTAACACCCGCCGCTTCTAGCACGTCGGCACTGCCACAACTGCTCGATACCGAACGGTTGCCGTGCTTAGCTACCTGTCCACCTGCTGCGGCAACGACAAAGGCACAAGTGGTGGAAATGTTAAACGTATTCGCGCCATCACCACCCGTGCCGCAGGTATCAACCACATGAGCGCCTATTATCGGCACTTTTCTTGCCAACTCGCGCATCACCTCAACGGCAGCGGCAATTTCATCGACGGTCTCGCCTTTGCAACGCAGGGCGATCAAGAATCCGGCGATTTGGGCATCGGTCGCACCACCGCTCATGATTTGCCGCATCACGTCACGCATTTCGCCTGCGGCAAGGTCTTGCTTATTCAGTAATTTTTGCAGGGCTTGTTGGATTTGCATGTTAACTAATATGATAACTGTTCAGCATATTTGGAGAATAAAAAACACAGAAGCTGTCCCTTCTCCCTGCGGGAGAAGGTTAGGATGAGGGGATCAAAATGAAGCATTTTTCCATTGTTGAATTCCCCTCACCCAACCCTCTCCCTTTGGAGAGGGCTTATGAACTTTTGCGCTGAGTAAATTTTAGGGTACGAAAACATCCAAACTACGATACTTTCTTCAAAAAGCAGGTTTTCAGCACCAGCCCTTTAACTTTATCGGCATTACATTCAATCAATTCTTCATCGTCAGTCAGGTGGATATTCTTGATGACTGTGCCACGTTTCAGAGTCACGGACGTGCCTTTTACTTTTAAATCCTTTATCACTTGCACGGAATCGCCGTCATTAAGCTCGGTACCGTTGCTGTCTTTTATGGTCATGGCTTTAAGTTATTCAATATCAATATGGACTTCATTGCGACGCAGAAACGGCAATGTCCACGGCGGATCAAAACCTGCTGAACGCGGCGATGAAATGGCTTTGTAATTGTTAGCTCCCAGCCAACTTTTCAATTCATTGGTTTTTTCATCAATCACTTGCTTAGACAGAAATACAGAATAAGTCAACACAGCGCTTTCTTGCTTGGCACTGCTTTAAGGACAATCGTAGAATCCAACGGCACTGGCGCGATTGCCAAAGTGTAATCCGCTGGCAACACAAATGACATAAACCAAGTCTTACCGGATTTCTCCTGAAACACCGGCGCAGTCATGGCAATTTCTCCCGCTTGTTTTTCCTGAATAACCGGAGCCGTCATCGCAATATTTTGCTGGGCTTTATTGTTGCCGCTGATGTAATAAAACAAGCGTTGAAATGCCTTACTGCTTGCTTTGTCGTAACTCGCATCAACCTCAGTTTGGGCAGTCAATAGCGGCTTATACTGCCTGATTTGGATGGTATCTTGTTCTTTAAGTACGTCATAACCTGCTTCTTCGACTGAGGGTATGCCGAATACGCTACAGGCGGATAAAAATAAGGTGTTTAAAATACTCATCAAAATTTTCATATATACCTTCCGTATTCGTTATGAAATATAAATTGCAATATTCAGGTGAATTCACCAAGGATTTATCTTTCCAAAAAATTCCTCAGCAAATCATGCCCATGCTCTGTCAAGATCGATTCGGGATGGAATTGTACGCCTTCTATATCCAACGATTTGTGGCGAACGCCCATGATTTCGTCGATGTTGCCGTCCTCGTCTTGTGTCCAGGCGGTGATTTCTAGGCAATCCGGTAGGGTTGTTTGTTCGATGACTAATGAATGGTAGCGAGTTGCCGTAAAAGGGTTGTTTAAGCCTTTGAATACACCAACATTGTGGTGAAAAACCTGGGAAGTCTTACCGTGCATGATGCTTTTGGCATGGATGATGCTGCCGCCGAAGGCATAGCCGATGCTTTGATGTCCTAGGCATACGCCCAAAATGGGAATGCGTCCAGCAAATTTTTCGATAGCGTCAACGGAAATACCTGCTTCTTTGGGTGTGCAAGGGCCGGGGGAAATGACGATTTTATCGGGCGTTAATGCGGCTATGTCTTCTACTGTCACCTGGTCGTTACGCATGACGGTTACGTTAGCCCCTAACTCACCAAAATATTGCACCAAGTTATAAGTAAATGAATCGTAATTGTCGATCATCACGACATTGACTACACTCATGCTTCACCTCCTTGTTGTTCACTATCGAGACCCGCTTCCGCCATGCTGACGGCACGGAACACGGCGCGGCCTTTGTTCATGGTTTCATCCCATTCGCTTTGGGGAATGGAATCATACACGATGCCCGCCCCTGCTTGAATATGTAGCATATTGTCCTTGATAACGGCGGTTCGGATCGCTATGGCGGTGTCCAGGTTGCCCGACCATGAAATATAGCCAACCGCACCGGAATAAACGCCGCGCTTAACGGGTTCGAGTTCATTGATAATTTCCATCGCACGTATTTTAGGTGCGCCGCTGACCGTACCTGCCGGAAACGTCGCCGCCAACACATCAAAAGCATTGTTGCCGGATTGCAATTGCCCCGTGACATTGGACACGATGTGCATGACGTGCGAGTAGCGTTCGACGATCATCTTATCAGTCAATTCGACGGTGCCAATTTCAGCTACACGTCCAGTATCGTTACGTCCTAAGTCGATCAACATAAGATGTTCGGCGAGTTCTTTGGGATCAGCCAGCAGTTCACGCTCCAGTTCCAGGTCGTGTTCGGGCGTAGTACCGCGTTTGCGTGTGCCTGCGATGGGGCGAACGGTAATAAGGTCATCTTCCAGCCTGACCAATATCTCCGGTGACGAACCGACGATGTGGAAGTCTTCCAGGTTTAAATAGAACATATACGGCGAGGGATTCAAGCAACGTAAGGCGCGGTATAAATCCAGCGGCGGCGCACTATAAGGGATAGACATACGTTGCGACAGCACCACCTGCATAATGTCGCCATCAGTGATGTAATCCTTAGCTTTGAGTACCGCATTTTTATAGCCATCTTCCGTAAAACCGGACACAAAGTCCGATTCACGCACATGGTTTGGATTGGTATGTTTGGCTGGCTCGGCTTTCATCTCGCGCAATCTTCTTGCCAGATCATTTAGTCGTGCTAAGGCATTATCATAGGCATCGTTTTCTTCGGGATTCGCATGGGTAAGCAACAGCATTTTGCCGGACAGGTTGTCGAACACCAGGATTTCTTCTGACACCATCAACAAAATATCCGGGCAACCTAAAGGATCAGGCTTATCGACACGTAAGCGCGGCTCGATATAAGCAACGGTTTCATAACCGAAATAACCGACCAAGCCACCACTAAAGCGCGGTAATTCTTCAATGTCCGGCACTTTATAGCGATCTTTGAACGCTTCAATCCAGATTAAAGGGTTATCGTGGCTTACGCTTTCAAGCACCTCGCCATCTTTTTCCAGCCGTATTTCATTACCGTTTACTTTAACTAACGTCTTGCAAGGCAAGCCAATAATCGAATAACGCCCCCATTGCTCACCACCGTGGACCGATTCAAACAGGTAAGAATACGAGCCATCGGCAAGTTTTAGGTACGCGCTTAGGGGCGTATCTAAATCAGCCAGCACTTCTCGGCTGACCGGGATACGGTTGTAACCCTGTCTAGCGTAGTAATTGAATTGTTCTGGGGTCATGTAATTAGGTGAAAGGCGCAAGGTTCAAATCATGTAGGTTGGGTTAGACGCGCAAAACAATCAATCTTTAAATTTTGCACGAAAGTTA
>SHZQ01000114.1 GCA_009695535.1 Methyloglobulus sp.
ATTGCGGGCTTGCGTGAATCCACCCAAAATGTATTGGCAGGATTGACAGCAAGGGAAGCAAAAGTTTTACGTATGCGGTTTGGTATTAATATGAACACCGATCATACTCTTGAAGAAGTGGGCAAGCAGTTTGATGTTACCCGTGAGCGCATCCGTCAGATCGAGGCGAAAGCCTTAAGGAAGCTACGGCATCCGTCCAGATCAGAGCAATTAAGATGCTTTTTGGATGGCGAATAACTAGCAATTAATAAACACAGGGCCCTTAGCTCAGTTGGTTAGAGCATCCGACTCATAATCGGCAGGTCGTAGGTTCAAGTCCTACAGGGCCCACCATTGACACCAAAAGGCTGCCTTTGCAGCCTTTTCGTTATTAATTTTTCTATTAACAAAGGCAGTATTGTGAGCAATAACTTCATTTTTACATCAGAATCCGTTTCAGAAGGGCATCCAGATAAGGTTGCAGACCAGATTTCTGATGCCGTACTTGATGCCTTGTTGGCGCAAGATCCGCGCTCCCGTGTGGCGTGTGAAACTTTAGTTAAAACCGGCATGGTGGTTTTGGCGGGTGAAATTACCACCGATGCTTGGGTGGATATGGAAGAACTGGTTAGAAAAGTCGTCTGCGATATAGGCTACGACAATGGTGATATTGGTTTCGATGGCAAAAGCTGTGCGGTATTGAATGCAATTGGCAAACAATCAGCAGACATTGCGATGGGCGTGGATGAAGGCGAAGACCACGAACAAGGTGCAGGCGATCAAGGTTTGATGTTTGGTTACGCAAGTAACGAAACCGATGTGTTGATGCCAGCCCCTATTACCTATTCTCATCTATTAGTCAAACGCCAAGCCGAAGTTCGCAAAAACAAGACCTTGCCTTGGCTACGTCCTGATGCAAAAAGCCAGATTACTTTCCGCTACGAAAACAACATACCCGTAGCGATTGACGCTGTGGTGTTATCTACTCAGCATTCGCCAGACATCAGCACAAAAGCCCTGCATGAAGCGGTGATGGATGAAATTATCCTGCCTGTTTTGCCTAAGGAATGGCTACATAAAGACACTAAATACTTTATTAACCCAACAGGTCAGTTCATTATTGGTGGACCTGTAGGCGATTGTGGATTGACAGGTCGCAAAATTATCGTAGATTCTTATGGTGGCATGGCACGGCACGGCGGCGGCGCGTTCTCCGGTAAAGATCCTTCAAAAGTAGACCGTTCAGCCGCTTATATGGCACGCTACGTAGCAAAAAATATTGTCGCAGCAGGTTTAGCGGATCGTTGTGAGATACAAGTATCTTATGCCATTGGTGTAGCAGAGCCGACTTCAATAGCCGTTGAAACCTTTGGCACAGGAAAGATTACCGAAGACAGATTAGTGCAAATCGTGCGGGAACATTTTGATCTCAGACCTAAAGGCTTGATTGCTATGTTGGACTTACTGAAACCTATCTATCAACCGACTGCTTCTTACGGCCACTTTGGGCGCACGGAAAGCACCTTCAGTTGGGAAAAAACTGACAAAATCGAAGTATTAAAAGATGCCGCTGGCATTTAATTCAACGATTCTATATACACAGTGACTTCAGGAGCTCAAATGAGTCAAAACGATTACAAAGTAGCCGATATTGGCCTAGCCGATTGGGGGCGTAAAGAAATCAATATCGCCGAAACAGAAATGCCAGGCTTGATGGCCTTACGTAGCGAATTCGGTGCGGCACAACCCTTGAAAGGCGCACGTATTGCTGGTTGCTTGCACATGACCATCCAAACCGCTGTGTTAATCGAGACCCTAACCGCATTGGGTGCAGAAATACGCTGGTCGTCGTGCAATATTTTTTCTACCCAAGATCATGCGGCATCTGCAATTGCGGCGGCGGGTATTCCTGTATTTGCCTGGAAAGGCGAAACCGAAGCCGAAGCCGATTGGTGTATCGAACAGACTATTATCGGACCAAATGGCTGGCGACCTAATATGATATTGGACGACGGTGGCGACCTCACCAATATGATGCACGACAAATTTCCCGAACTGATGGCGGATGTCAAAGGTTTGTCGGAAGAAACTACCACAGGCGTTCTGCGTTTATACGAACGCGTTGCCAAAAATACCTTGAAAGTCCCTGCTTTTAACGTCAATGATTCAGTAACCAAATCTAAATTCGATAACCTGTACGGTTGCCGTGAATCCTTAGTCGATGGCATTAAGCGCGCTACTGATGTCATGATTGCCGGAAAAATAGCGGTGGTCTGCGGTTACGGCGATGTCGGCAAAGGCTGCGCCCAATCCTTACGTGGCTTAGGTGCTACCGTTTGGATTACCGAAATCGACCCGATCTGCGCCTTGCAAGCCGCGATGGAAGGTTTCCGTGTGGTCACGATGGAAGATGCTGCGCCACTTGCGAACATATTTGTTAGTGCAACCGGCAATTTCAATGTCATTACCCATAAACATTTGCTTGCTATGAGAAATCAAGCAATCGTTTGTAATATCGGTCACTTTGACTCTGAAATCGAGATTTCTTCCTTACGTCAATATACCTGGGAAAATATTAAACCACAGGTTGATCATGTCATTTTTCCTGATGGCAAGCGCTTGATTATATTGGCAGAAGGTCGGTTAGTGAATTTAGGTTGTGCAACTGGACATCCTAGCTTCGTCATGTCCAATTCATTTTGCAACCAAGTATTAGCGCAGATGGAATTGTGGCAAAATGCTAAGAGTTACGAAAATAAAGTCTATATTTTGCCTAAAAAATTGGATGAAAAAGTAGCGCGGTCGCATCTGGAACAATTAGGCGTGAACCTGACTGTGTTAACCGATACGCAGGCAAAGTATATTAATGTTCCGGTTGAAGGGCCTTATAAGGCTGATCATTATCGTTATTGATTAGTATTCATAATTAAGTAGGCTGGGTTAGCGTAGCGTAACTCAGCATTCTGCGGCATTATTGCTGGGTTACGCTACGCTAACCCAGCCTACAGATACTGATGCAATCACAACAAAATCATCCGCAACAATTCAGCTTTGAGTTTTATCCACCAAAGACTGACGAAGGTACTGCTAATTTACAAATAGTCCATAGTAAGCTGGCGGCACTCAATCCAGAATTCTTCTCTGTTACCTTTGGTGCAGGCGGTTCTACCCGCGATAAAACTTTTGATACCGTTGTTGATATACAGCAGAAAGGTATAGCCGCAGCACCGCATTTATCCTGCGTAGCTTCGACCAAAGAGAATATCCGGGCTATCTTGAAGAGCTACCAAGAGCATGATATATCGAGGATTGTTGCTTTACGGGGCGATTTGCCATCTGGCATGATGTCGGCGGGAGAGTTTCGCTACGCAAATGAACTCGTCGCATTTATCCGTCAGGAAACCGGCGATGATTTCCAAATTCATGTCGCAGCTTATCCCGAAGTGCATCCGCAAGCCATCAGCGCAACAGAAGATTTCAAAAACTTCAAACGTAAAGTTGAAGCTGGCGCAAACTCTGCAATCACTCAATATTTTTACAATGCCGAAGCGTATTTTTATTTCGTCGATCTGTGCGAAAAAAATGGTATAACGATACCAATCGTCCCTGGCATCATGCCGATTACGCAATATGCCCAGCTTTTCCGCTTTTCGGAAATGTGCGGTGCGGATATTCCCCGTTGGCTTCGTAAACGGCTGGAAGGTTTTGGTGATGACCGTACGTCAATACAAGCTTTCGGCCTGGATTTGGTCAGCAACTTATGCCAACGCTTATTGGATGGCGGTGCGCCAGAGCTGCACTTTTATACCATGAACCAATCCGCGCCTACCTTGGCGATTTTGGATAATTTGCGGAAATAAATCGGTTTTTGTCAGTTATAACGTGGCTCTTGTTTAGTTCGTTAAGAAACTAGAGCCATCAAGCCGCATTGAGAACGAATGTTGTGATTACAGCTTAGTTTATCGCCCATGATGACCAACGATTCCCTTTCCAAGCGCGACCTTTCTGTTTTGTGGCATCCTTGCACGCAAATGAAGGATCATGAGACTTTCCCAATCATTCCCATCAAAAAAGGGCAGGGCGTTTGGCTGGAAGATTTCGATGGCAACCGCTATCTGGATGCAGTCAGTTCTTGGTGGGTCAATCTGTTTGGACACGCCAATCCTACTATTAACGCCGCGCTGAAAGACCAGCTTGATACGCTGGAACACGTCATTTTTGCAGGTTTTACTCACGAATCCGCGATCAAACTGGCGGAAAAACTGGTGGAAGTGACGCCAGAAGGGCTTAACCGTTGCTTCTATGCCGACAACGGTTCTTCCGCAGTGGAAGTTGCGCTCAAGATGAGCTTTCATTACTGGCGGAACCAATCTCAAAAATCAGGGCAATCCCAAAAGACTAAATTTATCACACTAGAAAATAGCTACCACGGCGAAACCTTGGGGGCGTTAGCTGTGGGTAACGTGCCATTATATAAGGAAACTTATGCACCCTTATTGATGGACGTGATTACCGTCCCCAGTCCCGATTGCTATTACCGTGAATCCGGCGAATCTTGGGTAGATTATTCATCACGTCGCTTTGAGATGATGGAGCAAACATTACAAAAACACGCCGGCACAGTTTGTGCGGTGATTGTCGAGCCGCTTGTGCAATGTGCGGGTGGGATGCGGATGTATGATCCGGTTTATTTGAAATTATTGCGCGAGGCTTGTGACAAATACAACGTGCATTTGATAGTCGACGAGATTGCCGTCGGTTTTGGGCGAACAGGAACGCTATTTGCGTGTGAACAGGCCGCAATTACGCCCGACTTTATGTGCTTATCGAAAGGTTTGACGGGTGGTTATCTACCCTTGTCGGCGGTGTTGACGGCAGATGAAATTTATCAGGCATTTTATGATGATTACCAGAAGCAAACAGCTTTTTTGCATTCGCACAGCTATACGGGCAACGCGCTGGCATGTAGAGCTGGACTTGCAACACTAGAGATATTTCAACAGAAAAATGTCATTGAAAACAACCGCAATCTGGCAAAGCTACTGGCACAAATAAGCGAACGGTTCAATGACCATCCACACGTTGCCGAAGTCAGACAAACGGGAATGATCGTGGCGATTGAGATGGTCAAAAACAAACGTACCCGCGAACCCTATCCCTGGCAGGAACGGCGCGGCTTAAGGGTTTATCAATATGCACTATCAAAAGGCGTGTTATTACGTCCGTTGGGCAATGTCATTTATTTTATGCCGCCTTATATTATTACCGAAGATGAGTTGCGGTTAATGGCTGAAGTTGCCTGGGATGGCATACAGCAAGCGGTAAAGGATTAAGATGCGGATTTCCAGGCTATATGTCGATTTGCCACTTGCGCTGAATGAGCAGGTCAAATTGGATGATGATAGCGGACATTATGTCAGGACGGTACTGAGGCTAAAAAAAGACGATGCCATCATCCTATTTAATGGCAATGGCGGAGAATATGTTTGCGTACTTGCTGAGGTCAGCCGAAAAGCTGTGCTGGTTACGGTCAAGACCTGGATTGAACGTAGTGTGGAATCACCTTTACAGGTGACATTAGGTTTAGGGATTTCGCGTGGTGATCGTATGGACTTGTCAGTGCAAAAAGCCGTCGAATTAGGCGTATATCAGATTACACCGCTGATGACAGAACGCTGCGTTGTGCAATTTAAAGGCGAAAAAAAACCTCAGCGCTTACAGCATTGGCAAAAAATCGTCCAACATGCGGCGGAGCAAAGCGGCAGGACGGTGTTGCCTGAGCTGTCAGAAATAATGGCTTTGCAAAACTGGGTAAGCAATCAACAAGGTTTAAAAGTGTTGCTTGATCCTTACGCAGAAAAATCATTAGCCCAACTTCAGCCTGAAGATGTGAAAGTAACTTTACTGATCGGCCCTGAAGGTGGATTCGCCGACCATGAACGCAGTGTTGCTATAGCCACAGGATTTATCCCCGTACGGTTAGGTAGTCGGATATTAAGAACAGAAACCGCCGCCATTGCTGCATTAGCTGCTGTGCAGATGTTGTGGGGTGATTTCCCATGAAGCGTTGCCTTTACGCTTTAATTCCGCTGCTGGTATTGCTGGTTGCAACTTTCCTCGCCTG
>SHZQ01000115.1 GCA_009695535.1 Methyloglobulus sp.
CTATGAAGAGGCCTATTTGAAGCAGCATGATACTGTACAAAGCCTGTTAATAGGGTTGACCGACTACTTCGTGTTGTATAACCAAGAGCGCTACCATCAATCATTAGGCTATAAAGCGCCTGATAGGGTTTATCAAACCGCTATAGGAGGAGGTGCACAAATTATAGCCAAGTATGGCTCGACAGAAACATCGGTTTATGCGCAGCGAATATGGGACAGCGCCATTCAGCTAGACGGTAAACAGGATGCTATCTTAAACTAAAGCATTATATGTCTGGGCAATAGGGTCCGCTATACATAGCCACAGAAATATTGCAGTTGCCAATGCCAATAATTAAACTTAGCTAGGCTTTATCCATTTGCTTAAGCTACTCTTCCCCAGCCAACAACCGCTGTATATTACTTTTATGTCGGAATAGCAAAAACACCATCATCACCGAAGCCGCAATAACAATCACCTTATCACCCAACACAAGCCAAGCGTAAATCGGCGATAAAACTGAAGCAGTCAAAGCAGAAAGCGATGAAATATTACGGAGTTTGTATACCAACAGCCAAGTACCGATAACAGCCAGCCCCAAAATCCAGGAAAAACCCAACAAAACACCTAGCGAAGTCGCAACGCCTTTACCGCCTTTAAGCCCAAAAAATATGGGATAAAGATGACCGAAAAATGCGGCCAGGCCGGTCATAGCCAAAATAATCGGTGTCACACCCAATAAATTCGCCAGATAGACAGGGATAAAACCCTTTAGCATATCCCCAAGCAAAGTGATCCCCGCTGCTTTCTTGCCGCCAATCCGCATCACGTTGGTAGCACCGGGATTACCTGAACCCTGCCCACGAGGATCCGGCAAACCCATCACGCGGCAAGTGATAATCGCACATGAAACTGAACCTAATAAATAAGCCGCAGGAATTAACAACCACTCAAACATTAACCACCTTCCATCCAAAACTTGTATACTGTTCATATCCCCGATACTTACCGCTTTAAAACGGCACATCATAACCGGAAATTACTATGGACATTATATTTTTAGGCGGGCTTCAAATCGAGACCATTATCGGTATTTTCGACTGGGAACGGGAAACCAAACAAACTGTCATACTGGACATAGAAATGGCTTACGACATCCAAAAGGCCGCCGAAACCGACGATATTACATACACCTTAGATTACAAGGCAGTATCCAAACGGATTATCGCTTTCGTCGAAGCCAGCAATTATTTTCTGGTGGAGCGGCTAACAGTGGAAATTGCCGACATTATCCTAAATGAATTCAACGTGCCGTGGATTAAAGTCACCCTCAACAAAAAAGGTGCAATCCGCGGTGCCAGCGATGTTGGGATTATCGTCGAACGAGGGCGTAAGTAACATGCCAACCGGATACATCAGCATCGGCAGCAACATCGAAAAGGAAAAACACATCCCTGCCAGCATAAAAGCATTGGAAGCCTGTTACGGGCAATTAACCTTATCCAGTATCTACGAATCCGATTCCATCGGCTTTTCCGGCGATTCATTTTATAACTTGATCGTAGGCTTTAACTCAAATCTGGATGTACAAGAAATCGTCGCTCAATTAAGGCAAATCGAACTGGACAATGGTCGCAACCGCGACTGTAAAAAATTCTCCGCCCGAACGCTGGATTTAGACCTCGCACTATACGGCGACCTAATCATCAACGAAGGTCGCATACAAATACCGCGTGATGAAATCGAAAAATACGCTTTTGTGTTAGAGCCGTTGGCAGAAATGGCGGGGCATTTGCGGCATCCTGTTTCACAAATACGTTATGCAGAGTTATGGGATAATTTTGATAAAACCAATTTAAAACAACATCGTGTAACGCCTGTTTGGTAACAGGATTGCTTGGAAATAAGGTAGGCCGGTAGGTTACTGCGATCAAAGTGATCCATACCCTACCCTGCCCTCATGATATAGAACCTACAACTCACCCATATTGGGGGTTTTTACGTTTGATTCCCAGAAAGCCCATTAAGCTCGGGGCGAACAGCCAAAACGCAGCAGGAACGGGTACTTCGTTATGGTCGCCGCCCCACTCGCCACCATGTCCACCATGCCCGTAATCATGATCGTCTTCCTCATTTCTGCGCATTTTCAAATAGACGTTATGGTTATGATGACGGTTTCCTACTAGCTCCTTGATACGGTCATCAAAATCGCATCAAGTGTCTTCGTGGTAAGAACCGTGACCGTGCTTCTCGTGCATCCCATCCTCCGCGTATGAATCGTCGTGATCCATACCCTTAGTTGCCGCATAAGTGAATGTTCCATAACTAACGAATACGGGTACAGCCAACATCATATATCTCAATTTCATAATTTTCTCCCTTAAAATTAACCGTCTAGTGGTGTCAAAGCGATTCTTAACGGGGCATCTGATCGCACCCCTATCCAAGAATCAATCTTAGGGTTAATTATGAAGCGGTGATGATTAAAAAATGATTAAGCGTGTCAGCTAAAATAAAAAATAGTTTGATGCGAATCGTTATGGCTTGACAGGTATCAGTGAGGGGGGGGTTAAAGCGGCAATATGTCAAAACACTTAGTGACGGGTTAACATAACCCGTCACGCGGAACATTTAATCTCTCAAAATACCGTTAAAAGTCAGTAAAATTATTCTGCCACATTGGATAAAGGCTTCTTTGCTTGGTATTGTGCAATAGCATCTCCCCACTTCACTTTATCGGCAATTTTTCCTTTAGAGCAGTTAACAGTGTTATCGGCGTTATCGCTGCCCCTACACAATTCGATGGCATTTGTAAATTCCCATTTATCGCTATTGCCGTAACTGACCTGACCCGCCGTTACATGGTGAAAGCAATCACCCGGAGCTTTAGAATCTTTTGTTCCCCTGCATAAGTAGGCTAAGTTTTTATCCTCCCATTTTGAGCCGCTTGCGTAGCTAGAAGTTGTATCCTATGAGATTTTACCTTGGATGTATGCTTTACAAGCGGCTTCATGTTCGCTTGCAATTGCGCTTTGACTGACATTTACTAGCCCTAAAAGACCAAGATAAACTGTCGTTTTTAAAAAATTGTGTTTTGTAAAGATGTTCATTGAAGCTCCTGTGTGTGGATATTCATAATTTTTATCATCTATTCTTTATTGCAATTTCAACTTACCCGTCATTAACGCTTAGTCAAAAAGAATAATATTTTTTATCATTTCCACGTTCTACGTGGGAATGCCGCAAGGGATGCTCTGCGCCCCGCATCGCCTGGGCGACACAGGAAATATTTCCACGACAAAACGTCACTGCCCACAGTTAAGCGTTGAGACCTCTTTCACCTGGAGTACAAACCTAGGTTTGTACTCCAGCATTCGCTGTTTATAAAGAATCAAAAAACATGTTTTTTTGACTCCGTATTTTTTAACTGTGGGCAGTTCCGCAGGATGTGCTGAACAAAGCGAAGCGCATCGTTCGCGCTTTCTCGATTAATGCGCTTCGTGCCTCAGAACATACTACACACTTCCGCTCATGGTTCGACAAGCTCGCCACGAACGGAATCTATAAAACTACTTCAACAACCCCTGCAACAAGCCATTCAATTTATGCACAAACGCCGCAGGATCGTCCAATTGCCCTCCTTCGCTTAAAATGGCTTGGTCAAATAGGATATGGGTCAAATCAGCAAAACGTTCGTCATCCTGCTCTATTTTCAGTCGCGCCACTAAAGCATGAGTGGGGTTGATCTCAAAGATAGGCTTTCTGTTCATACCCATGCCCATACCCTGCCCTGCTTCCTTCATTATCCGTTCCATGTTGAGGCTCATCCCGTAAACGTCGGCAACCACACAAGCTGGGGAGTCGGTTAAGCGTTGGCTTAATTTGACTTCGCTGACTTTATCGCCCAATACGTCTTTGATTTGCTTGATGACAGCTTCGAAATCTTTGCTGACTTCTTCCTGTTCTTTTTTGGTTTCTTCATCATCTGGCACACCTAAATCCAGGTCGCCTTTAGCAACCGATTGCAAATGTTTACCGTCAAATTCTTCTAAGTGGGAAATCAGCCACTCGTCAATCCGATCTGACAACAATAAGACTTCAATGCCTTTTTTACGGAATATTTCCAGATGTGGGCTGTTTTTAGCGGCAGCAAACGTTTCTGCTGTTACGTAATAGATTTTATCCTGGCCTTCCTGCATCCGGCTGACGTATTCTTCCAAAGTAACTTCTTGCTTGTCGGTATCGGCTTTGGTCGAGGCAAAACGCAGCAATTTGGCGATGCGCTCTTTATTGCCATGATCTTCAATTGGACCTTCTTTCAGCACTTGCCCGAATTCTGCCCAGAATTTTTCGTACTTTTCAGGCTCATTCTTGGCGACACCTTCCAACATGCCCAACACTTTTTTGACTGCGCCAGATTTAATGGTGCTAAGTTGTTTGCTTTGCTGCAGAATTTCCCGCGATACGTTCAATGGCAGCGAGCCAGCATCAACTATCCCACGTATAAATCGCAAATAACGCGGCATGAGTTGTTCCGCATCATCCATGATGAAGATTTTACGCACATACAGTTTTACGCCATGCTTGGTGTTTCTGTCCCACAGATCAAACGGCGCACGGCTTGGCACGTAGAGCAACAAAGTGAATTCATTCGTGCCTTCTACCTTGCTATGAACATGCACGAGCGGATCTTGCCAATCGTGGCTGACGTGCTTGTAGAATTCGCTGTAGTCCTCGTCCTTAATATCCTGACGGGCTTTCATCCATAAGGCCGAGGCGCTATTGACGGTTTCATCTTCGGGTTCTGACGGGGTTTTCTCTTTGAGTTCAGCTTCCTCGCCGTCTGTTTCTTCCTCGTCGTCATAAGACGGCATGGCCTCTTTGGTCATGATAATCGGAATAGAAATGTGATCGGAAAATTTTCGTACGATGGAACGTAATCTATGGCTATCCAAAAATTCTTCTTCGGATTCTTTAAGATGCAGGACGATTTCCGTACCACGCTGCTCCTTGGTCACAGTTTCCAGTGTATATTCGCCTTCTCCAGCCGATTCCCAACGTGCGGCTTCATCCGCACTTGCACCCGCTTTGCGAGTGGTCAGCGTGACTTTATCGGCTACGATAAATGAAGAATAAAAGCCTACGCCGAATTGGCCGATTAACTCGCTGTCTTTGGCTTGTTCGCCCGTTAGCTTTTCAAAAAACTGTTTGGTGCCGGATTTGGCAATCGTACCGATGTGCTCCTGCACTTCGTCGCGACTCATACCGATGCCGTTATCAGTGATGGTAATCGTGCGCTTGTCTTTATCGAACGCCAGACGAATTTTTAATTCACTGTCTCCTTCATACAGATTATCGTTGGATAAAGCCTCAAAACGCAGCTTATCCGCCGCATCCGAGCTATTAGAAATCAGCTCGCGCAGAAAGATTTCCTTGTTGCTGTACAAGGAATGGATCATCAGATGTAAAAGGTGTTTGACTTCGGTTTCAAAACCTAAGGTTTGTTTTTTTGCTTTTGCAGACATTTTTGTATTCCTAAAAATAAGATGAACTTAACTACGCTTGATTTAAGGGCATAATTTATTTTTTCAAGGGTAACTGGGATTTAGCTTTAGTCTCTTTCCCATGCTGGTGAACACTTCCCACAGTTAAACGTTGAGACATCGTTAACTTGGAGTACAAACCTAGGTTTGCGAGTCGGAGTTGAATTCGCCAGGAATCAAAAAACATGGTTTTTGACTCCGAAACCTTCTGAGAATGGAAACGCTCTCAAACCATAGGCACAAGATTATCCACAAATTGTTGCGTACATTTTTCCCAGGTGTATTCCAACGCGTAACGTCGGCAATCTTGCGGATTTAACGACAATGCTGTCATCGCAGCCTGTTGCAGGTTGTCACTTAAGACCCCGACTTTATCATCAGTAATTACCCCTTTGGGTGCTTGCACGGGGTAAGCTGCCACCGGAACGCCGCTGGCTAAGGCTTCCAGTAGCACGACACCGAAGGTATCGGTCAGGCTGGGGAACACGAACACATCGGCAGCAGCCATAAACCGCGCCAGGTTTTCGCCGTACT
>SHZQ01000116.1 GCA_009695535.1 Methyloglobulus sp.
TGTGCTTGAGGGCATTAACATGTTTTGATCCTTATCGACCGAGAAACAAGGGCTTATTTTATCATTTCCGGTCGATTGGTTGTGCCTTATGTTGACAAATAGTTATATGATTCAATTGGATGATGCGGTTTTCAGGGTTGATTAATTATCACACCAAAATAGAGCGTTTTCATTAATTCCTTACACTTCGACAGTGGCGAGAACGGTTCAAGCATTAAAGAACCGAATCAATAGTAAAACCTATCTGCAAGCTCATCTTTTAAATTGTGCTTACCGTCCTACGCAAAGAACGGTTAAAATTACCGTTTTTATCCCATACCCGATGCAGGCAACAAATGAGCGTTACTATTAGTTTAGTAAAGACGGCAATAAAGTGGACACCCAATAAGATGATTATGTGGGTGGCAAACAGTAAGCTTAAGGGGGTTGCGGAATTAACCGATTTTAATTTTGACCTCGAAGCACGCAAAGTATACGTTCAAGCAACACTCTTCGGCGAAACAGAATCGATTGAGGTTTGGCTAGACGGTTTTGCAGTGTTTAAGGATGAAGAATCCTACAAAATGATTATTCAACAAGCGCAATCAAACCGCCCGTGGTTAAGTAATTTGCTTTCCCGTATGATCGGAAAAGACTGGAAAATTCCTGCCATACCGCAATTGACGGCTCAAATTGACCTGCTCACCGAGTTGTTTAAAGTCGAAACTCCAGAGCACCAAGATGAAAATCCAAAGCAGGAAAATGAAAGTCCCGTGCAGGATGAATGCGATTAACGTTGTTCTTATTAATCAACCGCAAGGTATCTCCTAGAAGGGAGTCCCTCAGCACGGGGCAATATGCACCACCCTGCTGAGGAGTTTTTATAGCCATTTGATTTTAAAATATCATTAGATACAAACCTAGGTTTGTACTCCAACATTTAGTGCTTATTGAAAGCGTAAACGTGGCCTACTTTACTTCATCAAGTCCGGCTAACGCACCAATTTTCGTCCCCAAATTAACCAATTGGTCAGCCTTAAATTCGCTCTCCCACTGCACTTTATCTTTGCCGAACAAGATGATAATCGTTGAACCCATATTAAACCGCCCCATTTCTTCACCTTTTTTCAAAGCAATGGGTTTCTTATCGTAATACCAAGTTTGCACGGACGGCGCGGTGGGTGGGGTGACTACGCCATGCCAGACAGTTTCAATGCTGGAAACGAAAATTGCGCCTACCAACACCAAGGCCATCGGCCCAACTTCGGTGTCGAAGATAGCCGCAACGCGCTCATTTCGGGCAAATAGACCAGGAACTGAGCGCGTAGTAGCGGTGTTTACACTGAATAACTTACCTGGAATATGCACCATTTCCTTTAATGTCCCCGTAAGTGGCATGTGCAGGCGGTGGTAATCTTTAGGTGACAAGTAAATCGTGGTAAATACGCCGTCTTCAAACAGCTTGGCACGTTCCGCATCGCCGCCTAATAGATCCACAGCAGTAAACGACATGCCTTTAGCTTGAAAGATACTGCCGCCTTCAATCTTACCGGCTTGACTAACTGCGCCATCAGCAGGGCAAGCGATAGCATTCTTCTCCATGGTTAACGGCCTGACTTCTGGTTTTAGCTCACGGGTAAAAAAGTGGTTAAAACTTTTGAACGCATCCAGATTCTGCTCTTTAGCCTCATCCATATTTACGCCATAATGCTTGATAATCGTCGAAATACACCAGTTCTTGAGGGCTTTGTGTTCCGAATGCGTAATGTAGCTCATCAGCTTGGATAAGCCATGCTGAGGGTATATATATTGCGGCAAGGTCGTTAATGCGTCTTTGAAGTTCATGGATAACAAGGGTAGGCAGGATTTAAGGGTAATATGTTAAGTACCTTTTCCCTTGAGGGAGAAGGTTAGGATGAGGAGGAGATTTATTAAGGTATTTCCCCCTCACCCAACCCTCTCCCTTTGGATAGGGTTTTTAGCACTTGGTGCTGAATTATTACGGCAGATTAACCAAATCCGGTGCCTTCCAATCAGGATTCTTATGCTCGGCGATCACAGTGGTGTAAATCC
Organism: Methyloglobulus sp.; assembly: GCA_009695535.1. Taxonomy (GTDB): domain Bacteria; phylum Pseudomonadota; class Gammaproteobacteria; order Methylococcales; family Methylomonadaceae; genus Methyloglobulus. The sequence continues at coordinate 2,053 of SHZQ01000116.1, forward strand.
CGCCACGTACGTTAAACTCAGCGCGAATTCGCATGAAGTTAGGAGCAACAGCATTGACAATATCGTCTAACATTTCGTTAGTGACGGCTTCGTGAAATGCGCCCCGCTCCCGAAATGACCACATATACAATTTCAGCCCCTTTAACTCCACACACAGATCAGCCGGAACATACTCGATAATTATATTTGCAAAATCTGGCTGCCCGGTCTTCGGACACAGACAAGTAAATTCAGGAATGGCAATGCGTATCGTAAAATCCCGGCCTGGCTGCGGGTTGGGGAAAGTTTCCAGGTCTTTACTTGGTTTTGTGGTCATAATCGTTAATAATACCGCGCTTATCTTATTCTATTAAGGTTCATTCAATCAAAGGACTATTCTACCAGTTATGAAACTGGAAAAAATCAAACTTTCTGGCTTTAAATCCTTTGTTGATCCGACCGTCATCCCTATACACGGAAACCTGACGGCTATCGTCGGCCCCAACGGTTGCGGCAAATCCAATATCATCGACGCAATACGTTGGGTGATGGGCGAAAGTTCTGCCAAGCATTTGCGTGGCGGCAGTATGGCGGATGTCATCTTCAATGGTTCTTCTACGCGAAAGCCCGTCAGCACCGCGTCTGTCGAATTGGTGTTTGACAACAGCGAAGGCAAGATTGGCGGCGAGTACGCCCAGTACAATCAAATCGCCATCAAACGTCAGATTAGCCGCGATGGGCAGTCCTTGTACATGCTCAATGGCGCAAGATGTCGCCGCAAAGACATTACCGACATCTTTTTAGGCACAGGCTTAGGTTCCAGAAGTTACGCCATTATCGAACAAGGCACGATTTCGCGCATGGTGGAAGCCAAGCCCGATGAATTGCGCGTCCACATCGAAGAAGCGGCAGGTATCTCCAAATACAAAGAACGCCGTAGCGAAACCGAAACCCGCATGAGGCACACACGGGAAAACTTGGAGCGGCTGGATGATTTGCGTGACGAAGTCGATAAGCAAATCAAACATCTGCAAAAGCAAGCGGAAAAAGCCGAAAAATATACCGCATTAAAAAAGGAAGAACGCCAATTCAAACTGGAATTATTGGCAATGCGCTGGAATCTTTACCACCAAGCTGCCAAAGACATGGAGACCAAGCTACAAGAAGTAGCACTGGAACATAACCGTTTGTTTGAACAATTACGCGACTTAAACACGACAATCGACACCAAACGTGGCGATTACAAAATCCAGCAGCAGGCTTTAGATAAATCTCAGGCTGATTACTACACGGCAGTTGCGGAGGTCAGCAGCCTTGAGCAAACCATCAAATACACTGAAACCAGCCACGAAGAAGCCTTATTAGAAATCAAACGCTCTCAAGAGCAGGCTGACCACTCCAGAAATGAAATTGAAGCGGATTTACTGGCATTAGAATCCATAAAACAAGCCATTCTGGAAGCAGAAGCCACGTTAGAAACTTCCGATGAACGCGAACAGGAAACCACGCAGCTTTACCGCGAATATCAACAGCAAAAAAACACCTGGCAAGCGCAATGGGAAAGCTACCGCACCGAAAGCGCTAAATACCGAGAACAAGCGGAAATTCAGCGGCTAAAAATCAGCCTATTAAACAGCCAGAACCAGCAATTGCAAGCCCGCATGGATAAATTGCACGGTGAACGCAACGAGCTATCAGCAAATGAATTTCAAAACGAGATTGAAGCACTCGCTACCGCCATCGACATCATAGAAAACCAACGCGCTGATTTCCACGAGCAACTGGAGCAACATCGGCAACAAATCCACGAATTACGAGAGCAAATCAAGCAATATCAGAATGAATTGCATACTCACCGCTCCGAAATTCAGCATGTAAAAGGCAAAATCACCTCACTGGAATTGCTACAGCAACATGCGATGGGCAAGGATAACAAGAAGTTAGGTGTTTGGTTAGCCCAAATGGGATTGGCTAATAACCAGCGTTTAGCGGAATTTCTGGAAGTCGCGCCCGGCTGGGAGAATGCCGTTGAAACCGTTTTAGGCAGCAATCTTGAAGCAATCTGCACCGATAATGTCAATCCGCTTATCCCCGAACTGCATCGGCTCACTGATAGTTCACTAAGTTTATTTGAAACCGATAACCAAGTTTTCACCGCATCAAATGCTGTATTGCTTCGCTTACAGGATAGAGTTAACGCACCTTGGAATCTAAACGCCCTGCTCTCTGGCATTTATTGCGCTGAAAATATCGAATCAGCCAGAACTTTATCCTTACAGCTTAAAGCGCATGAATCAATCATTACCCAAGATGGCAGTTGGTTTGGTCCAGGTTGGATAAGTATTAAGAACAATAAAGACAGCAAATCCGGTGTGTTACAGCGCGAGAAAGACTTACGCGCACTGAAGCTACGGCAACAAGAGTTACACATTACCATAGAAACCGTTGAAGATCAGTTGCAAACTGCCGAACAACGCTTGAAAGAAGCGGAAAGCAACCGCGAATCCATTCAACAGCAACACACAGTGTTGGGTACAGAACTGTCCCAAAAACAGGCAGGAGCCAGTGCTTTTTCGGCACGTCTTGAACAACAACAACGCCGTTTAGGACACATCAACAACGAACAAAACCAGCTTATTGACGAATTATCAGAAAATGCTGAAAAACTAGCAGCAGCTAAATTGTTATTGTGCGAAGCCGAAACTGTAGTCGTAACGCAGGAAGACATCCGTCAAAATCTGGAAAGCATCAATCAAAACTTGCAAGGTCAGTTACATCAAGCTGAACAATCTACCAATGAAGCCAGGCAGCAGGTTTATAGCATAAAGGCAAAACTTGAATCATTGCGTTCATCAGAAACATTGACTGGTAAACAGATTGAACGCTTACAACTGCAACAGCAGCAGGCGTTAACACGAATATCTGAACTTAAAAGCAAATTAGAACAAACGCTTGCACCCATTGATGGTGAAAAAAAGCAGCTAGAACAACTTGCTATCAATAAACAAGCTTTGGAAGCACAATTAAAAACGCAACGCCAGTTATTGGAAGAAATTGAAGCGCAAATAACACAATTATCGGAACAGCAAGCCCGTGTCGAAAGAGATTTAGAGAAACAAAAAGAGATTTTATACGCCCTGCGTATGGAGTTGCAAGAAAGCATTGTCCGCCAACAAACCGTCAATGAGCAGCTTAAAGAAGTTGGTGCCGATGCCGAAGGCGTACTTAAAACTCTACCTGAAGACGCTGAAGAACCTATCTGGAAACGCAAAGTTGACGAATTGACTGGGCAAATCGAACGCTTAGGCACGATTAACCTGACCGCTATCGAAGAATTCCAGGCGCAATCCGAGCGCATGAACTTTCTCAATGAACAACACGCCGACCTCACGGAAGCCCTGGACACCTTAGATCAAGCTATCAGCAAAATCGATAAGGAAAGTAAGCTGCGTTTTCAAGAAACTTTCGATAAAATTAACACCGGCTTGCAGGAAAAATTCCCCAGATTATTTGGCGGCGGACAGGCTTATCTGCAATTGACTGAAGACGACTTGCTGGAGTCCGGCGTAAATATCATTGCCAGACCGCCAGGAAAGCGCAATAGCTCCATTCACCTGCTATCAGGTGGTGAGAAAGCCTTAACGGCAGTGGCCTTGGTGTTCTCAATTTTTGAGCTAAATCCAGCGCCTTTTTGTTTGCTTGATGAAGTTGATGCACCGCTGGACGATGCGAATGTTGTTCGATTTTCACAAATGGTGGAAGATATGTCACAATCTATACAATTCTTGTATATTTCCCACAATAAAGTCACTATGGAAATTGCGAAACAGCTCGCAGGTGTTACCATGAAAGAACCCGGTGTCTCACGTATGGTAGCGGTTGATATTGATGAAGCAGTCAGTCTGGCGGAACACTAATGGATAAAGAACTCTTAAGAATCGTCATCATAGCCACGGGCTTGCTGGTC
>SHZQ01000117.1 GCA_009695535.1 Methyloglobulus sp.
AATAACAAACCGGTATTTAACATCGCTTTTTAACATCCGTTCGTAGGCTTGGTTAATCTGTTGAATGGGGATAATTTCTACGTCCGAGACGATATTATGCTCGGCGCAGAAATCCAGCATTTCTTGAGTTTCTTTTAATCCACCAATTAACGAGCCAGCAATTTGGCGGCGTTTAAAAATTAGGTTGCCGACAGACGGGGAGGGGTGAGGCTGGTCGGGAAGACCTACTAAACACAAAGTGCCATCGCGTTTGAGTAGTTCGGTAAAGCGATCTAAATCGTGGGTAGCAGCGACCGTGTTTAAGATGAAATCAAAACTGAGCTGATGTTGCCGCATCGCTTCAGTGTCTTTGGAAATGACGACTTCATGTGCGCCTAGCCTGATAGCATCGTCCACTTTACTAGCTGAGGTAGTAATTAGTACGACATGCGCCCCCATTGCACGGGCGAATTTAACGCCCATGTGTCCAAGCCCACCTAAACCGACAATGCCAACTTTATCGCCCTTGCCGATTTGCCAATGTTTTAGCGGCGAATAAGTGGTAATACCTGCACATAACAGCGGCGCGGCGGCGGCAGGGTCAAGCTTATTGGAAATATGCAGTACAAAATGCTGGTCAACGACGATTTGGGAAGAGTAACCGCCGTAGGTGTTGCCACCTGAAATCTTATCGGCTGAGTTGTAGGAAAAGGTTGCTGTGTTACAAAACTGTTCCAGATTATCGGCACAATCTGGGCATGCATGGCAGGAATCCACTAGACAGCCTACGCCGACCGTCTCCCCAATGTTAAATCCAGTTACTTGATTACCTATTGCGATCACTTTGCCGACAATCTCATGACCAGGAATCATAGGAAAAGTGGCATTACCCCATTCATTTCGTACCTGATGAATATCAGAATGGCATACGCCGCAAAATGATATTTCAATCTGAACGTCATTTGCTCCTGGGTTTCGGCGCTCAAAACTGTAGGGTACTAACGGTGAATGGTTATTATGCGCGGCATAACCGTGGGTCTTTAGCATGGAAAGCTCCTGTTGTGTTTTGCTAACTATAACAGCAATTTATATTTTATATGATGGCTGCTCTCTATCGGTAAAAGGTAGCCTAAAGTTACTGTCTACGTGTAATTTTAATTACTTACACACTCTCAAATTACGTTAAAATAGCAGCCCTTACTCGCTTTTATAGGTTTTGTGCATGGTTAGCAAACTATTTCCTATCGCATTAATTGCGTGTTTACTAACCGCTTGCGCCACTTTATTAATCGCCTGCGCTACCAGTCCCACTGGCAGAAGCCAGTTTATCTTTATGCCTGACACGCAAATCAATCAAATGGGATTGCAGGCATTTGATACTTTAAAAAGAGATAAAAAACTCAGCTATAGCAGCCAATACAATCAAGCAACCACTTGCATTGCTAACGCCATCACGCAGGTAGTAGGTGGCAGTTGGGAAGTTGTGGTATTTGAGGATAACAGCCCCAATGCTTTCGCGCTGCCAGGCAATAAAATCGGCGTGCATACTGGAATGCTGCAATTGGTGGATAACCAGGAGCAATTGGCTGCTGTTATTGGTCACGAGATTGGTCATGTTCAGGCTAAACACAGCAATGAACGGGTTTCACAAGAAATGGCGATGAGTCAGGGTTTGAACATTTTGCAAGCCATGACCATGCCGACATCTGCTCTAGGGCAACTTGGCTTTGAGTTATTAGGTGTAGGTGCAGAGTACGGCGTACTTAAGCCTTATGGACGTACGCAGGAGAGCGAAGCCGATATTATTGGCGTGGATTTGATGGCGAAAGCGGGGTTTGATCCAAGGCAAAGCATCGGATTGTGGCAGAAGATGGAGCAAGCAACGCAGGGTAAACAGCCAGTAGAATTCATGTCAAACCATCCTTCACATGCTACCCGCATCCAAAATCTTGAACAGCACATGCCGCAAGCGATGGGTTTATTTCAGCAAGCGCAAGCTATGGGCAAGCAACCTCGCTGTATTTGAACATGAACCCAGGTTTAGCACTTTGCCACCCCTATCCTTTTGAAAAACTGGCGCAGCTTAAACACGGCATTATTGCGCCAGAACACAAAGCACACATCAGCTTATCCATAGGTGAGCCAACGCATCCAACGCCAGCATTCATCCAACATGCGCTGTTTGAACACATCAAAGGGCTTGGCGCGTACCCAACTACCAAAGGCATTCCCGCGTTAAGGCAGGCGATTGCCGATTGGTTGTGTTTTCGTTTCAAAATTCCTGCTGGTGAGATTGATCCTGAAACCCACATTTTGCCCGTCAGTGGCACACGCGAAGCCTTGTTTTCGATAGCGCAGTGTGTGGTTGCTGCTTCAGCAAAGCCCATTGTCATCATGCCCAACCCCTTCTACCAGATTTATGAAGGCGCGGCTTTATTGGCAGGTGCAGAACCTTATTTCCTGAATACAACAGAGGCATCTGGGTATTTGGCAGATTTTGAATCCGTACCTGAAATGATCTGGGAGCGCTGTCGGTTGGTTTATATATGCTCTCCAGGTAATCCTAGTGGCGCAGTTATGTCACAAGAAACTCAAGAAAAACTGATTCGATTGGCTGAAAAATACGATTTCATCATTGCCTCAGATGAATGTTATAGCGAACTTTATGATGACGAAGGCAATCCGCCCGTAGGCTTGTTACAAACCGCTTACGCAATGGGCAATAAGGCTTTCAAGCGTTGTCTGGTTTTCCATAGCTTATCCAAGCGCTCTAATGCACCAGGTTTGCGTTCTGGCTTTGTTGCGGGTGATGCGGAAATTTTACAGTCTTATTTTCAATACCGTACGTATCAAGGTTGCGCCATGCCTTTGCCAACCCAACATGCCAGTATTCGTGCTTGGCAGGATGAAGCCCACGTTATCGAAAATCGTGAATTGTACCGTGCCAAATTTGCTGCTTTTATCGACATCCTGAGCAATGTCTGCGATATTAGCAAGCCTGAAGCCAGTTTTTATGTGTGGCTAAAAACAACTTTACCGGATACGGAATTCGCGCAACAGCTTTTCGCCAAGGAAAACGTCACGGTATTACCAGGCAGTTACTTATCACGTGAATTCGGCGGGTTAAATCCTGGAAAAAATCACGTCCGTATCGCTTTGGTTGCACCGTTGGCTGACTGTGTAGAAGCCGCACATCGAATCAATAATTTCATAACCACCTTAAACTAAAAGCAACAATCATGACTGAACTAGAAAACACCATCAACAACGCTTTTGAACAGCGCGCCGACATCACGCCAGCCAATGCCACAGCAGAAGTACGCAGCGCTGTCAACGAAGCCTTAACCTTGCTCGACACTGGCAAAGCCCGCGTCGCGGAAAAAGTCAACGGCGATTGGGTAACCAACCAATGGTTGAAAAAAGCCGTGCTATTGTCATTCCGCATCAACGAAAACCGCCTGATGGACGGCGGCAACACCCGTTATTACGATAAGGTCGAATGTAAATTCTCCAACTATTCTGAAGAAGATTTCGCCAAGGCCGGCGTACGCGTTGTACCTAACGCTGTCGCACGTCGCGGTTCGTACATTGCACCGGGAGCAATCTTGATGCCGTCTTATGTGAATATCGGTGCGTATGTTGATAGTGGCACGATGGTTGATACCTGGGTAACGGTTGGCTCATGCGCCCAAATCGGCAAAAACGTCCATCTTTCCGGTGGTGTCGGTATCGGTGGCGTGTTGGAACCTTTGCAAGCAGGCCCTACCATCATCGGCGACAATTGTTTCATCGGCGCACGCTCCGAAGTCGTAGAAGGTGTTATTGTTGAAGACGGCTGCGTTATTTCGATGGGCGTGTATATTGGTCAAAGCACCAAAATCTACAACCGTATGACGGGGGAAGTCACATACGGACGCATCCCAGCAGGATCAGTCGTTGTCTCCGGCAACCTGCCTTCTCCCGATGGTAAATACAGCTTGTATTGTGCGGTGATTATCAAGCAAGTCGATGAGCGAACACGTAGCAAAACGGGTATTAATGAATTGCTGCGGGATTAAAAACTTACCTTAACTGGAGTCACATCTTATGAGCGAAAACATATCCAACAACGCCATCATCTACGCAACGCTCGCTCTTAACAGCGAAATTGCTCTGCAACAAGAGTATATAGAATCAAGTGAGGTACCCAAAGATGAGCGGGAAAATGAGGAGGAAATTCTTGAAGACTTACAGCAAGCTTTTATGGAATTCGTCGATCTGTATAAAATACGCTGCAAATCCGACAAAGAACTGCCTGATATTGATGAATTACTGAACAGCCAGTTGTAATTATGGCTGTGCTTTATGGCATAAAAAACTGCGATACCGTCAAAAAAGCGCGTAACTGGCTAGACAATAACGGTATCGCTTATCAGTTCCACGATTATCGCGCTGATGGATTAACGCCGGAACAGCTTCAGCATTTTGCTACTAGCCTGGGTTGGAAAACCCTACTTAACCGCAGCAGCACCAGTTGGCGGCAACTGAGCGCCGAGCAGAAAGCCGATCTCACAGAAGAAAATGCTTTGCAGCTTATGTTGGAAATTCCCACCCTGATTAAACGACCTATCTTAGATATCGGCAGTGAACGCTTGATCGGTTTTAAACCAGACATCTACCAAGCCAAGTTAACATGAGCAACACTCTGGAACTTCTCAACGATCTTATCCGTCGCCCTTCCGTCACACCCAAGGATGAAGGCTGTCAAGATGTGCTGACAGATCGCCTCAAGCCATTAGGTTTTAGCGAAGAACGCCTTGATTTTGTCGATACGCAAAACCTCTGGCTACGTAAAGGGACTGCAAAACCCTTGTTCGTATTCTTAGGACATACTGATGTTGTACCGACTGGCCCTTTGGATGCCTGGGTTTCGCCGCCGTTTGAACCAACTATCCGCGACGGCAAACTCTATGGGCGTGGTGCTGCCGACATGAAAGGCGGTATTGCAGCCTTCGTAACCGCTGTTGAACGCTTTGTTGTCAATCATCCCAATCATCAAGGATCGATTGCGGTAATGATGACCAGCGATGAAGAAGGTATCGCCACGAATGGCGTTGTAAAAGTCGTGGAAGTCTTGGAAGCCCGGCACGAAAAAATCGACTGGTGTTTAGTCGGTGAGCCGTCAAGTGACAAAAGAATCGGCGACGTGATCCGCGTCGGCAGGCGCGGTTCTTTATGTGCCAAACTAACGATCCAAGGCATTCAAGGCCATGTCGCTTATCCTGAACTAGCAGAAAACCCGATCCATACTTTTGCGCCTGCGCTGAAGGAGTTGACCGAAGAAATCTGGGATCAAGGCAATCACAATTTCCCACCAACCAGCTTACAGGTTTCCAATATCCATTCAGGTACGGGTGCGGAAAATATCATCCCCGGCAACGTGGAAGTGCAATTTAATTTGCGCTTTAGTACAGAACTGGATGAACACATTATCAAGCAACGCACTCATGCCATTCTGGATAAATACGGTTTCAAATACGATCTGCAATGGCGTTTGTCGGGCAATCCATTTCTGACTAAACGCGGTAAGCTTGTAGATGATGCCCACGCTGCCATCAAAACAGTCACCGGCTATGAGACTAAAGACGATACCGGTGGCGGTACTTCAGACGGACGCTTTATTGCACCCACAGGCGCACAAGTCATCGAGCTTGGGCCGCTCAATGAAAGCATCCATAAAATTAACGAACATATTGATCTTAACGATCTTGAAGTGCTGTCTGCTATTTATGAACAACTCTTGATTAACTTGCTCGGTAAATCATGAGGTCTGCAACAGGCTCTGTCGCAAAGTTTAGCTAAAGCCAAGAAATGCCTATCTTGGAGGCTTGTTCCTGGAATCTGGTGCTGGAAGCCAATGGCGAATGGCGTGATCGGGAAAAACGCGACAACAGTACTATCGTCAATTCTGGCGGCAATACCCTCTATATTTCACCTGGTGTTCGTTTTATTTCAGGACAAAACTGGAATGTCGGCAC
>SHZQ01000118.1 GCA_009695535.1 Methyloglobulus sp.
ATGGTCTTCAGCAAATATTGTTGCACCATTAATATGCACAGTAGCTTCCGCTTTCTGCATTAATTTTTCTATGCTCAATATAACGTGTACATCAGTAACATTATCAAAATGTCGCCCTAACTTCGCAAATCTCGATTCGATGTGAGCTCTCAAAGAGCCAGTAATTTCTAGGTGGTGACCTGTTACTATGACTTGCATGGAATACTCCTTTTACTGATGGATAATAGTTTATTTGTGCGAGTCAGCCCATAAGGTATGTTTGCGTTCGCTGGAGGATGCAATAAACATTGCTTCGCGGTATTTTGCGATGGTTCTTCTGGCAACATTTATGCCCTTTTCGTTTAATAAAATCGCAATTTTATTGTCACTTAATGGCTTGGCCGGATTTTCATTGCCGACTAACTCTTTGATAAAGGCTCTAATGGCCGTGGACGAACATTCACCTCCTTCTTCGGTTGATACGTGGCTGGAAAAAAAGTATTTGAATTCCACGATCCCATTGGGTGTGTGGATGTATTTTTGGGTGGTGACGCGAGATATGGTCGATTCGTGCAGTTCCAATTCTTCGGCGATGTCTTTCAACACCATCGGTTTCATGGCGATAGCCCCATGCTCAAGGAACTCCGCTTGCCGAGCGACGATGGCGCGGGCAACACGCAACAAGGTGTCATTACGACCTTGCAAGCTTTTGATGAACCATTTGGCTTCCTGAAAATGTTCCTTCATGCGCTGGTTGTCTTTACTGTTATCCGCCCTTTTTATCAGCGCAGAATATTCGGCATTGATGCGTAATTTCGATGCAACTTCAGGGTTAAGACTGACCTGCCAGGTATTGCCGCGTTTGCTGACGTAGACATCGGGGATGACGTATTCTGATTCCGATTGTTGTATTTGTAAGCCGGGTTTGGGGTCGAGCGTTCTGATAAGGGCGACGATTTTATCCAACTGCTCTGAAGTCGTGGATAATTCCTTCATCAGCGCGACCCTGCCGTGGTTTGCCAATAATTCCAGGTGGTTTTTGACGACAATCAGGGCTTCTTTTCGATAAAGCGTTTGCTCAGGAAATTGCATTAATTGAATTTTGAGGCAGTCTTGAAGATCAACTGCGGCAATACCTGATGGGTCAAAATTTTGCACCCTGTGCAGCACGGCAGTTACCTCATCTTCTTCTAAGTCATCAATTTGACACTGCAAACCCTGAAAAATTTCCTCAAGGCGGCTAATTAAATAGCCTTCATCGTTGATTGAGTCAATGATAGACAAGGCGATGTCGTGATCGCGTTCGGAGAAGGGCGTTAATTCGAGCTGCCAGAGCAAGTGATCCAGCAAGGTTGGGGTGTTGCCGCGTTGGGTTTCAAATTCTACGGCTTCATTGCTAGGGCTGCTACTTGCCTCGTAGTCTTCTTGGTACACATCGTCCCAGGAAGAATCTATGGGAAGCTCATCGGGCATATCAGTTTGTGAGCCTTCGCTGGTGGCAGTATCCGTATTTTCGGTTTTCTTTTCTGCTACCGCTTTAAGTGATTGAAAGCCGACATCTTCTTCATCCACTTCCAACATCATATTTGAATCAAGCACTTGCTGGATTTCTTGCTGTAAATCCAAGGTAGACATTTGCAACAACCGTATCGCCTGCTGCAATTGCGGCGTCATCGATAGGTTCTGGCCTAGCTTGAGATTGATAGAGTGTTTCATATACGCATCACATTACCCTGTGAGTAAGCATCATAACTTGAAATTTTTGCCTAGATAAACCTTTCGCACTTCCTCATTCGCCACAATAGCCTCCGTACTGCCTTCGGCAATCACCTTGCCTTCGTTAAGTATATACGCACGGCTGCATATTCCTAGGGTTTCTTGGACATTATGTTCGGTAATCAGTATACCAATTCCACGGTCTTTCAGGTGTTCGATGATGGCTTGGATGTCTTCGACCGAGATCGGGTCAACACCAGCAAAGGGTTCATCGAGCAAAATAAACTGCGGATTGCTCGCCAATGCCCTAGCGATTTCCACCCGTCGCCGCTCACCACCGGACAGGCTCAAGGCCATTTGATGGCGTAAATGCGGGATATGGAATTCTTCCAGCAATTCCTCAATAATCAGTTCCATTTGGCCTTCGGTCAAATCGGTACGGATTTGCAACACGGCTCGCAGATTATCAGCCACGCTGAGTTTGCGAAAAACGGAAGGTTCCTGCGGCAAATAACCCACGCCCAATTGCGCCCGTAAGTGCATGGGATGATGGGTTATATCTACTGAATCCAGCAATATTTGACCTTCATCCGCTTGAATCAGCCCGACCATCATGTAAAAACTGGTGGTCTTCCCAGCGCCATTAGGTCCCAGCAAACCGACTACTTCGCCAGTACTGACGTGCAATGAAACACCATTGACTACATTACGTTTATTGTAGGTTTTGATCAGGTGTTTTGCTGCTAGTGTCGTCATTCGCTTTAATTTCCGTCTTATTTTCTGGTTTACTTCCCGCTTTTTGTTTTGGTTGCAACAAGACGTGAACACGCTTGACATCGGAAGTTTTTTCACCCGCTTTCACGATAGAGCGCCTGCTGTCATATTCAATAAAATCACTGGTGTACGTGGCATTACCTTGCCAAACAGTCGCCTCATTAATCAATACCAACAGATTCTTTTGGGGGAAGTATTCGCCAGTTAATGCTTCGCCCGTTATATCTTCCGCACCTGGATTGGGGGTTTGCTTAAATTTAGCCTTGTTGCCGGTAAACACCAATTTTTCCGCATCACCGTCAACAAAATACACCACCAATTTGTCCGAATTGACTCGGATACTGCCTTGAATTGATATAACATTGCCCGTGTAAATACTGGTGGAGCTGACATCATCATACGTTGCGGTATTGGAATCAATGGTGATGGGCTGGTCGGGGTCGCTTTCTAATGCCCATAATCCAGAGCCGTAACCGATCAGAAACAGCATCCAGCAGCACCTTATTATTAGGCTTATTTTATTTCGTTTCATATTTACCCTTCACTTTTGAAAGCAGCTCCAAATGGATAGGTTCCTTAAAAACCACCTTCATACCCGTGCCAGTGGTGATGTTCGGTGGACTGATTAATTCTGCCCACGCCTTAGTTTCCGCATAACTGGTTTCAGGACTGACCAACACATTTGAAGTGTTTATTATAAGCTGCTTGACTCCCTCAGCCTTTGCACGATTAACGGTGACTTTACCGTTCAACTGAAGCTGCTTGCCGTCCTCGGACAAAATTCCAGTGGCGGCTGCAATAATCCAAGGAGGTGTTTTTTCGTTATAAAACTCCATGACCGGTTTTTTTGTGTGCGTTGCCCAGTAATCCGCATAATGAGTCATCTCTTCCGCTACTAATTTGCTCTTTAATTTACCGGTTTCGTCCATTTCCCATTGGGTATAGTCCTTACTGAAATAATCGGGATTGTTACCTTTGTAGGCAATCTTGTCAGGCATTATCAATCCTGAATATTGCGCCAGCCACCAGCTTAACAAGGCCAGAGCTGCTAGGAGCACATAAATGAACTTTTCACTAAAATGGGTCATTTAAGGTAGCTATCCAAGACGCTCTCAAAACTTCCCTGTGCCTGCATAATCAAATCGCAGACTTCCCGTACTGCACCTTGTCCACCAGGTAAGGTTGTACACCAATCCGCTCTTTCCTTAACAGCAAAGTTAGCATCACTGACTGCAATAGCAAGACCAACCTGAGTCATAATCGGCAAATCCAGCAGATCATCGCCGACATGTGCAACTTGCTCTGGTTTTATTCCGGTTTTCCCAAGTAATTCAGCAAATGCGCTGCGTTTATTTTCATGACCTTGAAAAACATATTCAATGCCCAGACTTTTCATGCGTAAGGCGACCGAATTGGAATTGCGACCAGAAATCACCGCCACTTCCACGCCAGTTTGCCGTAACAGCTTGATGCCATGCCCATCGCGAGCATGAAAACACTTGTATTCCGTGCCTTCATTATCGAAAAATAGCCGCCCGTCGGTTAATACACCATCGACATCCAAAATTAACAGTTTTAGCTTTTTGGCTTTTTCCAAAACGACTGCCATAGATTTTTGGCTGTTATCAAAACCCGACATCATACAATTCCCGCACGTATTAAATCGTGCATATTTAATGCACCTACTGCGTGTTGTTGGTCGTCAACCACAACTAAGGCATTGATTTTTTTCTGCTCCATGATCTGCATGGCTTCTGCTGCCAGTGCATCTGGCTTAATGACGGTGCAATTTGAGGTCATCACTTCTACGATACTGGTGCTACGTACGTCGAGGTTTTTGCTTAACATCCGACGCAGATCGCCATCAGTAAAAATACCAATAAGCCGATTATCATCTTCAACAATCGCCGTCATGCCCAGCTTTTTCTCAGTCATTTCCAGCAATGCTGCATTGATAAGAGCCGATTTATGCACCATCGGCATTGCTTTATCAACGTGCATAATATCGCCAACCCGTAACAACAATTGTTTGCCTAAGCTACCGCCAGGATGTGACATGGCAAAATCATCCCTGGTAAAGCCCCGCGCTTCCAGCAACGACACCGCCAACGCATCACCCATCACCAAAGCTGCTGTGGTGCTGGACGTGGGTGCAAGACCCAAGGGGCAGGCTTCCTGTGCAACACTGACGTTGATATGCGTCGTTGCAAAGCTCGCCAATGTCGATTTAGGATTGCCGGTCATGGCAATCAACGGCACGGCCAAGCGTTTGATAATCGGCAGTATCTTCACTATTTCTTCGGTTTCACCGGAGTTAGATAATGCCAGTACCACATCATGCTTGGTAATCATGCCCATATCACCGTGACTGGCTTCGCCGGGATGCACAAAAAAAGCCGGAGTCCCCGTACTTGCCAGGGTCGCGGCAATCTTGCCAGCAATATGACCGGATTTGCCCATGCCAATTACCACCACCCGTCCTTTGCAGGCGAACATCAACTTGCATGCGCTAACAAAGCTATCATTAATCTGCCTCGCTAATGCAGCAACCGCCTGGGTTTCCACCTGAATAACGGCCAGAGCCAGCTCGCGGAGTTTTTCATCATGTAGCTTTATTTCTACCATTTAGTTAGGGCAAGCTCGATCAATAGGAGATAGGGTCAAAAACGTTCGCATTATGCCATACTTAAGCAGCGCTTGCTTTATCAGCGTAGACCAAATACCCAACAACAAGGCTTTATTCGCAAGGGCATTCCAGCAGGAATCTTGACTGCTGGGATGAAGTAAGTGAGCGCAGCTACTGCTTAACAAGCATCACATCAAACGACTGGTAGTATTGGCTTTAACGATGGTGATGGTGAAACCGATGGGGCTGGTAATAGCCACCACCCCAGTAATAAGGGCTATAGCCATAAAATCCCCCGTAAGGGTAAAATCCTGAACCATAGCCAAAACCGCCGTAGCCACCGTAGCCACCGTAGTAAGGTGCATAGCTCAGTTCTTCCCATAAATGGATGTGCTTTGCGACAACCAGAGGTAGCCGCAGGGTTTTTTTGCCTATTGTGCGTTCAGTATCGCCCTCCAGCGTTCCGGCTACCGTGATGGAGGTATTTTTGGTATATACGGCGGGATCAAGAAACTCCACGCTTCTGATAACAAAACGCCCTTGATTGGGTTCGTCTAAATCAGGACGACCATAATTGCCTAATGGATATAGCAATACCTGGATAGCACTAAATGTGGGTTCATTTTCCACCTCGACAATCGTGCCACCCCAGCGTACTGGTGCATTTTTGTAATGGCCACCACTTGCAAGTGCTTGTTGATAACTGAGATCAAATGCAGGTGGGCCTTCAATGGCAGGTGGCAAATTCGAACACGCTGTCAGCAATAAACAAGTGATGAGCAAATATTTTTTCATGAGCCAGCTCCAGCAGAATTTTTTTATTGAGTACCACATTCAAACAAACCACAGCGTAAGATAGGAGGCGGTGATGGGTTAATTCGTCAACTT
>SHZQ01000119.1 GCA_009695535.1 Methyloglobulus sp.
ATACCAACGGGGCTTCAATTCCTTTCTTTTTTGATTATGGTAGCTGTATTTTTGAGACACCAATAGATTGTTTGTTTTTAAAACAACTACAGAGCCATACGGCAGATATTGCGTGTTCTGTAATTAATACAGTAACTCATTTGGGGTGGCAGTTTCTAGGAACCAACGGGCCAGGTGTGCAAATTTACTCTCGATTGGTGGGAAAATCAACGAAACCGATTTGGGCTTCGCATACCTATTTTGGTGGAGGAAGAAATTGGCAGGGGCGATCCCAAAGCTGCACAGGTTCGTCTTGAAGCCGTTGCCGATATACCCAGTCTCAGCATTTCTGACGAAGCAGTTAGGGTCGCCGATTTGCTGTTAGCTGAAGGTTGTGTCCCCGTGGGTAGCGAAGAAGATGCCTTGCATATTGGCATCGCTGCCGCATAAGGTGCGGATTTTTTGCTGACTTGGAACTTCAAACGCATCAATAATGCCGAAACAAAAGCAGCGATTACACGTCTTGTGGAACCCTGTGGCTATGCCTGTCTACAATTATGTTCACCGGAAGAATTAGGAGGAATACCAAATGATTAACGACCCAATCGCTGAGGAAGTTCGTCGCTATAGACAAGAACATACTGCGTTGTATGGTAATGACCTCAATCGCATCGTAGAGGCGCTGAGAAAAAAAGAACGTGATTCAAAGCATATTAAATTAAATCCTGGGCCTAAATTTTTGTTGAAAAAAGCAATATAGTAAAGGTGGATAATTATTAATGAATCAAATAATCGCCGTCGCCTTAGGCGGATCATTCGGAGCCGTATGCCGCTTCCTGGTGTCAACCGGCATTTACCAGTGGCTAGGCCGCGGCTTTCCTTACGGCACACTGGTGGTTAATATCATCGGCTCATTCCTGCTGGGCTTGTTGACTGAAGCGTTGATTGTCCAGAAAGTCGCCTTCGGCCAGGATTACCGCACCGCCATCCTGGTCGGCTTTATCGGCGCATTCACCACGTTTTCAGCGTTTTCGCTGGAAACCTTTTACCTGATCGAACAAGGCAGCCTGACGAAAGCGGCAGGCAATGTCTTTGTCAGTGTCACCGCCTGTATCCTGGCGGTGTGGTTGGGCTTGCTCTGTAGCCGAGGCTTGTTTTTCTGGTCAGGTGGCGCAATAAATTGGCAAGGACATACTATTCCTTATGCCTTGATGGTCATCAACACCATCGGCGCGTTCATGGTGGGTTTCGTGACTGCGTTGTTGCTGGCTAAAATCGCCTTGCCTGAACCCTTGGGCGTAACGCTTATGGTCGTTGTTATCGGCATGTACCTGGTGTTGTCCGGCTTGTATGTCCTGTTGTACTTAATCGAACAGGGCTATTCGCTGCCCAGCCAGATGCGTTATTTGGTTGGCATTTTTTTAGCCAATACCCTGGTGTGTTCATTGGTGACGTGGCTGGGGTTTATTGCTGCAAAAGACTTATAATTGGCTTTTGTCTTATTGCTTAAAAGCTTCAGCCAAAATCATAACGGTGATGATGCCACGAGTTCTTCTAGCATCGCCTCCCCGGCATTGAGTTGCTGGCGTTATGATGTTGACTGGAAAGCTTGCTGATTTGGCTAAAGCAGAACGTAATTAGATTCTCATATTCATTATTTATTGATTAGGAAATGCCGTGTTAGATCCCCGATTATTCAGGACAGACCTTGATAAGGTTAAGCAACAGTTAGATAGGCGTTCGTTCGCATTCGACCCAGCACCTTATGTTGCATTGGAAGCCCGCCGCAAACAAGTGCAGGTTAAAACCCAGGAATTGCAGAATGAACGCAACAGCCGCTCCAAACTGGTGGGGCAAGCCAAAGCCAAAGGCGAGGATGTCCAGCCTATTTTGGAGCAAATGCAACATCTCGGCGATGACCTGAAAGCGGCGGAAGCGGAACTCTCTGAAATTCAAGAGGAAATGTCCAGCTTGATGGAAATCATCCCCAACATCCTGGATGAATCCGTACCCGAAGGCAAAAACGAAGAAGCCAATGTTGAGATCAGCCGCTGGGGTGTTGCGCCTGAATTCAACTTTACACCAAAAGACCATGTCGATTTAGGCGCTAAGAATAAGTTGATTGATTTCGAGTTGGGCGCAAAAATCGCAGGTGCACGATTTGTGGTCTTGAATGGGGCATTAGCCCGATTGCAACGGGCGATTATTCAGCTCATGCTCGATACCCACACCGCCGAACACGGCTACAACGAAACTTACGTACCCTATCTGGTGAATGCAGACAGCTTGCGTGGCACTGGGCAATTGCCCAAGTTTGAGGCGGATTTGTTCAAGGCCAACGACGACCCCGCCTTATATCTGATCCCGACGGCGGAAGTACCCGTCACCAACATCGTGCGGGATGTGATTATTGATGCCAAAGACTTGCCGCTGAAATACGTCTGCCACAGCCCGTGTTTCCGCAGCGAAGCCGGTGCATATGGTCGCGACGTGCGAGGCATGATTCGCCAGCACCAGTTCGAGAAAGTGGAAATCGTCCAAATCGTCAGACCGGAAGATTCCGCCCGTGCGCATGAAGAACTGACCCGCCACGCCGAAGTTATCCTGGAAAAACTGAACCTGCCTTATCGCAAAATGCTGCTCTGTGCAGGCGATACCGGCTTTTCTTCCGCAAAAACCTACGACCTCGAAGTCTGGCTACCAGGGCAGGGCGCGTATCGGGAAATTTCTTCTTGCAGTAACTTCAAGGACTTCCAAGCGCGGCGCTTACAAGCGCGCTGGCGTAATCCCGAAACAGGCAAACCCGAACTTGTCCATACGTTGAACGGTTCAGGTTTGGCGGCTGGCAGGACGTTGATTGCTGTGATGGAGAAGTATCAGGATGAGCAGGGGCGGATACATATTCCTGATGCTTTATTGCCTTATATGGGTGGGGTGAAGGTTATTGGATGATTTGTTAAGGAAGCTCTGAACAAGCCCTTCGACAAGCCGAGGATGGACGGTAAGGTGTTGATTCCGTTCGTACCCAAAGGACAAAATGGTGAGCCTTGCGTTGACGCATTCGTTATAACGCAGCATTGTTATGACATCTGTAAAATTAATCTGGAATCCAGATGATCGCCTTAAAACTTACCCAAATCGGCAACTCGACAGGCGTTGTTCTACCTAAAGAAGCCCTTGAAAACTTGCATGTCAGTAAAGGTGATGTGATTTATTTGACCGAAACGCCGGACGGCTTCCGTATAACGCCTTACGACTCAGAATTTGAGCGTCAAATGACAGTTGCCAAGGAAGCAATGAAAAAACGCCGTAACGTCTTGCGCGAACTGGCTAAATGACAGAAATTGTCTGGCTTTTGCATGAAACGGTGTTGGCTATACACGAAGAACAATTAAGCGAACATGGCGGCGGCACGGGTGTTCGTGACCACGGCTTGTTGTAATCTGCGCTGATGCGCCAACAGCAATTGGCGCATTACGGCAATGCCGACATCGCACAACTGGCCGCCGCTTATGGTTTTGGCTCGGCTAAAAACCATCCTTTTGTCGATGGCAACAAGCGGGTTGCCTTTGCCGTGATAGAAACATTTTTGGTGCTTAATGGTGTTATTTTGACTGCCAAAGACGAAGACTGCGTAACAACCATGCTGCAATTAGCTGCAGGCGAAATTGATGAAAACGAATTTACAGATTAGATAAGTGGGAATATATGAATAAAGCCAATAACTGAAAGGCATTGCGCCAAATCCGCTTCACCACGTTCTTGCGCTATGCCTCATCAAAATACAATTCCGCAGGCTCCATCCAAGCTGCTCATTGCAACAATTCATCAACCTTATCAGACGCAGAAAAAGCAAGCTCATACCCTGAATATTTACGTAGGTTAATCACTCCAGTATTGAGCAACAAATATTGACCTTTGATGCCTTCAAGGATACCCGAAACAATAGGGTTGGTATCTAAATTGAAGGATTTGACCTTGTCAGGATAACGCTTGACTGGGTAATGAATATCGACTGCTTGTTCATCAAGTAAGCATTCAATGGCTTGCGCCCCAAACCGTTGGGCAATATCGGCTAATTCAGTTTTGCAAGTTGCTACCAATTCATCCCGTTTTGCAGCCAAATCGACTTCCTCGACATTATTCTTGAGCATTTGTTGCCAGCTGGTTTTGTCGCTGATGTGTTTGGCTATGACGACTTCAACCAAGCCCGAAATATAACGCGATTGCACTTTAAAAATAGGCACTGCCTGCACCGCGCCTTGGTCTATCCAGCGGGTTGGGATCTGGTTCTCGCGGGTAATGCCGACTTTGATGCCGCTGGAATTCGCCAGATAAACGTAATGGGGCTGCATACAGAATGCTTCGCCCCAAGCGGGTTCTCGGCAGGTTCCGGCGGCGTAATGGCAAGTCTCCGGCTTTATGATGCACATATCGCATTGCGCGAGCGAGATAAAGCACGGGTAACAATAGCCTTGGTTAAAACTTTTTTTTGTCGCCCTACCGCAATGTACGCAAAAAATTTTGCCCGTGTAAGTCAGCTTGATAGGCTTGCCGATTACGGGATTCAGCGGCATAGCATTATCGCCTAATAGCAATTCATATTGCACTGGTTTGTCCAGCTTGACACGCATTTTTCTTAAATGTCCTTGCATTAGGGCTCTCTTGTGGGTTGGTAGTAACTACTTCTAGGGAATCTCTGAGCAAGTTGATTCCGTTCATGGTTAGACGACCAAAGGAGGTACCAGTGGCGTAAGTTAACAACGAACAAAATCAATACTTTACAATTAGTCATGGGCTTGTCGAAGGACTTAATCAGAGTGTAAACTTAAGTCTACTGCGTTAATCCATAGGATTGAATCACGTTTTTTGGTAACCATCGGTATTCTTTTCCACCCAACGGGTTTGACCTGATTCCAACAGTTCTTTTTTCCAAAACGGCGCGGTCGATTTCAACGCTTCCATGATGAATCGACAGGCATCGAACGCATCGCCACGGTGTGATGCCCAGACTGCTACCAACACTATCGTGTCATCAGGACGGATTTCTCCCACGCGGTGGACGATGTAAGCATCAATGATTTTCCAGCGTTGCTCGGCATCGGCAATAATTTTCTCCAGTTGTTTTTCCGTCATGCCGGGATAGTAATCTAAGGTCATGCTTTGTACAGCGTCACCTTCGTTATAATCCCGCATGGTGCCTATGAAAATGCTGGTTGCGCCGAATTTAGCTGCGGCTGCCAATGACGTTTGATAAGCTTGTATTTCTTGCCAGGGATTGAATGCTGTCGAACAAATTTTTACCTTCACCTTAGCCTCCAGTCACGGGCGGAAAAAATGCTACTTCATCGCCATCTTGAACTTGAACATCAAGATCGGCATATTCCATATTGATTGCTGCCAGAACATTATCGGGAATGGGTTTTTCTATGGCATCGAGCTGCCAAACGTCTCGCACCGTCATGGTTTTGGTAAACGCTAACTCGCTTTCGGATCGACCCACTTGTGCACCCAAACTTGCAAAATAACGGACTTTAATTGACATGGATATCCCCGTGGTTACACAATAAATACATAAACCATAATGCCTTAAACGGCTGTAAAAGGAAATTTTACTCACAAATGACCAACACACCACATTTTAATCAGGCGGGTGAAGCCCATATCGTTGATATTAGCGAGAAATCGGTTACTCAGCGTATCGCAATCACTGAAGGTTATATTGCGATGCAGCCTGAAACCTTAAAACTGATTACCGAAATAGGACATAAAAAAGGCGATGTTCTTGCTATAGCACGTATTGCTGGCATTATGGCTTGTAAGAAAACCGCAGAACTGATCCCGCTGTGTCATCCTATTTTCATTACTCATGTCGAAATTGATCTGACTCCAGAAATTGACAACAATCGAGTGCGCTGCCAAGCCACGGTCAAAACCACCGGACAGACGGGCGTAGAAATGGAAGCGTTAACCG
>SHZQ01000120.1 GCA_009695535.1 Methyloglobulus sp.
CGGCTCACCTTCTGGAGTCGGCAAAATACGCACCGTACCGGAAGATTTTATCGTCTATGAAAACCTTGCTTTTGAGCCTTCCGGCGAAGGCGAGCATGTGTTTTTGCAAATACAAAAAACGGGCGAAAATACCGAATATGTTGCTCGCCAATTGGCACGATTTGCCAATGTGCGCCAGCGTGATATTGGTTATGCTGGGCTTAAAGACCGTCATGCGGTGACAACTCAATGGTTTAGCGTTTGGCTACCCGGTAAAAATGAGCCAGACTGGATGGCATTTGCAAGCAACAATATGAAGGTGCTGCACACCGTACGTCATGCCCGAAAATTAAAACGTGGCGTATTGTCGGGCAACTGTTTTGAAGTTACTGTTCGTGACTGGCAGGGCGATCAAGCAAAAACTGTTGAGCAGTTATCATCAATCAAGGCCAACGGCATTGCCAATTATTACGGTGAGCAACGTTTCGGCAACCAGGGGCAAAATGTTAACAAAGCCTTGGCGATGTTTAAGGGTATGAGAGTCGGGCGAGAACAGCGTAGCCTGTATTTATCTGCCGCACGTTCGTATCTGTTTAATCATATTCTTAGCCTTAGAGTTGCCGAAGCGATATGGAATAAAGGGCTTATAGGCGACACCTATATGTTCGACTGCTCACACAGCAGTTTCAAATCACAGATGCCGGATGCTGAAATTCTCCACCGATTGGAAGCCAAAATCATCCATCCAACAGGCGTGTTATGGGGCAAGGGCGAGATTGATGTGTCGGCTGACGCATTTGCTATAGAACACAAAATAGTCGATGATTGTGTCGAGCTAGCTGAAGGCTTGCTAGCTTTTGGCGTAGAAAAAGCCCGTCGTGCTTTAAGAGTTAATGTGGACAATCTGGACTGGCAGTTCAGCAATAAAACCACATTAAAGTTCTCATTTACCCTGCCTGCTGGCAGTTACGCTACCTCGGTGTTGCGGGAAGTTGTTGGGCTTCAAGCGCACAACAGTTAATCAAAAAGTGGCAAATCGCAATGTTTTGTGTGTTAACGTAAGTTTTCAGACTATTTACGTTGTGATCGGATTATAAAATGGCAATTACCGACAACCTCATTTCTGCTAGTAAACACCTGCATTTACTGCCCATAGCCGCCTTGGTGTTGTTTGCCGTAAGTATTCATGCAGAAGATGCAGGCGATTTATTCGCCCAAATCCAGGCATTACAAAACCAAAACAAAATTCAGATTACTGGGCTGGAACGCATTCAAAATGCAGAGAAAGTCCCGACCAGCGGCAGTTTGGAGCAGCAAGTCAAACAGCTTTTTGCAGCGTACAATCACATCGTCAGTCGAAATACGAAAGGACAGATTGACCGCGTCGTCATCATCAACAAAAAGCAAAAACACAAAGATAACCGTATTGTGTTGCCCACCAGTCTCAAAGGCAAACATTCTACAGTTTCTGTCGCACTTTCAGGGGATGGCAGAATCTGGCAGACCGTGGATATGGTGATCGATACAGGTGCGGATTTAGTTGTGTTGCCTGAATCCATGATCGACCAACTAGGTCTTGCGGAACGTAAATTTACTGTAGGCAAAATGCAAACCGCTAATGGCGTGGCCGATGCAAAAATTGGACTGTTGCAAGAGCTGAATATTGCTGGAGAAACCGTTGAAAATGTTGAGGTTGCCTTTATTGCTGACCAATTGTTAGGCGAAAACAAGTTGTTGGGAATGAGTGTGTTAGGACGTTATCAAGTAAATTTTGATGATAAAGCGCAGTTGATTGCGCTCATTAAAAAATAATTTACCCAGAAGATAGTGATGTTTGCCTAGATCACATAGTGAAATCCGATAACATTGAAATACCGCTATCGCCTTTTTAAGCACTTAATCCCTTCAATGGTAGTAAGATGTAGTCGGTAGCAGCTCAAATTGTAGTAACAACAGAATCGGTATTCTCGCCTCATAATGACATTTTTAGTCATTTTTAAGTCGATACTTGGTCTCATTACACGCTTGATTAACTCCAATATACCCGTTAAGTTGGGTTTGTAATAACTGCCGTTCTGAGTAAGTGTAGTGTGTAGAGGTGCCCTTAAGTTTATTTTTAATCCTTAAATACAGGAAGTGATAATGAAAAAAATATTTCTAGCCACAGCAATTTTGGGTTTAACCCTATTTGGAAACGCTGTTTCTGCTGATGTTGCAGTGCAATCCAAAGAAGAAGTACAAGGCACTTGGAAGCTGCAAACCACTAAAAATTCTTTAACCGATAGGCGACCTATCACGCGGGAAGATACCTGGGTGTTTGAAGGCGGGAAAGTAACAATCTTACATATTCCCCGTGAAGGCACTTTTTACGACCAACCTCCCGTAAATTATGAAATAGATAACGGAAAATTGAAGGTTGAGATTTTAGGTGGTAGCCGATTTGATTTGTATACTGTCGTGGAAAAAAGCGACAAAAATATGACTTTGAAAGGAAAATTCGGCGATTATTACTTTTTTGAAAAAAAGTAATACTGGCTTAATCTTGTCAGTTAGCTCCGTAAGTGACCGTTATCAAGCGACCACTTACGGCCTTTGAATTGTTTGTAGCTTAAAATAAAACGGAGTATTCCGGCTGATTATCGGTTGTTCTCAGGCAGCCGTTTCTTTTGGCCCTTGCACGTCAGCGGGATCGCCTTCATAAGGCGTGGCATATTTGCAATCTTTTTGGGGGCAGGTTTTTTCCACGCCGCGTGTTTTGGTTTCTTTGACGACTAAAATAGGCCAGTTGCATTCTGGGCAACTATCTTTAATCGGCGCATTCCACAGTGCATAGCTGCACTTGGGATATTCGGAACAGGAATAAAATATCTTACTATTACGGGATTTGCGCTTGAGAATAGTGCCTTTTTTGCATTGTGGGCATTCGACTTTTGTGTCTTGCGGTTTTTCCAGTGGCTCGATGTGTTTGCACTTGGGATAAGCACTACAGCCGATAAATTTGCCATATTTACCGACTTTAAATACCAAAGGCGATTCACAGGTCGGGCAAACGCGACCTTCGACCGTTTCCGGTGCAGTGCTGGCACTGGCATCGTCGTTCAAGTTACGGGTATACGCGCACTCGGGGTAGTTAGTGCAGCCGATAAAGCGCCCATTGCGTCCTAAACGGATGGACAAGGGACTGGTGCAAAGCGGACATTTCTCGTCAATGGCTTCTTGGGTGACATCTTTGCGTTGGACTTGTGCTTCTTTTTCTATAATCAAATTGCTGAACGGCTTCCAGAACTTGGTCATGAGCGGAATCCAGTCCTGCTCACCGCGTGATACCGCGTCCAATTCATCTTCCAAATTGGCGGTAAAGTCGTAATCGACGTATTTGGTAAAATGTTCGGTCAGGAATTTATTGACGATTCTGCCGACATCGGTCGGATAGAAGCGTTTGGTTTCTAGCGTGACGTATTCACGATTTTGTAAGGTCGATATGATCGAAGCATACGTGGACGGACGACCTATGCCATGTTCTTCCAACGATTTTACCAAGCTGGCTTCGCCATAACGCGGTGGCGGCTCGGTAAAATGTTGTCCGGCGACAATGTCATTAAGTTTGACGGGACGACCTTCTTCCATAGAGGGCAAAAAGTTTTCTTTATCGTCGCTTTCTTTGGTGTCGTCTTTTCCTTCCAAGTACACCGCCATAAAGCCTGGATTGGCAATGCTAGAGCCAGTCGCTCTGAAGGTGTGCTTGCCGTCTTCGCCACAACTTAAATCAACGGCGACTAGATTCAATGTGGCATGGATCATCTGACAGGCAATCGTACGTTTCCAAATCAAGTCATAAAGCTTAAATTGTTCGGCATTTAGATACGTTTTAAGCTGACTGGGCAAATGGCGCGGATAGGTCGGGCGTATCGCTTCGTGTGCTTCCTGGGCATTTTTTGATTTAGTTTTAAATAACCGAGGTTCTTTGGGGATGTTATCTGCGCCATAAATGTCGGTAATTACAGCGCGAATTTCCTGCACCGCATCTACTGATAGATTCACGGAATCAGTACGCATGTAAGTAATCAAACCTGCCGTTTCGCCGCCAATATCAATACCTTCGTACAATTGCTGCGCGACCATCATGGTACGCTTGGTAGTGAAACCGAGTTTACGCGAAGCTTCTTGTTGCAAGGTTGATGTGATGAACGGTGGCGCGGGATTGCGGTTTTGCTGCTTTTTTTCCAGCTTGCTGACGACTAACTGGCCATCAGCGGCATCCAGCAAAGTCTGTTTGGTTTTTTCTGCTAATTCACCATCGGTTATGCTGAATTGGGTGAGTTTTTCGCCGTTAAAATGCGTCAGCTTTGCTTTAAACGCCTGTTCCTGGGCGGTTAATGCGGCATCTATCGTCCAGTATTCACGGGTTTTGAAAGCTTCAATTTCCAGTTCGCGTTCAACAATCATGCGTAAAGCGGGACTTTGCACACGACCTGCGGATAAGCCACGGCGTATCTTTTTCCACAGTAACGGGGACAACTTAAAACCAACCAGATAATCCAAAGCCCGTCGTGCTTGTTGGGCATTGATTAAATTGATAGCGAGTTCTGATGGGTTGGCGATGGCTTCAGTAACCGCTTTTTTGGTGATTTCATGGAACACAACCCGATGTACTGGCTTGTTTTTTAATAGGTTTTTTTCCTTGAGCAATTCGTACAAATGCCAGGAAATGGCTTCCCCTTCGCGGTCAGGGTCGGTAGCCAGATAAAGCACATCAGCCGCTTTAAGTGCCTTACTGATGGTTTGTACGTGTTTTTGGTTGCGCTCAATCAGCTCATATTTCATGGCAAAATCGTTGTCGGGGTCAACCGCGCCCTCTTTGGGGACAAGGTCGCGAACATGGCCATACGAAGCCAACACATGGAAGTCTTTGCCTAAATACTTCTCAATGGTTTTGGCTTTGGCTGGGGATTCTACAATAACGAGGTTCTTGCTCATTCAATCAAATGCAAGCGGAAGTGTTTAGTTCAAATAAGTGGGGACAAGGTCGTAAACTATATCTTCCATTCTGGAAAAGGCAATTTCTTCGTCCGGTTGGCTGAGTAACACCAGCATGACTATCCACTTGAGTTTTTCTATGGAGAGTTCTTCATCTTCCAGTGCAAGCGCACGGTCGATAACCACTTCCCGATTGGCGGAATTTAAGATGCCGCTACGTTCAAGAAACATGAGTAGATCGCGACATTCAAGATCTAGCTTGGTCTGTTCTTCATGGCTAAAAATACGGAAAGATGTGGTAATCGTGGAGCGTATTTCGCGTTGCAAACTAAGCGATTCCAACCAAACAAAGGCTTTATTGACTTCAGCCTGTTCAAAACCCGCTGCCAATAATTCTGATCTGACGCTATCACTATCGGGAAGAATTTCAAGCTCATCTTCCATATAGTGTTCAAAAAGGTACATCAGGACATCAAAAATAGTTTCTTTCATAGGTTTTTGGTTTATTTCAAACGGGTATAGCTATCGCCAGCGTTCGCCTCTACGTATCCAGATAACTCCAATATCAATAGCATGGATGAAATGACTTCTACCGATATTCTGGATTCTTCAACCAATTTGTCGATGGAAGTTGGGCTGAGCATGACGCGATTCAATAGTGTTTGTTGCTCCAGGTCAAGCGTTGTTTGCAATATTTCAACGGAATTGTTTTCATATTGTTGAATGTATTGACTAAATTCTTCAAGTATATCCCGGGTGGTTTCGACCAGTTTAGCACCTTCCCGGATTAGCGCATTGCAGCCTCGCGCCAGGGGGTTATGGATAGAGCCTGGAATAGCAAAGACTTCGCGGTTTTGTTCCAACGCCATCCGTGCAGTAATCAAAGAGCCACTTTGCTTGGCAGCTTCGACAACCAATAAGCCCTGGCACAGTCCGCTGATGATGCGGTTACGTCTGGGGAAGTGGTTGGCTTT
>SHZQ01000121.1 GCA_009695535.1 Methyloglobulus sp.
TCAAACCTGGCGATAAAGTTGCCGAAGGTTCGTTAGTTGCAACGGTATTGATGGATAGTGCGGGAGCAAAACCTGAAGAACCAGCCCAAAAACCGGAAGTATCCGCACCTAAAGCACAAGAACAACCCGTGCCAGTTATAACACCAGAACCCATTAAACCCACTGCTGCTCCACCTGCTCTAGCTCCTGCTATTGACCAAGGCAGTGCAGTAAGTGCACACGCCTCACCTTCCGTGCGACTATTTGCACGGGAATTAGGCGTAGACATCACCCAAATAAGCACAGGTAATGGTCGTAAAGGTCGCATTCTAAAGCAGGATGTCCAAAGCTATGTTAAACGCATCATCAGCAATGGCGCACCGCAAAGCGGTGCAGGCATTCCGTCCATTCCCGCTGTCGATTTCTCGCAATTTGGTGAGACAGAAATACAAAAACTTAGCAAAATTAAACGCTTAACCGGACAAAATCTCAGCCGAGTCTGGCTCAACTTGCCGATGGTGACTTACCACGAAGAAACCGACATCACCGAAATGGAAGCCTTCCGAGTGGCATTAAATGCCGAAAAAGCCAAAGATGAGATAAAAATCACTGCCTTGATGTTTATTATCAAAGCCTTGGTTGCCGCCATGAAGCAGTTTCCTAGTTTCAACTCGTCTTTATCTGCTGACGGCGAGAATTTAATTCTCAAAAAGTACATCAATATCGGTATCGCCGTTGATACACCAAATGGTTTGGTCGTTCCTGTGTTACGTAATGTCGATAACAAAAGCATTAATCAGTTAGCAATAGAATTGGCAGAAAAAAGTGAAAAAGCGCGGCAAGGCAAGCTTATGCCAGCCGATATGCAAGGTGGCTGTTTGACCATCTCCAGCTTAGGCGGAATAGGTGGCACTGCATTTACGCCTATCGTCAATGCGCCAGAAGTTGCCATCTTGGGCGTAACCCGCGCCAAAATGCAACCTGTTTGGAATGGTAAAGAATTTATCCCAAGATTAATGTTGCCGCTGGATTTGACTTACGATCATCGAGTAATCGATGGCGCAGAAGGCGCACGATTTATGGCCTTCATCAAACAAAATTTAAGCGATATTAGACGTTTATTACTTTGACAGGAGAACAATCAATGGCAAGCAATCCAGGAAGTAATGAACTAAAAACAGAAATCGTTGTGTTGGGTGGCGGCCCTGGCGGTTATACCGCCGCCTTCCGTGCTGCGGACTTAGGTAAGCAAGTCGTACTCATCGAGCGTTATCCCGTATTAGGCGGGGTTTGCTTGAATGTGGGCTGTATTCCCTCAAAAGCCTTGTTGCATATGGCATTGGTTATCCATGAAGCAGAAGAATTCGGAGAAAACGGTATCAGTTTCGGCAAACCAAAGATTGATCTCGATAAAGTCCGTGCTTGGAAAGCCAGCGTCACCAAAACCCTGAATGACGGCTTGGCTGGTCTGATTAAGCAACGAAAAATCACCTTGGTACAAGGCTTTGGAAAGTTTACCTCAGCCAACACCATCAGTGTTAAAAACGAACAAGGCGCGATAACGACAGTACAATTCGACCAAGCAATTATCGCCGCAGGATCGTATCCGACTAAAATCCCGTCGTTTCCTTATGACGATGCGCGTTTAATGGATTCAACCGATGCGCTAGAGCTAAAGCAAATCCCCAAAAAACTGCTGATTGTTGGCGGCGGCATTATCGGCCTGGAAATGGCAACGGTTTATCACGCTTTAGGATCGGAAATCAGTGTCGTCGAGTTGATGGATCAAATCATTCCTGGCTGCGATAAAGATTTGGTTACGCCCTTGTTTCGCCGCATCAAAAAACAATATAAAAACATCTGGTTAGAGTCGAAAGTTACGTCCATCCAAGCGCAAAGCAAAGGTCTAAAAGTAGTATTTGAAGGCAAGGGTGCGCCTGAATACGAATTGTTTGATTCTGTATTGGTCGCCGTGGGCAGAAGACCCAATGGCAAAATCATCGCCGCTGAACAGGCGGGTGTTAACGTTGATGAACAAGGTTTTATCGCTGTCGATAAGCAACAGCGCACCAATGTCGGCCACATCTTTGCCATTGGCGATATAGTCGGCAATCCCAT
Organism: Methyloglobulus sp.; assembly: GCA_009695535.1. GTDB lineage: Bacteria > Pseudomonadota > Gammaproteobacteria > Methylococcales > Methylomonadaceae > Methyloglobulus. The sequence goes on from SHZQ01000121.1 coordinate 2,098, forward strand.
GCTCGCCCATAAAGCCGCACATGAAGGCAAAGTCGCCGCCGAAGTTGCCGCTGGGCATAAAGCGGCATTCGATGCCTTGACCATACCCAACGTCGCCTACACCGATCCTGAAATCGCCTGGATGGGCTTGACCGAAAACCAAGCCAAACAACAGGGCATAGAATACGACAAAGCCGCATTCCCTTGGGCTGCCAGTGGCCGCTCTTTAAGCATAGGCCGCAAGGAAGGCGTCACCAAACTGATTTGCGAAAAAGGCACGGGACGAGTTCTTGGCGCTGGCATAGTTGGCACTAACGCAGGTGAATTGATTGCCGAAGCCGTTTTAGCTTTGGAGATGGGTGCTGACGCAGAAGATATTGGCTTAACTATCCATCCACACCCAACCTTATCGGAAACACTGGGTTTTGCTGCCGAAATGATAACCGGCACGATTACCGATATTTTCATTAAAAAACAATAACATAAACAATTTTGAAATACGCGAATACCACCGAGTAAAGCAATGATAAGAACGTTAGCCATAATCCTTTCTCTTGCCTTGCTGGTCGCCATTAATTTCAATATATGGAGTTACATCAACAACCCGCTCCAGTTAGAGTCTTGGACCAGCACCACAATGGGTGTCACTTTTGATCCTACCAAAAAAGATGAAACCCTTGAGACCAAAAAAACCCTCGCCTACAATGAAGCAGACATAGATAAAGATTTGACCTTATTGGAGGGCAAATTTCATGCTATCCGTACCTATAGCGTACTACAAGGTCTGCATAAAGTTCCTGAGCTGGCGGTTAAGCATAATCTCAACGTTACCCTAGGCGCATGGATAGGTGTCGATAAGGAAAAAAACCGCCAGGAAATTGAAACTCTTATTCAGTTAAGCCGAGAAGACAATAATAGAATTGTAAGATTGATGGTAGGCAATGAGGTATTGCTCCGCAATGATATTCCCAAAGAACAATTAATCGAATACATCCGCGAAGTCAAAAAGCGTACTTGGCGACCTGTCAGCACATCGGAAACTTGGGATAGGTGGTTAGCAAATCCCGATCTCGCTAAGGAAGTCGATTATATCGGCGCGCATTTTCTACCTTATTGGGAAGGTATTTCTGTCGATGAAGCCGTCGATTATGTCTTTGACCGTTACCATGATTTGCAAATCGCATTCCCCAATAAGCCTATCGTGATTACCGAGGTGGGCTGGCCTTCAGATGGGCAACCCTATATTCACGCGACGGCTTCCAAAAACAATCAAGCCAAATTCCTACGTGAATTTCTTAACCGTGCTGCCAAAGAAAAACTGGCTTATTACGTCATTGAAGCGTTCGATCAGCCCTGGAAACGTACTAATGAAGGGACGGCTGGTGCTTATTGGGGGCTTTTCAACGCCGACAGGCAGCTCAAATTTCCGATGGATGGCGAAGTCATAACTCTGCCAACCTGGGAACACTGGGCGACAGGGGCAGCTATTTTCAGTGTCCTTATTATGGGCGTGTTTTTATACACGCGTAATACCATGAAACTACCCGGCATATTGTTTTTCGGTGTGGTTGCCAACCTTGCGGCATCTTTTATTTTCTGGACGATTTCTATCGGTGCCCAACAGTATCAAACCAGCATGTCCATTGCCTTTTGGGTGCTGATAGTATTGATGCAAATCATGGCGCTCATTATTTTGCTCATAGAAAGCCTGGAAATTGCCGAAATCGTCTGGCATCGAAAAACGGCGCGCACATTCCAACCTTTAGAACCTTCCTCTGATTTTAAGTATCCTAAGGTATCGCTGCATCTTCCTATCCATAACGAACCGCCAAAAATGGTGCGGAAAACGCTGGAAGCACTGGCTAAAGTGGATTACCCCAATCTTGAAGTCCTGGTCATGGACAACAACACTAAAGATCCCGCCATATGGGAGCCTGTCAAAGAAGATTGTGAACGATTGGGATCTATGTTTAGATTCTTTCATTTGGAAAACTGGCCAGGATTTAAGGCGGGGGCGATCAATCATGCCTTAGAACAAACCGCCAATGACGCGGAAATTATCGCCGTTATCGATAGCGATTACATCCTCTCGCCAGACTGGCTAAAACGCATGATACCGTATTTCGACAATGAAAATGTCGGCTTTGTACAATCGCCCCAAGATTACCGCGACCTGCACATCAGCGCATTCAAGTCACTTTGTTATTGGGAGTACGCCGGTTTCTTCAATATCGGCATGGTGCAACGTAACGAATACAACGCCATTATCCAACACGGCACGATGACGATGGTCAGGAAATCGGCCTTACTCGAAGTGGGTAATTGGGCACAGTGGTGCATCTGCGAAGACAGCGAATTAGGGCTTAGGCTTTACGAAGCAGGCTATGATTCGGTCTATTGCAAAGACTCTTTTGGCAAAGGCTTAATGCCAGACACCATGTCTGGCTATATGACCCAACGTTACCGTTGGGTATATGGTGCGATGCAGATCATCAAAGCGCATTGGCGCAGCTTTATCCCGTCAAAAAAATCTCCGCTAACCTCTGCCCAACGCTATTACTTCGTAGCAGGGTGGCTGCCCTGGTTTTCTGATGCGCTGGCACTGCTATTTACCACTGCCAGCTTGGTGTTAACAGGGATGATCTGGTATGGCATAAAAGTTAGCCCATTATTTGATATTTTGATCGAAAATTTGCAAAGCTCAGGCGGAGCAAATGTCCTAGATCAAGTGATGATTTTCTTAGATCGCCTATTTATTCATGATTTTAAAATAGAAGGTAATAGACCCAATGTAGAGCTGCCGATTACCGCTTTTCTACTGCCTACCATCGGCTTGTTCAGCTTTAAAATAATCCGTAGCTTGTGGCTATATCAAGTACGAGTACCTTGTTCTGTTTGGCAATCCATCGGCGCATCCTTGACGGGTTTATCCTTAACCCATACTGTTGCAAAAGGCACAATACAAGGCTTATTTATCAACGGCAAACCCTTCATGCGTACGCCAAAGTATGAAAAACAAGGGCCTTTATTTGCCGGCTTAATGACAATTAGAGAAGAATTATTAATACTTGCTTTTTTGGTTACTGCAATCCTGTTTATGAGTAATGCAGAGCATTTCGATAACCTCGGCGGTCATCTTTGGGTAGCCGTATTAGCCGTTCAATCAGTGCCTTATATAGCTACGTTATTGACCCTTCTGATTAGCATTGCGCCCAATTACCGCTGGAATAAAGCCGCTATCGAAATGGAAGAGTTAGACGACGCTTAGAATTGGCTTTGAAATTCCCGCCTCGCTTACATAAGATGCCTTCTCAAATCGCATCGTATGGTCTTTTGCTAGTTGATTCCATGTATTTAATCAGACCTTCCACATCAGAGTCATTAAGCCTTAAATTAGGCATCAATATTTTATTGTAACGATTGTAGAGTTCGATTGCGATGGGGTCTTTTTCTGCTAATAGCTTGTCCGGTGTTTTTATCCAACGTGCTAACCTCGCCTTATCTCGACATTGCGTCACGCCTTGCAACCCTGGCCATAAGCCATCCTCATTGCCCAAGCTATGGCAAGAATCACAATGGGAGCGAAAAAGGTCTTCGCCCTGTCCCATTTTAGGTAATTTTTCTGCACTCGCATAACTCGCAAAATTTGCCTTATGACCAGACTTCGCGTGACCCAAAGACCGACCCAGTAGGGAAGCCAAAACCTTAAGCTCATCAAAAGAGGAGCGTTTTATCCATTGCCCAGTGTTTTCATTGCCTACCATAAAACTGGT